>NZ_VFMM01000003.1:355893-711786 GCF_006715085.1 Kribbella jejuensis | reverse complement strand
GCCGGGGATCGTGGTCGGTGGCGCCGCGTTCGTCCTCGGGCACGGGTATACCGGCTGGGCGATGGCCGACGTGTTCCTGTTCGCGGTGACGGTCGGCTGGCTGACCGTGCGGACCGGGGGACTCGAGGCCGCGATCGCACTGCACGCACTCAACAACCTGTTCGCCTTTTTGTTGCCTGCGGCAATGGGTCAGGGCAGTGCGTGGGACCAGCAGGGCGGCGCCCCGTGGACGCTGCTCGTGTTCGACAGTATCGGCCTCGGGGCGTACGCCGTCGCGGTCCTCTGGCTGGCGCGGCGGCGCGAGATCAGCCGGCTGAGCTGAAAAACCACGCGAGAACTGTCGGAGCGGTCTGGCAGGCTTTGCCGGGTGACGAACGCGAAGATCGATGCCGTGCTGTTCGACTGGGGCGGCACGCTGGCAACCTGGCACGACATCTCCCTGCACGACACGTGGCGGGCGGTGACCACGGTGCTCGACGAGGCGCAGGCCGAGGAGTTGGCGGCCCGGCTGGTCGCGGCCGAGGGCTCGATCTGGCGGCGCTCGCGCGACGAGCACCGGAGCAGCACGCTGGAGGAGGTCTGCCTGCTCGCCGAGGTCCAACTGACCCCGGAGGCCCTCGCGGAGTACGAGCGTCAGTGGGACCCGCACACGGTCCTCGAGCCGGACGCGATCGAGACGCTACAGGCGCTCCGCGCCCGCGGGCTGAAGGTCGGCGTGCTGTCCAACACCATCTGGCCGCGGCGCAGGCACGAGGAGATCTTCGCCCGCGACGGTGTGCTCCAGTTGCTCGACGGTGCGGTCTACACCAGCGAGATCCCGTACACCAAGCCGCACCCGGAGACGTTCCTGGCGGCCATGCGCGCGGTCGGGGTGTCGGACCCGGCGCGGTGCCTGTTCGTCGGCGACCGGCTGTTCGACGACGTCTGGGGTGCGCAGAACGCCGGCATGCGCGCCGCTCACCTGCCACACAGCGCGATCCCGCGCGAGCAGATCGGCCACACCGAGGGCACGCCAGACGCGACCGTCCAGCGGCTGTCCGAGCTGCCCGCCCTGATCGACTCCTGGAACGCTGCCGCCGCCTGACACCGAAAGGACCCCCGGGCCAGATCGTGGCCCAGGGGTCCTGAGGGGTTTCGGGTGGTGTCCTTACAGATGCTGCGTGTTACTACGCGGCGAGGGTCGGATCTGCCAGCAGGCGGAGGCGGCCCAGCGCCTCGCGCTCGATCTGGCGGACCCGTTCCGCCGAGATGCCGTGCACCGCGCCGATATCGGCCAGCTTGGCCTGGCGGCCGTCGTGCAGACCGTACCGGCGGCGGATCACGTCGGCCGACCGCGGGTCAAGCTGGTCGACCAGACTGAACAGGCCCGAGCGGTCCGACGCGTCGGCGACCAGCTGGTCCGGACCCGGCGCGGTCTCGGCCGCGATCAGGTCACCCAGCGAGGTCTCACCCTCGTCGTCGACCGGACTGTTCAGGCTGATGTGGTCCCGGCCGATGCGGATCAGTTCGGTGACCCGCTCCTCGTCCAGGCCCAGCTCGGCCGCGATCTCGTCGATCTCCGGCTCACGCCCGAACTTGCGCTCCAGCGTGCGCCGGGCGGACCCGATCTGGTTCAGCTGCTCCACCACGTGCACCGGCAGCCGGACCACCCGGGCCTGCTGCGCGATACCGCGGGTGATCGCCTGCCGCACCCACCACGTCGCGTACGTCGAGAACTTGAAACCCTTCCGGTAGTCGAACTTCTCCACCGCGCGGATCAGTCCCGTGTTGCCCTCCTGGACCAGGTCCAGCAGCGGCATCTGGGACCGCCCGTACCGGCGGGCGATCGACACCACGAGCCGGAGGTTCGCGGTCACGAACCGCTGCTGTGCGCGCCGGCCCTCGTCGGCCAGCCACTCCAGCTCTTCCTCCGTCGCATATTTGGGCGCTCCGCCCTTCTTCCGTCCAACCCGCCCCTCGGCCAGCAGTTGCTCCGCCAGGAGTCCTGCTTCGACCGTCTCAGCGAGCTCGACCTCTTCCTCAGCCGTCAGCAAAGGAGTGCGTGCGATCTCCTCGAGGTAGAGACCAACACTGTCCTTGCCGTCGATTCCGTCGTCCGTGCTGCGGACACGAGCCGTGCGAGCCACCGAAACTCCCTTCGTCGTTACATGGAGAGCAACGCTCGAGTAGGGTTCAAGATTCCGGTACCAGTGTGTAAACAGCCTGAAGGTTCCCTGAGAGTTCCTGGCAGCAATTCCCCATGAACGTATTGGTGCCCTCCGATGTGTTGCACAACACACGCCGAAGGGCACCAATTCCCGCTTTTCTCAGCTCAGGCCGAGGGTGTCCAGTTCCCAGGCGAGCGAGAACGCGACCTCGCGCCAGGCGTCGTACCGGCCGCTGCGGCCGCCGTGCCCGGCCTCCATCTCGGTCTTCAGCAGCACCTCGGAATCGCCGGTCGCGGTGGCCCGGAGTTTCGCCACCCATTTCGCCGGTTCGACGTACAACACCCGGGTGTCGTTCAGGCTGGTGATCGCGAGGATCCGCGGATAGTGCTGCGCGGTGACGTTTTCGTACGGCGAGTAGGACTTCATGTACGCGTACACCTCGGGGTCCGCGAGCGGATTACCCCATTCCTCCCACTCGATCACCGTCAGCGGCAGCGACGGGTCGAGAATCGACGTCAGCGCGTCCACGAACGGGACCTCCGCGACGATTCCGGCGAACGCCTCGGGGGCCAGGTTCGCGACCGCGCCCATCAGCAGGCCGCCCGCGCTGCCACCCTGCGCGACGAGCCGTTCCGGCCTGGTCCAGCCGGCCTGCACCAGGTGCTCGGCGGCCGCGACGAAGTCGGTGAAGGTGTTCCGCTTGGTCAGCATCTTGCCGTCGTCGTACCAGTGCCGGCCGAGCTCGCCGCCACCGCGGACGTGCGCGATCGCGAACACCACACCGCGCTCGAGCAGTGACAGCCGGGGGATCGAGAACCACGGATCCATCGAGCTCTCGTACGAGCCGTAGCCGTACAGCACGACCGGGGCGTTGCCGTCCTTCGCGACGTCCTTGCGGGCGACCATCGAGATCGGCACCTTGGTCCCGTCCGGCGCGGTGGCCCATTCCCGGTACTGGGTGTACGCGCCGAGGTCGACCCCGCCGAGGACGGGCTGCTGCTTGAGCAGGCGCCGCTCGCCGGTCGCGACGTCGACGTCGTACGTCGAACCGGGCGTGACCAGGGAGGTGTAACCGAACCGGTACCGGGTGTCGTGCCACTCGTCGTTGCGGCCGGGGGAGACGGTGTAGATCGGCTCGTCGAACTCGAGCGCTTCCGGGGCGCCGAAGGTGTCGCCGGTGCGGCGCATGATCGCGAGCTCGGTGAGCGCGTTGCGGCGCCGGTAGAGGATGACGTGGTCGGCGAACGCGTCCGCGCCGAGCAGGCGGCTGGTCTCGTCGCCCTCGATCATCGTCGTCCACTCGCCGGGGTTGTCGAGCGGTGCGGTGGCGAGGGAGAAGTTGGCGGCGTCCGCGTTGTGCGTGATCAGCAGCTGGTCGCCGGCATGTTCGACGTCGTACTCCACGCCCTCGCGGCGGGGTGCGACCACGACCGGTTCACCGGCCGGGTTGTTCGCGTCCAGCAGCCAGACCTCGCTGGTCAGCTTGCTGCCGAGCGAGATCTGGATCGCCTGCTCGTTGCGGGTCAGGTCGACGCCGACCCAGAACCGCTCGTCCGGCTCCTGCATCACCAGCAAGTCCTCGGACGCGCCGAGCGTGTGCCGCCAGACCTGGTACGGGCGCCAGGCGTCATCGACCTTGGTGTAGAAGATCGTCGAGCCGTCGGCCGACCAGGCCGAGCCGTAGTGCACGTCGGGCAGCTCGTCCGGCAGCAGCTCGCCGGTGCTCAGGTCCTTGATCCGCAGCGTGAACCGCTCGTCGCCCTTGAGGTCCACCGAGTACGCCAGCAGCCGGCCGTCGGGGGAGACGTCGACGGTGCCGAGCGAGAAGAATTCGTTGTCGCCCGCCACCTCGTTGCCGTCGAGCATCACCTCTTCGCCGGCGATCTCGCCGTCGAGCGCGGGCGGCTGGTCGCCGTCCACCTTGACCCGGCAGTGCACCGAGTACTGCTGACCTTCGATGGTGCGGGAGTAGTACCAGTAACCGCCCCGCCGGGCCGGCACGCTCAGGTCGGTCTGCAGCGTGCGGTCCGAGATCTCCTTGAAGATTGCCTCACGCAACGATTCGAGGTGTGCCGTGCGGGCCTCGGTGTAGGCGTTCTCGGCCCGCAGGTAGTCCAGTACCTCGTCGTTGGTCTTGTCCCGGAGCCACTCGTAGTCGTCCACGAACGTGTCGCCGTGGTGCGTCCGCTGCACCGGCTTGCGCGCCGCGACCGGCGGCTCAACACCAGATTTCTCAACCATGCGGCGAGACTACCGGGCAGCGGTCAGACTCCGTACGTCGCGACGACCGGGGCGTGGTCGCTCCATCGTTCGGCGTACGTCGGGGCGCGGTGGACGACGCAGTTCGTCGCGGCGCCGGCGAGCTCAGGGGAGGCGATCTGGTAGTCGATCCGCCAGCCGGCGTCGTTGTCGAAGGCCTTGCCGCGCCAGGACCACCACGAGTACGGCCCGGGGCCTTCGCCGCCGAACTTGCGGCCGAGGTCGACCCAGCCGGCCTCGAACAGGCGGTCCAGCCACGCTCGTTCCTCGGGCAGGAAACCGCTCTTCTTCCGGTTCGCCTTCCAGGCCTTCAGGTCGACCTCGCGATGCGCGATGTTCAGGTCGCCGCACATCAGCACCTGCCGCCCGTCGGCGCGCAGCGCGGTCAGCCGGTCCGTGATCGCGTCCAGGAAGGCGTACTTCTCCTCCTGCCGCGATGGCGTCTCGAACTCGCCGGTGAAGACGTACGTGCTGACAGCGGTCAGCGTCGTACCGTCGTCGAGCACCAGGTCGGCCTCCACCCAGCGGCCGCTGCCGTCGAAGCGCGCCGGGCCGAGCTCGCCACGTTCGCCCTTGAGCGGCCGCCGCGTCGCGACCGCGACGCCGGCGCGGCCCTTGTGCCCGTCGATCGCCGGTTCCGCGTGCGCGATGTTCCAGTCCGCGCCGAGCAGGTCGCGCAGTACCTCGTCCGGCGCGCGGACCTCCTGCATCAGCAACACGTCCGGGTCGGTGTCCTCCAGCCACGGTCCCATTCCGCGCCGGAAGGCGGCCCTGATCCCGTTCACATTCACCGTGGCGACCGTCAGCACGGCATGACCCTACCCTCTGTGATGTCCCGGCTTGACCACCATCAGGACGAGCACGATCAGCCAGAGCAGCGCGAAGATCCCGGACGTCATCGAGAGCAGCTTTGCCTTGGGGAGTACGGCGCTCCGCTCTTCCGGCGTACCGCCCGCCACCGCGAGTACGGCGGACTGCGCGGGGACGACCAGGTACGCGAGGACGAGGGCGGCGGCCAGCGTCAGGACGATCGAGATGATCAGCCACGCCTCACCCATCACGTGCATGCTGCCTGCGAGCGCGAACCCGAAGAGCGGTACGACGAGGCTCGCCCACGCGTACACAGTGGTGATCCGGTGCAGTACCTGGAGACCGCCCGCGTCCGGGGTCTGTGCTGCGAGCATCTTCTTGGCGAGGGGCGGGTACATGCTGGCCGCGACGGTGATCGGGCCGACACAGAGGATGGCGGCGAGGATGTGGACGATCAGGAAGAACTTGTTCATCTGCTCTCATCAATTCGTCGTCGAGGGGCCGGTCGTCGAGACACCGGTCGTCGTCAGGATGGCGTCCAGCGACTGCTCGCACAGGTGCTCGAGAGCCTCCGGCGAGACGGTCGGGTTGTCGATCCAGACCAGCAGGGTCTGTTCGACGTAACCCTGCCAGCCGTGACAGGCGAGTTCGACGACGGGGGTGACCTCGATGCCACGCTCTGCGACCGCGCCGATCACCCACCGGCTGAAGACCCGCCGCAGCTCGGAGTGCAGTGCGCGGATCTCCGGATCGCCGGCCGCGGACATCAGCAGTGTCGCCCGGTAGAGCTGCGGCGCCTCGAGGACGGCCCGGACGAACGCGCGGATGCCCGCTCGGAGCTGCTCGTCCGGCGGCAGCGACGGATCCGGCGCGGTCCGGAGCATGACCTCGGCGGCCGCCTCCTCGATGACGGCGTACTGGAACTTCTTCTTCGAGCCGAAGTAGTGGAACAGCAGCGCGGGGGAGACCCGGGCCTCGGCGGCGACCAGTTCGACGGTCAACTCGCGGTGCGG
Source organism: Kribbella jejuensis (assembly GCF_006715085.1). Lineage (NCBI taxonomy): Bacteria > Bacillati > Actinomycetota > Actinomycetes > Propionibacteriales > Kribbellaceae > Kribbella > Kribbella jejuensis. The sequence goes on along the minus strand of NZ_VFMM01000003.1, from coordinate 705,557 downwards.
GTCGGCCAGCAGCACCCGGCGGGCGGCCTGGAGGATCTGCGTACGCCGTTCGTCCGGGCGCAAGCGGGCAGTGGTCCGGCTCATACCGCGCAGTCTATTGAGTAAACGGTCAACAAGCACCTACTGTTGAGTATCCACTCAACAAGCTGGAGGTCCCGATGCGTCCGTTGGCCGGTCAAGTCGTGCTCATCACCGGAGCCTCCCGGGGAATCGGCGCCGCGGTCGCCCGGAAGTTGGCGGAGGACGGCGCCCGGCTCGCGCTCGTGGGCCTCGAGCCGGACGAGCTGAAGAAGGTCGCGGAGGACTGTGGCCCGGACGCCGGGTGGTGGGAGGCCGACGTCACCGACGTGGACTCGCTGCGGACCGCCGTGGAGGAGATCGCGGCGCGGTACGGCCGGATCGACGCCGTGATGGCGAACGCCGGCATCGCCGCGCCGGGCTTCACCCGGAGCATGGACCCGAAGGCGTGGGAGCGGGTCATCGAGGTGAACCTGCTCGGTGTCTGGCGGACCGTGCACCTCACACTGCCGTACCTGTTGGAGAGCAAGGGCTATCTGCTGCTCGTGTCGTCGCTGGCGGCGATCGTGCGCATTCCCGGCCTGGCGTCGTACAACGTGGCGAAGGCCGGCGTCGAGGCGATGGGCGACACGTTGCGCGCCGAGCTGAAGCACCTCGGCGTACGGGTCGGTGTCGCGCACATGACTTTCGTCGACACCGACATGGTGCGCGGGGTCGACAGCCACCCGGTGTTCGGCAAGGTGCGGACCGGGATCCCGATGGTGGGCAGGACTTATCCGCTGGAGTTCGCGGTCGAGAAGTTCGTCGAGGGGATCAAGAAGCGCTCGCGGACCGTGCACGTACCGGGCTGGATCGGTGCGCTGAAGGTGGTGCGGTGGGCGCTGCCGCACCTCATCGAGGCGGGTTCGAGGTTCAGCGTGCCGAAGGCCGATGCGGCGGCGCTCGCGGACGTGCGGGCGCGTGGCGCAGCGGCGTCGTCGCGGCCGACGGGCGCGGGCGGGCTGGCCGATGCGGAGAAGGCGGCCGGGAAATGAGCCGCGGGTACGACGTCGTACTACTCGGGGCTTCCGGTTTCACGGGAGCGCTCACCGCGGAGTACCTGGCGAAGAACGCGCCGGACGGGACGCGCTGGGCGGTTGCCGGACGCAACAAGTCGAAGCTGGAGCGGTTCGGCAAGGACGTGCTGTATGCCGACGTGACCGAGCCGAGGTCGCTGCGATCATTGGCCGAGTCCACGAAAGTCGTCGCCACGACCGTCGGCCCGTACGTGCAGTACGGCGAACCGCTGGTCGCGGCCTGTGCGGAGACCGGCACCGGGTACCTCGATCTGACCGGTGAGCCGGAGTTCCTGGACCGGATGTACGTGCGGTACGACGAACGCGCGAAGCAGACCGGTGCGCGGATCATCCATGCGTGCGGTTTCGACTCGATTCCGTACGACCTCGGCGTGCAGTACACCGTCGAGCAGTTGCCGCAGAACGTGCCGATCCAGGTCGACGGGTTGCTGCGCGCCGGTGGGCGGCCGTCGGGTGGGACGTTCCACACCGCGATCACCGCGTTCTCGCGGCCGAAGCAGAACCTCGAAGCGCATCGGGCGCGGCGGGCTGCGGAGGCGCGACCCGTGGGGCGGAAGGCCCGGGCGGTGGCGGGCAGGATCCACCGGCAGCAAGGGTTCTGGGCGGTTCCGCTGCCGACGATCGATCCGCAGATCGTGGCGTTCTCGGCGCGGCTGCTGGATCGCTACGGGCCGGATTTCCGGTACTCGCACTACGCAGCGCTGAAGCACCTGCCGACTGTTGCCGCGGGCATCGGTGGGGTGGGGCTGCTGGTCGCCGGCGCGCAGGTGCCGCCGGTGCGCAACGCGCTGCTGAAGCGGCTGCAGCCCGGCGACGGTCCGAGCGCGGAGACGCGGGGCCGGTCCTGGTTCAACGTCCGCTTCGTCGGGCGCGGCGGCGGCAAGCAGGTGATCACCGAGGTCGCGGGTCGCGATCCCGGGTACGACGAAACCGCCAAGATGCTCGCCGAGAGCGCGCTCTGCCTGGCGCTCGATGACCTCCCGGAGACAGCCGGCCAAACCACAACCGCCGCCGCGATGGGTCCCGCCCTGCGCGAACGTCTGGTGAAAGCGGGACTGACCTTTGCCACCCTCTCGGTCGACCACTACTAGCCGCGACGGCACCCGCCTGGCCGTCTACACCTACCCCAACCCCGGCGCCCCCGTCCTCATCTGCCTGCACGGCTACCCGGACAACGCGTCGCTGTGGTCGTCGGTCGCCGAAGAACTAGCCTCGGATTTCCACGTCGTCACGTACGACGTACGCGGCGCTGGCGAATCGGACAACCCGACCAACACCTCCGCGTATTCCCTGGACCGCTTACAGGAGGATTTCCAGGCGGTCCTCCAGGAGGTGTCACCCGACGGCCCGGTGCATGTGCTGGCGCACGACTGGGGTTCGATCCAATCCTGGCACCCAGTGACTGCCCCAGAACTACAGGACCGAATCGCTTCGTTCACAAGCATTTCCGGGCCTTCGCTGGATCACGCCGGGTATTTTCTTCGCCGGTGGGACCGCGCGGCGCTCAAACAATTGCTGCACTCCTGGTACATCTTCTACTTCCACCTCCCATGGTTGCCCGAGCTCGCCTGGCGGAAGGGCTGGGCGCAGCGCGCGTTCAACCGCCTCGAACCGCAGGACGAGACCCACAACCGCAGCATCGGCGACTACGTCAACGGCATGAAGCTGTACCGCGCCAACGTCCTCCGCCGGCTCATCAACCCGGAGGAACGCCGTACCGACATCCCCGTACTGGCGGTCTCACCGGAGGACGACCCGTTCGTCACCACCGCCCTCCAGACCGGCATCGCACGCTGGGCCCCGAACCTGACGGTAAAGGTGGTCAGGGGCGGCCACTGGATACCCCGGAAGGATCCCGGACTTGTCGCCGAGCTGGTCCGGGAACACACCCGCCAGGTGGCAGGCTGGGAGGCATGAAGACGCTTCTCAACCTGATCTGGCTGGTGCTGGCCGGGTTCTGGCTGGCGGTCGGATACGCGCTCGCCGGGATCATCTGCTGCCTGCTGATCGTCACGATCCCGTTCGGGGTCGCGGCGTTCCGGATCGCCGGGTACACGCTGTGGCCGTTCGGCCGGACCGTGGTCGACAAGCCGACGGCCGGCGCGGGCGCGCTGATCGGCAACCTGATCTGGATCGTCTTCGCCGGCTGGTGGCTGGCGCTCGGCCACCTGACCACCGGGATCGCGCTCTGCCTGACCGTCATCGGCATCCCGCTCGGCGTCGCGAACTTCAAACTGATCCCGGTCTCGCTGCTGCCACTCGGCAAAGAGATCGTGCCGTCCAACCAGCCGTTCGCGTGAGGTCGCTGACGGTCCTCGGCTCCTGCGGCGCTTGGCCGGAGCCGGGTCGCGCGTGTGCCGGCTTCCTGCTGGAGTACGACGGTTTCCGGGTCGTACTCGATCTCGGGTACGCCGCTCTGCCGCGGCTGCTCGAACACTCTCCGCACGGTGAAGTCGACGCGGTCGTGGTGACGCACCAGCACCCGGACCACTGCGTCGACGTGAGTGCCCTCGCGCGGGTGCGGCACTACGAGGCGCCCGATGCGGACCCGGTCGCGCTGCACTGCGCTCCGGGCGTCCTCGACGTACTCCGTGCGCTCGAGCCGAACCCGGATCCGGCGGAGGTGTTCGACGTACACGACCTGGCGTCGACGACGCGGATCGGGCCGTTCGACGTACTGACGGTGGAACTCCCGCATTACAAGACGAATCTCGGTGTGCGGTTGTCGGCGCCCGGGATCTCGATCGCCTACACAGGAGACAGCGGACCGTCACCCGAACTACGGAAGCTCGCGGCCGATACCGATCTCTTCATCTCCGACGCGACGCTGCAGGGAGACGCTTCCGACCGCTACCTGATGACGGCAGCCGAGGCGGCCCATGGCGCGCGTGGTGCCCGCAGGTTGTTGCTGACGCACTTCTGGCCGGGTTCTGATCGAGCTGTCTCGGTGCGTGAGGCGGAGGCTGTCTTCGAAGGCGAAGTGATCGCGGCCGACGAAGGCCTCGAACTGCTGCTGTAATCCCTACGTGCTTGTCGGTGCGTCTGCGCGGTTGAGCAGCTGACGCGCGGCGCCCGCCAACTGGACGTCACGCTTCTTCCCCCGGGCCTCCGCGACCTCGCACGCCTCAGCCAGCGCACTGCGATAAACAGCAGTGTCCGGATGCCCTGGCACGGCGTGTCGCACGACCTCGATCAGCGTCTCGACCGCGTCCGAGATGTCGCCGCACGCGAGCTGCGCCTTCCCCAGCGCCGCCTGATCGCGCAGCAACTGCGCATCCGCTCCACTCGACACGTCCGCCGCCACGATGTCCGCGAGCAGCTGAGCCTCGGACCGTGGCCCACCGACCATCAGCCGCGCACCGGTCACCGCCTCCGCCGCCGTCCGCGTCAGCTCATGATGTGAACCGAACACCTCGACGAGCTGCGGCGTCAGCAGCTCGAACCAAGCGATCGCCCGGCCGTAGTTGGCGGTGGCGAGCAACCCCTGAGCCACCCGCAACCGGACCCGCAACGTCGCCGGGTCGTCCGCGCCCAGCAGCTGTTCCCGCTCGGCCAGCGCGGCCTGGTAGTGCGGCAGCGCCTGACCGGGCTCGCGGTCCAGCCAGTACGCCTCGGCCTGCTTGTAGTCCGGCGTACCGTCCAGCTCCGGATACTGCGCGATCGCCGACACCGGTTCCCGCCGTACGACGGTCCGCAGTGGCTGCTCGATCACCTTGCGGCCGACGTACGAGCGACCTCCGGTGGGGACGATCCGGTACCGCCCGACCTTGGAGACCGGCACCCACAACACGGTCTTGTACAGCGTCCGCACCGAGGACCCGCAGTTCTCGCAGACGTCGCGATGCCCGTAGAACCGCCCACCCATCGGCCCGCGCACCTCAGCGGCCCGCCAAGCCTCCGACGTCGCCGTGCACGGCCCACAGAACGGGTACACACCCCGCCCAACCTCATCCATTCTCGACATTCTGGCCGGTTTCGGGTTCGTCGTCAGCATCGGCCCCGACGTGCTGCACTTTTGTCAGCGCGGGATCGTCGATGGAGAAGGTCCGGACGGGACCCGGGGGAGTGTCGGCAGTCTCGAAGCGCACCGTGACCCGGCCGCGACCGGAGCCCCAGACCCAGCCGGGGCCGTAGTCGGGATGGACAACGTCCTGACCCGGGTGGAAGCCGACCAGATCGCGCGGACGGGCCGGCAACTCGACGAGCTCGATCGGATTGTCGGCGTGCTCGTCCTCGGTGAACAGGTCGTCCTGGATCCAGTCGGCCAGTGACGAGACACCTACGCCCAGCAACCGGATCCCGCCACCGATGTCGCTCTCCTCGAGCAACCGCCGCGCCACCCGGGCAACCACGCGCGGGTCGTCGGTTGGCCCGGCCAGCGTCGACGAACGGGTGTGCGTGGTGAAGTCGTGCATCCGTGTCTTGACCGTGACGGTGCGCCCGGACAGCTGCGCCCTCTGCAGGCGTTCCGCGACCCGGTGCGCCATCCGGTCGCTGATCGCGGTGAGCAGCGTGCGGTCGATGATGTCGGTCTCGAACGTGTCCTCGACGCTGACCGACTTCGTCTCCCGGTCGCTCACCACCGGCCGGTCGTCGGCCGCGATCGCGAGCCGGTGCAGGCTGGTGCCGTGCGCCGAGCCGACCTGGCGGATCAGCTCGTCCTCGTCCAGTTGCTGCAGGTCGGCGACGGTCCGGACGCCGGACATGCTGAGCCGCTGTGCGGTGGCCGGCCCGACGCCCGGGATCACGGTCACCTCCATCGGCGCGAGGAACTCGGCTTCGGTCCCGGCCGGCACGACGACCACGCCGTCGGGTTTGTCGAGATCGCTGGCGATCTTCGCGATCAGCTTCGACGTACCGGCGCCGACCGAGGCGGTCAGCCCGCCGCTCACCTTCCGGATCGCGTCCTTCAGATCGTTCGCGATCGCCTCGACCTCGTCGACGGTCAGGCCGGTCAGCCCGCTCGCGGTCAGGTCGATGAAGGCCTCGTCCACCGACAGCGGCTCGACCAGCGGCGACAGCGCCCGCATCTCGGCCATCACCGCCCGGCTGGTCCGGCGGTACACCTCGAAGCGGGGACTCAGGTACGCCGCGTGCGGGCAGCGCGACCGGGCTTCCGCGGTGGACATCGCGGAACGAACGCCGTACCGGCGAGCCTCGTACGACGCGGTCGACACGACGCCGCGCAGGCCGATCCCGCCGACGACCACGGGCTTGCCCCGCAGTGACGGCTTGTCCCGCTGCTCGACGGCCGCGAAGAACGCGTCCAGGTCGACGTGCAGCACCGACGGATCATCACGCACTCGTCAATTGTCGCCGCCGTCACCGACAATTCCCGCCATGACCTTCCCGGCCCACTGGGACGACGGCACCGACCCGTCCACGCCCGACCATCAGGTGCACTGGTACGACGACCGTACGGCGATCATCCGCCAGGCCCTGCACACGAACTTCGAAGGCCCGTTCCTCTACCTCCTCCTCGGCGAGTCCCGAGCCCTCCTCCTCGACACCGGCACCGGCCACGCCGACCTCCCCGCCCTCGTCGACGAGCTCGTGGACGAGCAGGAGTTGGTTGTCGCCCACACCCATGGGCACAGCGATCACGTCGGCGGCGACGGAGGATTCGAACGTGTCGTAGGCCGATCCGCCGAGGAAGTCGCGGAGTACTTCGGCCTGGAGAACTGGCCGCACACCACCGGCACGATCGATCTCGGGAAGCGCATCGTCGACATCATCCCGATCCCGGGCCACCAAGGCGCGGACATCGCTCTGTACGACCGGAGCACCCGCCTGCTGTTCACCGGCGACTCGTTGTACCCGGGCCGGCTGTACGTGAAGGACTGGCCGGCGTTCCGCGCGAGCATGGCGCGACTGGGCGAGTTCGTTGCCGCGGGCAATCCGGTCGAGTGGGTGCTGGGCGCACACATCGAGCTCACCGACGTACCGGGCAAGGACTACGAGATGGGCGCCGCCAAGCACCCCGGCGAGCACGTCCTGCAGCTGCGTCCCGCCGTACTGACGGAGCTCGTCGAGGTGGTTGCCGCGGCCGGGGAGCAGCCCGTACGGATCGAGCGGGACGACTTCATCGTGTACCCGGTCTGACCACCGTCTGGTCACGACGCGATTGAGGCGCGCACTCGGGGGCACCTTCAGGCACACTGAGGCCATGCTCTAAGAGGCTGTCGCTGGCAGCCGGCACGGGAGGCGCGCTGATGGGTGAGGAAGTCGACCGGGTCGAGTTCACCCGGGCGGACCGGACCGCGTTCCGCGAACAGGTCCATCGCAATCTGGACGCGTTCGCGCGGATGCTGCGCGAGAACCGGTTCGCCCCGGACCGGCCGATGACCGGGATCGAGATCGAGCTGAACCTGGTCGACGAGAAGTGCGACCCGGCGATGAAGAACAGCGAGGTGCTGAGCGCGATCGAGGACGACGCGTTCCAGACCGAGCTCGGCCAGTTCAACATCGAGATCAACGTCCCGCCCGGGCAGATCGACGGCCTCGGGCTGGACACGATGGAGTCGAACATCCGCGACAGCCTGAACGCCGCCGACGAGAAGGCCGCCCGGACCGGGTCCTCGATGGTGACCGTCGGGATCCTGCCGACGCTGCTGACCGAGCACATCCACCGCGAGGCGCTCAGCACCAACCCGCGGTACGCGCTGCTGAACGACCAGATCTTCGCGGCCCGCGGCGAGGACGTGCAGATCTCCATCGACGGCGTGGAGCGGCTGCAGGTGACCGCGGACAGCATCGTCCCGGAGGCCGCCTGTACGTCGACCCAGTTCCACCTGCAGGTCACGCCCGAGGCGTTCCCGCGGTACTGGAACGCGGCCCAGGCGATCTCCGGCGTACAGCTCGCGGTCGGGGCGAACTCCCCGTTCCTGTTCGGCAAGGAGTTGCTCCGCGAGACCCGGATCGCGTTGTTCGAGCAGGCGGCCGACACCCGCACGCACGAACTCAAGACGCAGGGCGTGCGGCCCCGGGTGTGGTTCGGCGAGCGATGGATCACCTCGATCTTCGACCTGTTCGAGGAGAACTCCCGCTACTACCCGGCGCTGCTGCCGGTCACCTCCGACGAGGACCCGATCGCCGTGCTGGAACGCGGTGATACACCAGCCCTTTCGGAATTACGCCTGCACAACGGGACGATCTACCGCTGGAACCGCCCTGTGTACGACGTTGTCCGGGACAAGCCGCATCTGCGGGTGGAGAACCGGGTGCTGCCGGCCGGCCCGACAGTCGTCGACACGATCGCGAACGGCGCCTTCTACTTCGGCCTGGTCCGCGCACTGGCCGACGACGAACGGCCGATCTGGTCGCAGATGTCGTTCAGCGCCGCCGAGGAGAACTTCCACAACGCGGCCCGCAACGGCATCGACGCCGAGGTGTTCTGGCCGGGCGTCGGCACCGCGCGCGCGACCGAGCTGGTGCTCAGACGCCTGCTGCCGTTGGCGGTTCGCGGTCTCGATGCGTGGGGCGTGGACGTCGCTGTCCGCGACCGCTTGCTGGGCATCATCGAGCAGCGGTGCCTCACCAACCGCAACGGTGCGTCCTGGCAGGCCGACGAGTTCCATCGCCTGTATACAAAGGGCTCGCACAGCCGACGGGACGCGTTGCGCGGGATGCTACGTCGTTATCGCGACCACATGCACGACAACACGCCCGTACATCTCTGGCCGGTCGACTGAACCGGTTCGTCTCGACAACTGCGCCAGACAACGTGAGACAGCAGCGGACCTGCCCGGAACCTCGGTCCTCCTGACGGAACCCGCGCATTTGCCCTGGGCAACGGCGTGTCCGGGGGCGCCCGACGAGGCAGAACTGTTGCGAGTTCGATAACGACCCGGACTACAGGGGTGGCGCTTTTGGTGACAGCCCTGCAAAGGTGTGGCCACCGGAAGGTTAGGCAGGCCCGCGGCGGGTAGTAGTCGGGCACCGGCAGCCCTCCGTCACCGGTGCGACACAACAGGTGCAAATGCAGCGGATGCCGACCGGGGTCGGGAGCAGTATCGTTCGAGACGGGTCGACACACACCCGGAGGTGAGGCAGGGCGATGACGACCATCGTCGTGGGTTATGTGCCGAAGGCGGAAGGCCGTGCGGCCCTTCGGCGAGCAGCGGAGGAAGCGACGCTGCGGGACGCCAAGCTGGTGGTGGTGAACTCGCATCGGGGCGGGCGCAGCTTCGACACCGACGAGGCCGCGGCCAGCGACGCGGCACTGACGGAGGTTCGGGAGCAACTCGACTCGACCGGTGTGCCGTACGAGGTGCGGCAGCTGGTGCGGGGCCTGGACCCGGCGGAGGACCTGGTGGCCGTCGCCGAGCAGGTGCACGCGGAGTTCATCGTGATCGGGCTGCGGCGCCGGTCGCCGGTCGGCAAGCTGATCCTCGGCAGCAACGCGCAGCGGGTGCTGCTGGATGCGCCGTGTCCGGTGCTGGCCGTGAAGGCCGAGGAAGGGGAGGACTGAGGTGACTACGACACGCAGCCGGAAGCTGTGCCTGGCGCAACAGCCCGACGCCGACGAGATGCTGAGCAGAGATCCGTTCGCCTTGCTGGTCGGGATGTTGCTCGACCAGCAGATCCCGATGGAGCGGGCGTTCGCCGGCCCGGTCGCGATCGCGAAACGGATGATCGGCCCCTTCGACCCGGTCACGGTCGCGCACTACGACCCGGATGCCTTCGTCGAGGTGGTGGCCGGCCCGCCCGCGGTGCACCGGTTCCCGACCGCGATGGCGGCCCGGATCCAGACCCTGGCCAAACACCTCGACGAGCACTACGGCGGTAACGCATCGGGGCTCTGGTGCGATGTGAAGTCCGGGGACGATCTGCTGGCCAGGCTGTCCGCCTTGCCGGGGTTCGGCGCGCAGAAGGCGAAGATCTTCGTCGCGCTGCTCGGCAAGCAGCTGAAGGTGCGCCCGCGGGGCTGGCGTGAAGCGTCCGAGCCGTACGGCGAGGACGGCGCGTACAAGTCCGTCGCGGACGTGATCGACGTGGCGTCGCTGGTGAAGGTACGGCAGTTCAAACAGGAGCAGCAGTTGGTCCGGCGTCCGGTGGTGGCCCGGCCGCTGCGGCAGACACGTAACGGGTGAGCAAAGTTCGCTGGACGACCCCCCGGAAATGCGCGGTTCTGGGGGGTCGTGCGACGCGTGGCCTTGGTTCGCGGATTACAATGGACTGTTGCCGCCGCCTGACCAGCGAGCAGCCGCCAACCGCAGTACCCCAAGACTCAGCAACACCCCGAGCTCCATCAGTCGTACCGTTGTACAAACCCTGCGTCAGACGAGAGGTAATTCGTGTCGTCCAGCTCGTCCGAGAACCTTCCCGCCGAGCCGGCCCGGGCCGTGGCCGCCACCGCCCGTAGTACGGCTCAGAGGACCAGCGCCCGAGTGACCGACCCGGCCGCCAAGAAGAAGGCGGCGGTGAAGGCCGCAAGCACCAAGGAGGACGGTATCCCCGCGAAGAAGGCCGCTGCCAAGAAGGCTCCGGCGAAGAAGGCAGTGTCCGAAGCGGGTCTGTCCATCGACCCGAAGACCGGGAAGCCGCGCGCGCTCGACGAGGTGGACGAGTCCGACTTCCAGCCGGACGCGGTGAAGGTCCTGGAGAAGGAGCTCACCGAGGACGAGGGCTTCGTGGTCTCCGAGGCCGACGAGACCGACGAGCCCGAGCAGCAGGTGATGGTCGCCGGGGCCACCGCGGACCCGGTCAAGGACTACCTGAAGCAGATCGGCAAGGTCCCGCTGCTGAACGCCGAGCAGGAGGTCGAGCTCGCGAAGCGGATCGAGGCCGGCCTGTTCGCCGAGGAGCAGATCGCCGACGAGTCGAACAAGCTCAAGGACAAGGTCCGCGACGAGTACGACTGGATCTCCGAGGACGGCCGCCGGGCCAAGAACCATCTGCTCGAGGCCAACCTGCGCCTGGTGGTGTCGTTGGCCAAGCGCTACACCGGCCGCGGCATGCTGTTCCTGGACCTGATCCAGGAGGGCAACCTCGGTCTGATCCGCGCGGTGGAGAAGTTCGACTACACCAAGGGCTACAAGTTCTCGACGTACGCGACCTGGTGGATCCGGCAGGCGATCACTCGCGCGATGGCCGACCAGGCCCGGACGATCCGGATCCCGGTGCACATGGTCGAGGTCATCAACAAGCTGGCCCGTGTCCAGCGGCAGATGCTGCAGGACCTCGGCCGGGAGCCGACTCCGGAGGAGCTCGCCAAGGAGCTCGACATGACCCCGGAGAAGGTCATCGAGGTGCAGAAGTACGGCCGCGAGCCGATCTCGCTGCACACCCCGCTCGGTGAGGACGGCGACTCCGAGTTCGGCGACCTGATCGAGGACTCCGAGGCGATCGTGCCGGCCGAGGCGGTCTCGTTCACGCTGCTCCAGGAGCAGTTGCACGCGGTGCTCGACACGCTGTCCGAGCGCGAGGCGGGTGTGGTCTCGATGCGCTTCGGTCTCACCGACGGTCAGCCGAAGACGCTCGACGAGATCGGCAAGGTGTACGGCGTGACCCGCGAGCGGATCCGTCAGATCGAGTCCAAGACGATGTCGAAGCTGCGGCACCCGTCGCGCTCGCAGGTCCTCCGCGACTACCTGGACTGATGACATGACGCACTGGATCGCCGGCGTGTTCGCGCTGGCGATCCCTGCGTTCGAGACGGCTTCACTGGCCGCCGCCGTGCTCACGGCGGCGGCTTTGCTGTTGGCGCTGGCTGTGGTGGCACGGTCGGCCGCGCGCGTGTCCGGCCACGCGGCCGCACCATTGCTCGCGCGGGCCTCGTCGGTCCGGCGCCGTGCCGAGCACACCGTCTTCCTCCGGCTGCGTGATCCGGACGCCGCCGGACGTCCCCGTCCACGAGCACCAGGGCAGTAGCCTCCGCGCCGCTCTCGCCACCGCCGTCCGCGGTCGGCTCCGCGTTGCGCGCACGCCTACTCGTTCCTACTCACTCGTGGAGTTTTGCCGTGCCCTCTTTCCTGGAGGCACCGGTCGCCTGTGCCTATCACTTGCTCACGTCCCTCATTGCCACCCTCCAGCCGCTCACCGGCACGTACGCCGCGGTGATTGCGATCGTGCTGTGCACCGTCGTCGTCCGCCTGGGTCTCGTGCCGCTGAGCGTGCGGGCTCATCGCGGCTCGAAGGCCCGCGCCGAGCTGATGCCGCAGTTGAAGCAGCTCACCGACAAGCACAAGAACAACCCGGAACGCCTGCAGCGTGAGATCGCGAAGCTGCAGGCCGAGTCCGGTACGTCGATGTTCGCCGGGTTCCTGCCGGCGCTCGCGCAGCTGCCGTTCTTCTGGTTGATGTACACGCTGTTCTCCCGGGCCGTCGTGGCGGGGGAGTCCAACCAGCTGATCAGCGGCAGCGTGCTAGGTGCGCCCCTCGGCACGCACTGGCCGCTCTTCACCGCCACTCCGGCGTACCTCGTAATCGCAGTGTTGCTCGCTGTAGTCGCGTTCTTCTCGACCCGCCTGCAGCTACGCCAACTCGACCCGTCGGCGACGATCCTGTCACGGCGAATCGCCCAACTGCTCCCCTTCGGCACGCTGCTGAGCGCCGCCTTCCTCCCGTTGGCGGCAGGCCTCTACCTCCTGACAACGACGGCCTGGACCATAGCCGAACGCACCCTCCTCACCCGCTAACACCTCCCCGCGGCCCCCGCGGCCCCCGCCGCCCCCGCCGGCCCGCGCTCGTCACCGGCGGCGCCTCGGCCATCGGTGACTGCCGTGGTCGTCGACATCCCGGCCGGCCCCGGCGACCCCGCCAACCCCACCAACCCGGCCAACCCCGCCAACCCCACCGACCCGGCCGACCCCACCGACCCGGCCGACCCCCACCAACCCCACGACCCGGTCAACCCGGCCGACCCCGCGACCCCACCACCCCGGCCGACCCCACCAACCCGGCCAACCCGGCCAACCCCACCACCGCCCCCACCACCGCCCCCACCACCGCCCCCACCACCGCCCCCATCACCGCCCCGGCCGACCCCACCGACTCGGCCGACCCAGCCCACCCCGCGTGCGCACCGTGCTCGGCCTGGGATCGGTCGGGGTCGGGGACCAAGCAATGGTGTCTGGGGACCTGCTATTACCTGTCCCCAGACACCTGGGGCTGTCTCCATCGACCACAGCGGCGCGATCCACGCGTCGAAGTGTTGCTTGCAGCAACAACCGTTGCCGGGATCCGGATCATTCTGTTACCGTCTTTATTAAAGCCGGTTCCTTAATGGGTTGGGGTCGATGGAGACAGCACGTGGAGCCGCGCAGGCGGAGCGTGCGGCGAACCAGGTCGCCTGCCTGCGCTTCCTCGCCGACGCCGACGAGGCGCGTACGGTCGGCGTGATCAGCGAACGCACCGGCCTGTCGCGTCCGACCGTGCACGCCGTCCTCGACGACCTCGTCGACGCCGGGCTGGTCGAATCCACCAACCCCGCAACCGCCGGCCCCGGCCGCCCCGCCCGAGCCTTCCGCTTCGCCCGCGAAACCGGCCTCGTCGCCGGCGTCGACCTAGGCCCCCGCGGCGCCCGCGCCATCATCACCGACCTGTCAGGCCGAAGAGTCGCCTACGCCGAGCTACCAACAACCACCGCCCCCGCCGACCTCTCCCTCATCCCAACCGCCTTGGAGGCAGCAGCCGCCTCGCCCTTGCCATCCACCCACGCTGCACTCGCAGAGCGCGATGCGCTGGACCCATCGGCCGGTTCGCGGGGTGTGGGGCGGGATGTGCTGGATGCGGCCGCTGGCGGGGGCCTGAGCTCCTACCCGTCGGACGGCTCGCTTGATCTGGGGCGGTTGCGGGGGGTGGGGGTGGGGTTGCCTGGGGTGGTGGAGGCGGATGGGCGGTTGCGGGCTAGTTTGGCGTTGCCTGGGTTGGTGGGGTTGCCGGTGGGGGAGTTGCTGGCGAAGGAGCTCGGGCAGCCGGTGGTCGTGGACAACGACATCAAGCTGGCCGCGCTTGCGGAGCAGCGGGGTGGGGCGGGGCGTGGGTACTCCGACGTCGTCTACCTGCAGATAGGGCACCGCCTGTCGGTCTCGATCGTGCTGAACGGCGTCATCCGCCAAGGCCGTCATCGCCTCGCCGGTGAGCTCGGAGCGCAACGCGGCATGCGCTGGACCCGCAACGCCCAGCGCGGGCAGCTCGTCTGGTCGTCCCGCCCGACCGGTGCCGAAGTACTGACCGCCGCGGCCGCCGGAGACGCCGCGGCGCAGGCGGAGCTCGAGGAGTTCTGCCAACAGATCGCCCCCCGGATCGCGACCGTACTTCTCGTCGTCGACCCGGAGGTTGTCGTCGTCCGCGGCGGCCCGGCGGCGGACAGCAGCGCGCTGCTGCGGCCGCTGGCAGCCGCGGTGGAGAACCAACTCGTCTTCCCCGAACGCCCGCCCTTCGTCGCCGCCACCCTGGGGCGCGAGGCGGTCGTCCTCGGGGCGGTCGGCAACGCCTTCGACCGATTGACGTCAGCCATCTACGGGATCCAGGACGTCCCCAGTCCCTGGGACCGGATCAGTCACGCAGTGGAGAGGACCAGCACGTGAAGCTCGGAGTCAGTTCGTACTGTTTCCGTCAGCTCATGACGAGCGGCGAGATGGACCTGATCGGGGTCCTGGACTGGGTCGCGGCCTCGCCGGCCGGGCACATCGAGGTCGCCGCGATGGACGGCGAGTACTACCTGGAGCACCCGGACGTCGTCCGCGACACCGCCAAGCACGCCGAGGAGATCGGCGTACCGATCGTGAACTACCTGGTCAGCGGCGACCTGCGGGCCGCGGACGAGAACGAGATCGACCGGTTGCGCAAGCAGCTGGACGTGGCGCACGCCTTCGGGGCGCGGATCTTCCGCCACGACGTGGCGCCGTGGGCCTGGCGCGAGCAGGACCCGGGCGAGTTCGAGACGACGTTCGCGAAGGTCGTCGAGGGCTGCCGCGCGGTCGCCGACCACGCCGCCGACCTGGGCATCGTGTCGACGATCGAGAACCACGGGTTCTTCATGAACGGCAGCGAGCGGCTCGCCCGGCTCGTCTACGAGGTCGACCGCCCGAACTTCCGGGTCACCCTCGACCTCGGCAACGGCCTCTGCGTCGGCGAGGTGCCGGGCAAGACGGCCGCCGGCCTGATCGACGTCGCGGCGTCGATCGGCGTGAAGGACTTCCACATCCGCCGCTCGGCGGGCGAGGGCTGGCTGAAGACGCTGGCCGGCGACTACCTGCTCGGTACGGTCACGGGCCACGGCGACGTGGACGTGGCCGGTCTGCTCGCACTGGCCGCGACCAAGCCCGACGTACCGGTGAGCCTGGAGTTCGAGGGCCTGGAGACGCCGCTGCCCGCGATCGAGCGCTCGCTGGCCAACATCCTCCGACTGACGGAAGGCATTGCCTGACATGACGACGCGAATTGCGGTGATCGGGCTCGGTTCGATCGCCGTCGAGCACCTGAGCGCGTACCAGCTGAACCCGCAGGCCGAGCTGGTCGCGGTCTGTGACGTCGACCTCGAGCGCGCCAAGGCACGTGGCGCGCAGTTCGGTGTCGAGCGGGTCACCGGCGACGCCGCCGAGATCTTCGCCGACCCGGGCATCGACGCGGTCAGCGTGTGCGTACCGAACACGCTGCACGCCCCGATCGCCGAGGCGGCGCTCCGGGCCGGCAAGGACGTCCTGGTCGAGAAGCCGATGACCGTGACGGTGCCCGAGGCCGAAGCGCTGGTGAAGGCGGTCGAAGAGACCGGCAAGGCGCTGCAGATCGGGTACGTACGGCGGTTCGCGCCGAACGCGCTGGTGACCAAGAGGTTCCTGGACGCCGGCGAGTTCGGCGACATCTACGCGGCCCGCGCGACGCTGCTGCGGACGGCCGGCAACCCCGGCGGCTGGTTCGGCGACGTGGAGCTGTCCGGCGGCGGTCCGCTCATCGACCTCGGCGTACACATCATCGACCTGTGCTGGTACCTGATGGGGATGCCGAAGGCGGTGTCGGCGTCCGGCGCGACGTTCGCCCCGCTGGGTGCCCGCGACAACATCCAGAACCTGACTCGGTACAAGGCCGCGTCGGCGGCCCGGCCGAACACGGTCGAGGACTTCGCCACCGCGCAGATCCGGTTCGAGGGCGGGGCGGTCCTCGACGTGGCCACGTCGTTCTCGCTGCATGCCCGCAACGAGATCAGCGTCCGGATCCACGGCGACAAGGGCGGCGCGGAGATCGAGCCCGCGCTGCTGATGATCACCGAGCGGCACGACACGCTGCTGCACGTCCAGCCGCAGATCGACTCGCTCGGCTTCGACTTCAAGGTCGGCTTCGCCAACCAGATCGACCACTTCCTGCAGATCTGCCGCGGCGAGATCCCGGCCGACGCCACCGCGGCCCAAGGCCTCGAGATGGCGAAGATGCTCACCGCCATCTACGAATCCGCCCGGACCGGCGCCGAGGTGAGGATCACCCACTGACGCAGGGTCAGTCGAGCAGTGCTGTGGTGAGGGAGTCGGCGTGTTGGTGGAGCCAGGCTTCGCGGTTGCGGATGATGTTGCCGACTCCCTCGTCCCACATGCGTTGCCAGCCGCCGCCGAGGAGTTCGGCGCGGTACTTCATCGTGTGCCAGGCACGCCGGCTCAACGCGATCGACAGCGGTAGCACCCGCGCCCGGTCGGCCTCGGACAGACCGTAGCTGTCGGCAAGCATCCGGCAGCGGCGCGGGCGGTCCAGGCCGCGCATTCGCGGGTCCTGGTCGGCCTCGGCGCCGGTCGGGCCCCACCACAGCATCAGGTTCACGAACTCACGAGCCCGGCTCGCCGGCTGCGCGAGGTCGAAGTCGATCAACGCGTACGCACGGCCGTCGCGGAACACGACGTTCTCCGGCGTGATGTCCTGATGGCCGATCAGCTCGGGCGGATCGTCGAGGTCGGGGAGACCGGGCGGCTGGATCGGGGCGGGCAGGTTGCCGGGTACGCCGAACGACTCGACCGCGTCGTGGTACGCGCGCAGCAGTCGCGCGACCGACACCATCCGGTCCTCGTCCGCGATCCACGGCGGGCGCGGTCGGCCGGCGACCTCGCCGTCGATGTACGTCAGGGCGTGCCGGCCTTTCGAGTCGACGCCGAGGAACCGCGGTGCGCCGTCGAACCCGACCTTCTCCAGGTGCAGCAGGACGTCCTGAACGAGTTGCGGGCGCTCGCCGGGTGGTCGCCGTACCGTATCGCCGACCCGCACGAGCCCCTCGGTCACGTCGCCGCCGAGCAGCGGAATCTCTTCACCGTCTTCGATCACCGCCTGATCCTAGGGTCTGTGCCGACCAACAGGCCCGCAGGTTTTGCCGGGTTGGCAAGAATGTTTGCCGGGATGCCGAGTGCCGGCGGACGATCGGTGCATGACGACCGAACAGCTGCCTGACGAGTACTGGAACGAGTTCTACTCCGAGCACGAGCAGGTGTGGAGTGGGAAGCCGAACGTCGCCTTCGCCGAGGAGGTTTCCGGGCTGACCCCGGGGCGCGCATTGGATCTCGGCTGCGGCGAAGGCGCCGACGCGATCTGGCTGGCCCAGCGGGGATGGGCGGTGACAGCTGTGGACATCTCGACCGTCGCGCTGGGGCGGGCGGCCGAGCATGCTCGCGCGGCGGGGGTGGGGGACCGGATCGAGTGGCAGCAGCACGAGCTCGGGAAGTCGTTCCCGGACGGTGAGTTCGACCTGGTGTCGGTGCAGTTCCTGCACTCGAAGACCGAGTTGCCGCGGGACGGCATTCTGCGTCCTGCGGCGGCCGCGGTCGCGCCGGGCGGCGTACTGCTGATCGAAGGCCACCTCGGCTTCCCGCCCGGCGAGCACAACCCGCATCCCGACATCCACTTCCCCGGACCCGACGAGGTGATCGAGAGCCTCGCGCTGCCCGACGGCGAGTGGGAGACGCTGGTCAGCCGCGAACACGAGCGGGCGCAGGTGATGCGGGACGGCGAGCTGATCAACCGCCGCGACTGCACGGTCAAGCTGCGCCGCCGCTGAGGCTGACGGTCACCATCGCGGCGGACGCTGGGGGGCATGACCACCCATGATCTTGTGGTCGGCCGCGCGGATCCCAAGATGTTCGGACCGGCCGCCCAGGTGCTCGAGCACGGCGAGTCGGCGACCCGCGTGTTCCCGGAGCTCTAGCTGGCGATCAGCCCCATCCGTTGCTTGGCGGACAGCACCAGCAGTGCGGCCGCGTTCACCTTCGCGCGGAAGGCGCTGTCGGCGTTCGCCTTCGCCAGCACTGCCGTCACCATTGCAGGTACCTGCGTTGCGTCGGTCATCAGCACCAGGTCGCCGCCCGCGTTGATGAAGTTGATCGCGCGGGCCCCTGGTGACCACGCCTGGACCTGCTTGGCGGCGAGTGAGTCGCTCATCACGACACCGCGGAAGCCGAGCTCGGTCCGGAGCATGCCGCCGATGATCCTGCTCGAGAACGCCGCGGGTACGCGCGGTGCGATCTTGTTGTAGTCGGCCAGCGACATCATCACGAACGGCGTACCGGCCTTCACCGCCGCGCGGAACGGAGCGAGGTACGGGTCGCTGTACGTCGTCACGTAGTCGGTCACGCCGGCGGACACGTCCGTGTTCGCGGCGACCCGTCCGAGCCCGGGGAAGTGCTTGATGCTCGTCGCGACGCCGGCGCCGAGCATCCCTGAGAGGAACGCGTTGCCGTGGCTGGTGACGACGGACGTGGTGTATCCGAACTCGCGACGGTAGTAGCCGATCGGCTTGTTCGTGTTGCGCAGGGAGTACGGCACGGTGTCCATCACCGGCGCGAGGTTCTGGTTGACGCCTGCCAACCGCAGCTGACGTCCCCAGAGCGCGGCATCGGTCCGCAGCGTGCTGGTCGACCATGTGCCTTGCGTCAGAGCGGCCGGCATCCGCGAGAAGCCGGGACCTTGCAGCACCTGGACGTTTCCGCCCTCCTGGTCCGTGGCGACGAACAACGGCACGCTGAGCGTCGCGGCGTACGTCGCCTTGCTCTGCAGCCTGCGGGTCACCGTCAGCGTCGCACTCCGACCGATCGTGCTGCGACCCGTCAACATCACCGACCCGACGTGGTACTTCGAAATCGCCGAGTACGTCGCCGTCCCGGGCCCGGTAGCTGCCCCGCCCACCATGAACAACTGCCCGACCCGCTGCGCCAACGTCATCCGAGCGAAGACCGTCGACGCCCCACCGGCAGCAGAAGCTGTTCCCGTAGTACCCACAACCAGCGCAAGCGCCAACAACCAAGCCCCAAGCCGAACTCTGCTCATACCTCATTAGACGTTCGCGCGGATCACTACAGCTAGCCCTCCGCGTGCCGCGGATTACTTGAGGAGGGGTAGGTGGACGGTGAAGGTGGCGCCGTGCGGGCTGGTGTCGGTGGTGGTGACGCGGCCGTGGTGGGCGGCGACCAGAGCGGCGACTATGGACAGGCCCAAGCCCGAGCCGCCGGTGGTGCGGGTTCGGGCTGTGTCGGCTCGGTAGAAGCGTTCGAAGATGTGGGCTTTTTGTTCGTCGGACAGACCTGGGCCGGTGTCGCGGACCTCGAGGATGGCTTCGGTGCCGCGGGTGCCTACCGACACTGTGATGGGGGCGTTCACGGGCGTGTAGTCGAGGGCGTTGCTGATCAGGTTGCCGAGCACCTGCCGGAGTCTCGCTTCGTCTCCGGAGACCATCGGCGCCTCCGAACCGGGCAGGATGGTCAGCGACAGCGGGCGGTCCGGTTGGACGGCTTGCGCGTTGTGCAGCGCGTCGGCGGCGATCGGGAGCAGGTCGACCGGCTCCATCCGGAGCGGGCGTTGCTGGTCGAGCCGGGCGAGCAGCAGCAGGTCGTCGACGAGCAGGCCCATCCGCTTCGCTTCCTGCTCGATCCGCCGCATGGTGTCGGAGTCGGTCTCGCCGCGCTGGCGGGCGAGCTCGGCGAACCCGCGGATCGACGTCAGCGGCGTACGCAGCTCGTGCGACGCGTCCGCCACGAACCGCCGCATCCGGTCCTCCGACTGCCGGGCCGCCTCCTCGGAGCGCCGCGCAGCGTCCTCCGACCGACGCGCTGCCAGCTCCGAAGCAGTCCGTTGCGCGAACGCGTTCTCGATCTGTCCGAGCATCTGGTTCAACGCAAGTGACAGCCGCCCGACCTCGGTCCGCGGGTCGCGCTGCGGTACCCGCCGGCTCAGGTCCCCGCCCGCGATCGCGACCGCAGTGTGCTCCACGTCCTCCAGTCCGCGCAGACTTCGCCGTACGACGAACGTCCCGACGCCGGCCAGCAGTACGAGCAGGATCACGCCGGCCGCGACCTGGATCCCGATCAGCCGCTGGATCGTGTGGTCCATGTCCTTGAGGCTCTGCGCGACCATCACCGACCCCGTATCGTCGTCGGTCTCCACCGCGAGGACGCGCCATTGGGTGTCACCGGACTGCGCGTCGACGTCGAACGGCTTGCCGTTCAGCGCGCGGACCTGGTTCAGGTTGAGCGCCGGCAGCTTCGGCAGTGGTTCCGTGTCGGCCAGCCGCGACCCCACCGGGCCGTTGTCGCTGTTGCCCTCGGAGTCGCTGAACTGGACGACGAACACGCTCGGCAACTGCCGTCGGACCGGTCCGCCCGCACCAGGCGGCAGGGGTCGCCGGTCGGGCTTGACGTGCGACAGCGGTACGGCGGCCTGCTGCAACTGCTCGTCGACGCGGTCGATCAGGTAGCCGCGCATGATCGTCGTCGCCAGCACGCCGGACGCGGCGAGTGCGAGCGCTACCAGCGTGAGCAGGACGACCACGATGGTGACGCGCAGCGGGTACCGGTCGGTGAACCGCCGGTGACTCAGTTGCATCAGTTGGGGCCTCGCGGGGTGCGCAGGACGTAGCCGACCCCGCGGACGGTGTGCAGCAGCTTCTGGTCGCCGGTGTCGACCTTGCGGCGCAGGTACGACATGTACGACTCGACGACGCCCGCGTCACCGGCGAAGTCATAGTTCCACACCGCGGACAGGATCTGTCCCTTCGACATCACCCGCTCGGCGTTCTCCAGCAGACACCGCAGCAGCTTGAACTCGGTCAGCGACAACTGCACCGCCTGACCGGCCTTGAACACCTCGTAGCTGTCCTCGTTCAGCTCGAGGTCGGCATAGCGCAGTACGGCGGCTTCGGACGCGGTCTCCTCGCGGTGACCCGACCGGCGCAGCAGCGCCCGGACCCGCGCGACGAGCTCATCGAGGCTGAACGGCTTCGTGACGTAGTCGTCTCCGCCCGTCTGCAGCCCGAGCACCTTGTCCTCTATGGCGTCGCGAGCGGTGAGGAACAGCACCGGCACATGCCGGTCCTCACCGCGCAGCCGGCGGACCACCTCGAAGCCGTCCAGACCCGGCATCATCACGTCGAGTACAACGAGGTCGGGGTCCACGTCCCGCGCCTTGCGCAGCGCCTCGGCGCCGTGCGTCGCCGTCGTCACGTCGTACCCCGCGAAACGCAGGCTCGCGGACAGCAGCTCGACAATGTTCGGCTCGTCGTCGACGACCAACAGATGCGGACTCATGGTGACAGTGTGCCGCCGCCACCCATGTGAACCCTGGAAGCTTCCTGGCAATCAGCTGTGAGCCGCCACGGCCCGAATCAGCGAGGACCGTGCTTGAATCCCCACTTCTGGCCGGCCGCGTCGCGGACCGTACCGTCGTTGACCCTGGTCGCGGTCGCCTTGCCGTCGGTCACGATCGCCGACACGTTGACCTTGTTCCCGGTCTTGACGTCGCCGATGCCGTCCCGCGCCGCGTTCACCATCGTGTCGGACGTGAGCGTGTACGTCCGGCTGTAGCCGTCGGCGCTCTTCACGGTCAGCGAATCCGTGCTGACCGTCGTTACCTGACCGCGCTGAACAGCAATGGTCTGGTAGCCACCGCCGGCCTTCTGTACGACGAACTCGCCGTGCAGCGCCCCGCCGAGGCCGAACTCGCCCTTGAATCCACCGCGTCCCGGCCCACCGCCGGGCTTCTGGTTCTGGTTGGGCTGCGAGGGAGTGGACGCCGACGGGGAGGCCGAGGGTGTCGGGTCCGCGTTGCTCGCCGCCCACGCGACCCCGCCGGCGGCAGTGGTCACGGCAACCGCGGCAACTGTGCCGAACAGGCGCCAACGCTTCTCTGAGAGCTTCATCTTCCCAGGATGACCCGGCCGACTGAGACCAACCTTCGGTACGACTAAGAACAAGCTGGCAATCAGCTAAGAAAGTCGCGTCAAACCAGGAAGAGGACGGCGATCAGCCAGACGGCAGCGGCGAGCGACGTACCGGCGAGCTCGATCAGCATCGACACGCCCGTCTCGCGCAGGGCGTGCTTGGTGGAGGTCCACGCCGCCCTGTGCGTGCGCTGACGTTGCAGCTCGGACAGGTACACCCCGATCGGGAAGCCGACGAACATCCCGACCACCGGGATCACGAAGAACCCGACGATGCCGAGCAGCACGCCGACGATCATCGATCGCCGCGGTACGCCGGCCTCCCGGAGCCGGCGCTCCGGTACGACGTACTTCACCACCTGACTGGTACCGATCAGCACCGCGGCGATCCCGAACACCACCCACCCGGTCGCGCTCTTCGCGACGATCGCCCAGACCAGGATCGCCGCCAGGCTGAGGATGGCGCCGGGCAGGATCGGCAGCACGATACCCACGATCCCGACGAAGATCGCGATCCCGGCAAGCACCGTGACACCTGTGTCCATGTGCACACCCTAAGGTGGACAGATGGTCTACCTCCACGAACTCGTCACCGCTCTGGCCGCTCCGTGGGTGGTGCTGTCGCCGCGATCCGGTCAGCTCACCGGCTCCGGAGCGGCGGGCGTGTACGCGCGGGACCGGCGGATCCTGTCCCGGTTGAGCGTCACGGTCGACGGCCGCGAACCGGTCCCGGTGCACGTCGACGAGCAGGACGCCGCGACGCACCAGTACGTCGCGATGCTCGAGGGCCTCGGGGACGCCGGTCACGATGCGACCGTGATGCTGTACCGGACTCGCACTGTCGAGTCCGACGGACTGACCGAGCGGATCACGCTGGTGAACCGCTCCAGGGCAGCGATCGAGTGCCGGCTGGATGTTGCCCTAGGCACCGATCTCGCAGGCACCGCGGCGGTCCGCAGCGGCGCCGCCGCAGCCCTTCCCGAGCTCGCGCCACTCCCGGACGGTCCCGGCCGGATCCGGTGGGAGAGCAACGACACCCGCGTCGTGGTCACCGCCGACCCCTCGATCTCGGCCACCCCGCGGGTTGAACCGGGGGAGGAGTTCACGCTGACCCTGCACGTCACCGCGGAGTTCCCGAAGTCCACCACGGACTTCTCGATCGAGCCGCCCGCCGAGCGGACGCCATACGACGTGACGCTGACCTGCGACGACAAGCGGGTCGAACGCTGGCTGGAGCGCTCCCTGCAGGACGTCAGCGCGCTGCAGCTTGCCTCGGGCAACGACCGCTACCTCGGCGCCGGCCCGCCCTGGTACCTCACGCTGTTCGGCCGCGACTCGCTGATCTCGTCCGGCATGCTGATCCCGGTCGACCCGGCGCTTGCCGCCGGCACCCTGCGCGCGCTCGCGGCCCACCAAGGGACGAGGGTCGACGCCGACTCGGCCGAACAACCCGGCAAGATCCCCCACGAACTCCGCGCCGAGGTCGCCGACCACGGCGCCGGCCTGGTCCTGCCGCCGGTGTACTACGGCACGCACGACGCGACCCAGCTGTGGATCATGACGCTGCACAAGGCCTGGCGCTGGGGCATGCCCGCCGACGAGGTCCGCGAGCTGCTGCCGAACCTTCGCAGCGCGCTCACCTGGATGAAGGAGTACGCCGACCCGGACGGCGACGGCTTCCTCGAGTACATCGACGAGTCGGGCCACGGCCTCGCGAACCAGGGCTGGAAGGACTCCGCCGACGCAGTGCAGTGGCCGGACGGCACGCTCGCGACAGCACCGATCGCGCTCTGCGAGGTCCAGGGCTACGCGTACGCCGCCGCGGTGCGGGGCGCCGAGCTGCTCGAGGCGTACGGCGAATCCGGCGACGAGTGGCGCACCTGGGCGGCCGCACTGCAGGAGCGGTTCCGGGCCGCGTTCTGGGTGGACGGCCACCCGGCGATCGCGCTCGACGGCGCGAAGAACCCGGTCGCCGGTCGCGCCTCGAACATGGGCCATCTGCTCGGTACCGGCCTGCTCGACGCCGACGAGGAGGCAACCGTCGCCGACGTCCTCGCCGGTGCCGACCTGAACAGCGGCTTCGGTCTGCGAACGTTGTCGACGGCAATGACCCGCTTCAACCCGCTCGGCTACCACACCGGCAGCGTCTGGCCGCACGACACCGCGATGACGATCCAGGGCCTGTACGCCGCCGGCCACGCCGACGTCGCCGCGTCGTACGTCGACGGACTGGTCCGCGCCGCGGAAGCCTTCGACTACCGCCTGCCCGAGCTGTACGGCGGCCGCGGGACAGCAGAGGAGAGTACGCCGACGCCGTACCCGCTGTCGTGCCGCCCGCAGGCCTGGGCCGCTGCGTCCGCCGTCGCCGTACTCGTCGCAGCCCTCGGCCTCGAACCCGACGTACCGGGTGGAGCTCTCGTTGTGGAGCCCGCGCTGCCGTGGCAACGGATCGAACTGGAGCGACTGCGGGTCGGGCCGGACCTCGTGTCGGTGCGGGTTGTCGACGGCGAGGCGACCGTCGTCAGAGCGCACTGACGAGCGCAAACGCGGACAGCCCGAGGTAGATCGTCGCGACCACTACGTTGCGTCCTCGGGTCGTTGTACGAACAGATCGGAAGCGGCGCCCGACGGCGGCGGCGGTGAGCGCGTAGGAGAGGTCGAGGGCGAGGCCGATCAGGAGGGTGCCGACGCCGAGGAGCAGCATCTCGGTGCGGAGCTGGGTCGGTCCGGCGCCGCGGGTGGTGAATTGAGGCAGGAACGCCAGAAAGAACAATGCGGCCTTCGGGTTCAGCAGGTTCACGATGACGCCGTCGCGGAAGACCCGGCCGAGTGGCGCGGCCTGAACGCCGGCGGAATGGTCCACGACCGGGGCCAGCAGCAGTTTGATGCCGAGGTACGCCAGGTACAGCGCGCCGGCGAACGTGATCGCGGTGAACAACTTCGGCGAGGTCTGGACGAGGGTCGCGAGACCGAGCGCCGTGACGACGATGTAGACGAGCGTCCCGGTCTCGACGGCCAGGGCGGACACCACGCCCGCACGCCGGCCCTGCGTGAGGCTGCGCAGCGAGATGTACATGTTGTTCGGTCCTGGCATTCCGACCAGGACCACTGTCGCGCCGGCGAACCCGGCGACCTGTCCGATCCCCACTCGACCTCCTGTTGGACTGCTTGCGCGTACTAGCCTGGCCGTGCGAGAAGCAGTCCACCCGAGCCAATAAGAGGAGAAGTGGACCGTTCTGGACACCGTGCCGCCATGGCCGCCCTGGCAGACCTGATCGGGCACCGGCTGAGCGTCCGCGGCAGCTCACATCAGGGCCCGCAGCAGGGCCTGTACCGGCGGTTGGCCGACGAGATCGCCACGCTGATCGGCTCCGCGGAACTCCCGGTCGGCGCCCGGCTGCCCGCCGAACGCCGGCTGGCTGTGTCGCTCGCGATCAGCCGCTCGACGGTCGTCGCGGCGTACGACGAACTCCGCGCCCGCGGCCTGGTCGAGAGCCGGCGCGGCAGCGGTACCACGGTCGCGCGGGCCGCCGGACGAGGCCGTTCACGAGCGGACAAGCGGATGTCTGCCGGGTACGGCGAGTCGCTCTTCCATCGCATCACCGTCGGCCGCGACGAGGTGATCTCGCTGACGTACGCCGTGGATCCCGGGCTGCCCGAGCTGTCCTCGGAGCTGATCGACCTCGCGTCGACCGACCTGCCGGCGCTGCTCGGCGACGTCGGGTACCACCCGCGGGGTCTGCCGGTACTGCGGGAACGGATCGCGGAGCACTTCACCGGATCCGGGCTGCCGACGTCGGCGGACGAGATCGTGGTGACGACCGGCGCCCATCAGGCGATCGCGCTGGTCACGCAGATGTACCTGCGCAGCGGTGCCGCGGTCGCGATCGAACAGCCGAGTTGGCCGGGGTGCTTCGACCTGTTCGGAGCAGCCGGCGGGCGCGTGGTCGGCGTACCGCTCGACGACGCGGGGATCCGGCCGGACCTCCTGGGCGCTGCGTTCGCGGAGCATCAGCCGGCGATGTTGTTCGTGATGCCGACGTTCCACAACCCGACCGGGCGGCTGATGTCGGCCGCGCGTCGCCGGCAGGTCGCGGAGCTCGCCGCGCGCCACGGAGTTGTGGTCGTCGAGGACAACGCGTACTCGGCGTGGGACCCGTCAGGTCCTGAGATCCCCCCGCCGCTGGCGGCCTACGCGCCGGACGACGCGGAGGTGCTGACGATCGGGTCGGTCTCGAAGGCCGTGTGGGGCGGGTTGCGGATCGGCTGGATCCGGGCGTCGCGGCCGGTGGCGGAGCGACTGGCGCGGCACAAGGCGCTCGCCGACCTCGGCAGTCCGGTGATCGATCAGGCGTTGACCGCGCGGTTGTTGCCGCGGCTCGCCGACCTGACGGCGGCCCGGGCGCGGGTCGCGACCGTCCGGAAGAAGTTGATGGGGGAGTTGCTGACCGAGCGACTACCGGAGTGGGAGTGGTCTGCACCGGTCGGCGGGTCGGCGCTGTGGATCCGGCTGCCGCGGACCGATGCCCGGGTATTCGCCCAGGTGGCGTTGCGGCACGGGGTCGAGGTGGTGGCCGGGCACGCGATGGATCCGACCGGCGAGCACGATGACTACTTACGGGTGCCGTTCGCCTACACAGAGCAAGTGCTCGACGATGCCGTCGCGCGGTTGGCGCGGGCCTGGCATGAGTTGCGCCGGCACGGTCCCGGCCCCGAACTACCTGTTGTGTAAAGGAAAGGATGGCGGCCACCCTCACAGGTGTCCGCCATCGAAGCCTTCATGACTTTGGCGCCGTCGTTGGCGCGTTTGGAAACTGCAGGTGGTTACCGCTCGTCGTCCACCGTGATCGTCGGGGTGGCTTCGAGCCGACCGGTCTCGTCGTGGATGGTGATCGCGATGTCGCGCAGTTTCTCCGAGTGCTCCCGGCCGTGGTGGGCGCAGAAGAGCAGCTCCCCACCGCTGGTCAGGGTGACCCGGACGTAGGCCTGCGCACCGCAGCGGTCACAACGATCCGCGGCCGACAGGGCCGAACTCGGGGCGAGTGCTGTAGTCATTGAGGCCTCATCTCATCTAGTTCCGTACTCACCAGATAGCAACATCCTGACATGCGGATCGCTTCCCGGTGGGGACAACGTGTCCGTATGTGAGACGAACCACCTGTTCCGCTATGACGTTTGCTGACCCGGAATCGTTTCGTGGTACGGCGGAATTCTGGTGCGCCACGGAGGCGGGTACTTCTTCTTTCACTGTGCGCCATGATGCCGTCACCGTCTGCTCGGATTCGGAGTGTCGTACACCACTTCGAATCGAGTCCGGATCGATACCTGCCGCGACATGTATCTCCGGTACCCGACGGCATGTCCCGGCGTGCCCGTGCCTGCGCGGTTTTTGGGGGTGCGGCCACTTAAGCTGTCCGGGTAAGTGCATGAACCAGTGAAGGAGCCCTGTGGCCGCCCCGACGCCTCGCAGTACCGAGATCGACCCGGCGTACAACGCCCGCCATCTGCTCGTCCTCGAGGGTCTCGAGGCCGTCCGGAAGCGCCCGGGCATGTACATCGGGTCCACCGACAGCCGCGGCCTGATGCACTGCCTGTGGGAGATCATCGACAACGCCGTCGACGAGGCCCTGGCCGGCCACGGCGAGCGGATCGACGTCGTGCTGCACAAGGACGGGTCGGTCGAGGTGATCGACCGGGCCCGTGGCATCCCGGTCGACATCGAGCCGAAGACCAAGCTCAGCGGTGTCGAGGTGGTCTTCACCAAGCTGCACGCCGGCGGCAAGTTCGGCGGCGGGTCGTACAACGCCTCCGGTGGTCTGCACGGCGTCGGCGCCTCGGTGGTGAACGCGCTCTCCGCGCGGCTGGACGTCGAGGTCGACCGTGGCGGCACGATCTGGACGACGTCGTTCCGGCGGGGTGTGTCCGGCGAGTTCGACGGTGCGGGTGCGGACGCGCCGTTCACCCCGTCGAAGGGGTTGCGCAAGGCCGGCCGGGCCAAGCGCGGCGTCACCGGCACCCGCATCCGGTACTGGGCGGATCGCCAGATCTTCACCAAGGACGCCACCTTCAACTACGACGAGCTGGTCACCCGGGCGCGGCAGACGTCGTTCCTGGTGCCGGGGCTCGAGCTGGTGATCCGCGACGAGCGCGGCGAGGAGGTGACCGAGGAGCACTTCAAGCACGACGGTGGGATCAGCGAGTTCTGCGAGTTCCTCGCCACCGACCAGAAGGTCACCGACGTGATCCGGCTGACCGGAACCGGCCATTTCACCGAGACCGTGCCGATGCTCGACGATGCCGGCCACATGACCCCGACCGACGTCGAGCGCGACCTGGACGTCGACATCGCGGTCCGCTGGGGCGACGGGTACGAGACCGAGCTGCGGTCGTTCGTGAACATCGTCGCGACCCCCAAGGGCGGTACGCACGTCGCCGGGTTCGAGCGCGCGCTGTCGAAGAGTTTCACGAACGCACTGGACGGCACGCGGCTGCTGAAGAGCGGCGAGGAGATCATCAAGGACGACGTCCTCGAGGGACTGACCGCGGTTGTCACCGTGCGGCTCGCCGAGCCGCAGTTCGACGGCCAGACCAAGGAAGTTCTCGGTACGCCGGCCGCGTCGCGGATCGTGGCGAAGGTCGTGCAGACCGAGCTCGAGGCGTTCCTGACCTCGACGAAGCGCGAGTTCAAGGCGCAGGCACGGGCCGTGCTGGAGAAGATCGTCGCCGCCTCGCGGACGCGGGTCGCCGCGCGCCAGCACCGCGAACTGCAGCGCCGCAAGACCGCGCTGGAGTCGTCGGCGCTGCCGGCCAAGCTCGCGGACTGCCGCAGCAACGACGTCGACCGGTCCGAACTGTTCATCGTCGAGGGTGATTCGGCGCTCGGCACGGCCAAGCTGGCGCGGAGTTCCGAGTTCCAGGCGCTGCTGCCGATCCGCGGCAAGATCCTGAACGTCCAGAAGGCGTCCGTCGGCGACATGCTGAAGAACGTCGAGTGTGCGTCGATCATCCAGGTGGTCGGCGCGGGTTCCGGTCGGACCTTCGATCTGGAGCAGGCGCGGTACGGGAAGATCATCTTCATGGCCGACGCCGACTCCGACGGCGCCCATATCCGCACGCTGCTCGCCACGCTGTTCTTCCGGTACATGCGGCCGCTGGTCGAGGCCGGTCGCGTCTACACCGCAGTACCGCCACTGCACCGCTTCGAGCTGACGAACCCGAAGAAGGGCCAGGACAAGTACCTGTACACCTACAGCGACGCGGAGTACCAGCGGAAGACGGCCGAGCTGATGAAGAAGGGCGTCCGCTGGAAAGAGCCACCGCAGCGCTACAAGGGTCTCGGTGAGATGGACGCCGACCAGCTGGCCGAAACCACCATGGACCCGCGGCACCGCACCCTGCGCCGGATCACCGTCGACGATGTCGAAGCCGCCTCGCACGTCTTCGACCTGCTGATGGGCAACGACGTCGCCCCGCGCAAGGAGTTCCTGGTCCAGGGCGCATACGAGCTCGATGAGAACCGCATCGACGTCTGACAAACGCCTGCCTAGCTGTCAGGGTAGGGACTGGGCTTCCGGTTGGCTTGTTTCGATCTGGACAACACCTTGATCGATCGGAACGGGGCGTTTCTGCAATGGGCCCGGTGGTGGGTGCCGGAGCAGCGGCTGCCGGATGCTGCCGTTGACTGGTTGGTTGCTCATGACAACGGTGGTTTCCGTGAGCGGGCGGAGCTGTTCGGGCTGGCACGGGAACGGTTCGGGATTGCGGCCTCGGTCGATGAGCTGGTGGCGGCGTACAACCGGGAGCATCCGCTGTTCACCTGGGTCGAGCCGGAGGTGCTGGACGGGATAGCTGCGCTGCGTGCGGCTGGTTGGCGGGTCGCGGTGGTGACGAACGGCGACACCGTGCAACAGGATCTGAAGCTCGAGCACACGCGGATCGGTGCGGCCGTGGACTACGCCTGCGTGTCCGGGACGGTCGGCGTACGGAAACCCGATCGACGCATCTTCGAGCTCGCCGCGGAACGCACGGGGACGTCCCTGGACGACGGCTGGATGGTCGGCGACCACCCCGCGTATGACATCACCGGCGGCATCGCGGCCGGTCTACGGACCATCCTCGTCGGTCACCACCACGCGGTCGACGGCCCACGCCCGGACCACCACGTCACCACAGTCACCGAGGCTTTCAAGCTGATCCTCGGGTGCTGATGGACACAATACTGATCAGCTGACGGTGAGCACTTTAGTGGTCACCCGGAATGTCGAAGAGTCGACATTCCGCAGGCTCGCGTGATCAGGATAGTGATCACATGATCAGAATAGTGATCACGAGAGTGCGGCCCTCAGGACCGCGTGCGCACCGGTGACGATCGCGTTCCGGTTCGCCTCGTAGGTCGGGTCCGTGATGGCGGTCTTGTTGGTGAGGTCGAAGGACAGTACTGGGACGTGCAGGTGGCCGGCCGGCATCGACGGGTCGAGCAGGTCGCGCTGCAGAGTGTTGCGGTAGGCAACTTCATTGGACAGGTACCCGCCGCCGGTGCCCTCGGACGCGATCGATCCCGCCGTCGGACCGTCGGGGCGCCGTACCGGCGTGGTTTCGCCGGCCGGGATCTCGAGGACGGACGTGTTGACCCGGGTACGGAACGGTGCGACGTCGGCCTGTGCCATCCGGGCCAGCGGGAGGCTCGAGGTGATCCACTCCGGGCCCGCCGGCATGCTCGGCGAGACGACCGGGGCGCTGATCGTGCCACCGCCCCAGAGGTTGTTGTTGTCACCGATCGAGCTGACGGAGCGACGGCGGCCGTTGAAGACTTCGAGATCGAAGATGCCGACCCGGCCCTGACTCGCGGTCATCACCAGGTCGGCGCGCTGTGGACCAGGGTGGTAGTGCGGCGCGAGCGCGTTCTCGACCATGCTCTGATCGAAGTCCGTGTAACGCACCGGGAAGACGACGGTCTGGATCTCGTACGTCGTCCCGTTCACCGTCCAGCGTTGTCCGTCGAGCGTCAGGGCGTTCGCGCCGGACGGATTGCCGATCCGGATGTCCGCGTCGAGCGTGAACGGGTCGAACCCGGTGACGAGGATCTTCCGCACACCAGCGGAGAAGCGGGTGCTGGTGATGCCGCGGGATGCGTATTCGAAGGAGCGCATAAGCTCGGCGCGTTCCGCCGTACCGAGGCTGAACTCGGGCTGCCATTGGCGAAGGGTCAGCGCCATCGAGATGCGAGCCCAGTACAGGCCGCGGTCGTCGGTCGAGGGAAGCGCGTCGGCGCCTTTCGGCGCGTGTTGCGCCCGGTACGTCGCCGCCCGCCACAGCGCCTCGCCCTGCGCGCGGACAAGTGCGCCGGCCGCCTGCCGATTCGGCACCCGGCACAGCAACTGCCCGAACAGCAGCACCTGCCGATCGAACCCCGACCGCCGCAGGATCTCGGCCGGCACCGACGGCCCACCATTGACCCCTCGACTCAGCCGCTGTTCCTCGACGGTGCCGGCAATCGAATGATCCAGACACCCGGTGACACGTCCGCCGCGCAGGACGGACGCGCTGTCAGGAAGAGCGTGTGTAACCGGAGCGCCGGACAACACGGCGGTCAACGCCAGCGCGCCGGCAACGAGCGAACGATGGAATGAGCTGGGGCGGAGTCTCATACCTGGTGTCTACCAGATTTCCTGCCGAGACCCGAGGAACGATCAGTCGAGCTGGGTGAGGCGGCCGGTGTCGACGTCGTACAGGAAGCCGCCGACGAGGATGTCGTCGCCGATCAGCGGGTGTTCGCGGACCGCGGCGACGTCGCGGCGGAGCGCCTCGTGCTGGTCGGGAATCACCGGGATCGGCAGGTAGCCGGCCGGTTTGCCGGCGGCAGCCTCGACCTTGGCGCGGAGTTCGTCCTCGGACATCGCGGCCATCGCGCAGCGGGTGTGCGGGATGATCATGATCCGGCGGACACCGAGCAGTTGTACGCCGAGCACCAGCCCGGTCATCGTGATCTCGGTGACCCGGCCGCCGGCGGAGCGCAGCACCTTCGCGTCGCCGGGCTTCAGCCCGAGCATCTCCAGCGGCGGGATCCGGGAGTCCATACAGGTGACCAGGCCGATGCCGGCGTGCGCGATCCCGTCGAAACCGCCGTAGTGGAAGTCGGCGGCGTACTCGGCGTTGGCCGCGAGCAGATCGTCGAAGCCGCCGCTCATCGCGCGCGGCCTGGTACAGGGGTACCGGTATGCAGGATGGGCATGGCGAACGGTTCCTTTCCGCAGGAGTCCGGACGAGGTGGATCGGCCGGCGCACTGGTCACCGGCACGGTCCAGGATCGGCCGTCGGCGTGCTGGACGGTCACGGTGTCGGCAGCTTCGCCGACCACCTCCAACGCGTCCAGGTCGAGCTCCCCGATGAGTTCGCGGACGGCGACCTCGGCCGCCTGACCGCGCTTGGTCCAGGTGGACCGTCCACGCAACCCGGTCAGAACTGTCTCCCCACGGTCCGCAGCGGCCAGTATCTCGACCGCGGTGTCGACTGTGAGGTGGCCGTGCATGGTGCCGGCCGGCAGATACGTCGCGGTCGGAGCGAACCGGTGCCCGCCGAGGTGGTTGGCCTCCCACACCCGTCCCGGCACCCGCTCGGCGAGGCCGGCCACGAGCGGCCGGCCGAGGATCGCGCAGCACTCGTCGCGCTTGCCGTTCGTACAGACCAGAACAATCGGATCGTCAACAGTCTTCAGGCCGGGCAGCGAGGGGAGGACCGCGGTCCGGTCGCCGCGGGCCACCGCGCCGAGGTCCAGGGCAGTCAGCTCGGACGGATCGGCGACGCAGCCGCCGAGCAGCCAGCTGCGGCCAGGTGTGGTCGAGGCGACGAACACCTGGTGCGAACGCCTGACCGCGTCGGCATGGCGCCCGGGGGAGCGGATCAGCCCGAACCGTACGTCGGCCTTCTTGCAGTCGTCGTCGAACTTTCCGCCGAAGACCGGGTCGAGGTGACTCTGGGTCGGCGCCTTCGCGCCCCACGGGCCGGGCTGCTCCACGACGACCCAGCCGGTCGCGACCACTGCCGTACCCGGCAACGGCTCCTGCAGCACCCGACAGAACGTCGAGCACAGGCCGGCTGCAGGTGCGGGGGTCACACCATCACGGTAACGGACGTGGAAAGGTGGACCCTCATGTGATCGTCAGGTGTGCGCTGTACCACTCCGGCCGAGCAGGTACAGCCCGAGGACCGCGGCCAGGACGGCGCAGACAGCCGCCCCGGCGAAGATCGCGTGAACTTGTGATACGGCCGCGTCGAGCAGCGCGTCGACGTACGGACGGCAGTGCGCGGGGGTCGACGGGCAGAGTTCGTTGGGTGATTTGATGCCGTCGGCAATCGAGTAGTACCGGCGGAGGCCGATCGCGGTCAGCGCGGAGACGCCGACCAGCATCCCGACCATCCGCGCGACGACCACGAGAGCGCTCACCAGTCCGTGGCTGCCGGACGGCGTCGCGCCGAGCATCGCGGTGTTCAGCGGCGACAGTGCGAGCCCGAACCCGAAACCGCACACGAGCAGTACGACGGTCGCGGGCCAGTGGTCCAGCGCCGTACGGCTCCAGAACGCCATCACGACGAACATCGCACCGGACAGCCCGAGCCCGACGCCGGTGATGAGCCCGAGCCCGTACCGTCGCGTCAGCCATCCGCCGACGACCGCACCGACCGGCAGTGCGATCAGGAACCGCAGCAACACCAGCGCGGCCGCGAGCTGTCCGCCGCCCTGCGTCGTCCGTGCGAAGACCGGTACGTCGACCAGGGCCGCGATCAGCGCACAACCGATCAGAAAACTGACCACCAACGACCCCCACGCCGGCCGCGCACCGAGCAGGCCACGCGGCACGATCGCGGCCGGTGTACGCCGCTGCCACACCACGAATCCGATCGCGAAAACAGCGGCAGCGACGAGCAGCCACGGCCCGGCCGGCGACATCAGCTGCTTCTCGGGATCCGCGGTCGCGAACGCCAGTACGACGCCTGCCAGCGCGAGAGCAAGCATGAGTGCGCCCACGAGGTCCACCTGCGACAGGAGGCCGTGTAGCTGACTTCGCGTCCGCCAGAGCACCAATGCGAACCACACCAACGCCAGCGCCAGCGTGACGACACCGATCGGCGTCAGCAGCCGCGACGTACCTGTGAACGGCACGAAAGGCAGTCCGAGCGTCACACCGGACGCGAGGCGCTCGGGAGCGGTCAGCGTGAGTCCAAGGGCAACGCAGGCGAGCACCCCGACGACAGCAGACGGGGGAGGCCATCGCCAACCGCGCAGCATCAACGCGAGAACGACAGCGACCACCAGGTTGAGCCAGAAGATGTAGCGCCAGTCGGCCACCGACAGCACCACAGCGCCCAGCAACGGGCCGAGGACCGACCCGAGCTCCTGCACCGCACCGACGACCCCCAACGGCAACCCACGCCGCTCAGCCGGCCACAGGTCCGCGACCAACGCAAGCGTCGCGGGCACCAGCCCACCACCCCCGACGCCCTGAAGAAACCGACCGGTTACCACCAGCGGCAGGTCATAGGCGCCGGCTGTCACCAACGACCCGACCGCGAACAGCAGCAACGCCCCGACGAGGACAGGCGTACGCCCGACGACGTCCGCGATCCGCCCGATCAACGGCAGCACGGCGATGTAGCCGAGCAGGAAGCCGGAGATGATCGGGGCCGCCCGCTGCAACTGGTCCGCGGACAGCCCGACCCCGGACATCATGTCCGGCAACGCCAGCACGACGACATAGGTGTCCGCCGCCGCGAAGGCGACCGCGATCGACGCGAGCGTCAGGCGGGTCCGCGCCGAGCTCACGGCGCGGTGATCTCGACCTTCTCGCCGTACTTGTCGAGGGTGACGTCGTAGCTGCTGGTGGCGCCGGAGTAGAACGGCCCGGTGATGGTGGCCGCCACCAGTTGCTTGGTGGACTTGTCGATCTTGAACGTGCTCGGGAAGTCCTGATCGGCGGACGCCTTCGGGAAGATGCCTTGCAGGCTCTTGCCCTGGACCGAACCGGTGACCTCGGTCAGCACCTTGGCGCCTTCGCGGGTGTCGCCCTTCACCTTGGGGTCCTTCAGCGTCGGCAGTACCGAGCTCAGGCCCTTCGCCGGGTCGAGCAGGACGGCCGGGTCGGGCGCGCCCAGCCCGGCGAGCTGCGACGGCGGCAGCTCGATGTAGGCGGGTGAGAACGAGAGCTTCGCGTACACCTTGCTGCCGACCGACACGACCTGCGCGTCGATCGGCGCCCCGGCCGAACGCACGGTCAGCTTGCCCTTGAAGGCGGGTGCGTGCGTCGCGACACCGTCACCGCTGACCAGCGTCTGCCCGTTGTCCGGCAGATCGCGGCCGGTGAGCACGATGTGCACGCTGGCCGCCTCGTCGATCGCCTTCTTGGCGCCGGTCAGCAACGCGACGGCGTCACCGTTCGGCTGGTTGCCGCCGGTGTCCTTCTTGCTGTTGCAGCCCGTGAGCGCAAGGGCCACGACCGCGCAGAGCGCGAGCACTCTCTTCACAGGTTCAGCCTGCCAGATCGGAAGCGCACGCAGCGATCGGCTGCGCCACCGGTACGCCGGAACCGTCGCGCCGCGGGTCGACGGGCGGCAGCTCGACCGGCGCGCCGCTGCTCGCGCTGGCCTTCACCGGCGCGGCTCCGACGTACCCGAGGAGCAGGCCGTCCTCGCCCTTGAGCAGTCGCTGACACCGCACGCCACCGGTCCCGCGGCCCTTGCCCGGGTACTCGCTGAACGGCGTGACCTTCACGGCGCCGACCTCGGTCCCGGGCAGTGCCGACGAGGAGCCGGCGATCGTGACGACCTGCGCCTCGCGGTTGGTGTCCACGGCCCCGAAGAACACGACCTTCGCCTTGGCGGCCAGCCGTACGCCGGCCATGCCGCCCGCGGTGCGTCCCTGCGGCCGGACGGCGGACGCGGGGAAGTGCAGGAGCTGCGCGTCGGACGTGATGAAGCAGAGCTCCTCGTCGCCCGTGGTCAGCTCGATCGCGCCGATCACCTCGTCGCCGTCCTTCAGCGCGATGATCTCCCACGAGTCGCGGTTGCTCAGGTGGTCAGGTACGACGCGCTTCACCACGCCACCCGCCGTACCCAACGCGACGCCGACCGACTCCGGGTCCATCGTGGTCAGCGCGAGTGCCTTCTCGCCCGGCTCCAGCGACACGAACTCGGCGATCGGCGCGCCACCCTGCAGGTTCGGCGCGTTCGCGGTGGTCGGTACGGCGGGCAGGTCGAGCGACTCGAGCCGGATCAGCCGTCCCGCGCTCGTGATCAGGCCGTACTGCCCGCGGGCGGTGCTCTTGATCGCGGACACGATCGCGTCGTGCTTGGCCCGCGACTCGGTCGGACCGAACGGCTCGACGCCGTTGGTCCGGGCGAGCAGCCCGGTGGAGCTCATCAGGATCCAGCACGGGTCGTCGCTGACCTCGAGCGGTACGGCGGCCGTCTTGGTCGCGCCGGACGACTCCAGCAGCACGGTCCGGCGCGGCGTCCCGTACGTCTTGGCGACCTCGGCGAGCTCGTCGGAGACCATCTTGCGGAGCAGCTTCGGGTCCTCGATGATCGCGGTCAGCGCCTCGATGTCACGCTCGAGCTCGCCCTTCTCGGTCTCCAGTTCGAGCTTGGAGAACTTGGTCAGCCGGCGCAGCGGCATGTCGAGGATGTAGTTCGCCTGGATCTCGGACAGCTCGTAGATCTCGATCAGCCGGGACCGGGCCGCAGCCGAGTCGTCGCTGCTGCGGATCACCTGGATGACCTCGTCGATGTCCAGGATCGCGATCAGCAGGCCGTCGACGATGTGCAGCCGGTCCTGCGCCTTCTTCCGGCGGAACTCGCTGCGCCGGCGAGTGACGTCGTACCGGTGGTCGAGGTAGACCTCGAGGAGTTCCTTCAGGCCGAGCGTGCGCGGCTGGCCCTCGACGAGGCAGACGTTGTTGACGTGGAAGGCGTCCTCGAGCGGGGTGAGCTTGTACAGCTGCTCCAGGAGGGCCTCGGGGACGAAGCCGTTCTTGACCTCGATGACGAGCTGGGTGCCGTGCGTGCGGTCGGTCAGGTCCTTGACGTCGGCGATGCCCTGGAGCTTCTTGCTCTGCACCAGGGTCTTGATCTTCTCGATCACCTTCTCCGGGCCGACCGAGTACGGCAGCTCGGTGACCACGATGCCCTTGCGGCGCGGCGTGACGTTCTCGATCCGGGCCGTGGCCCGCATCTTGAAGCTGCCGCGGCCGGTCGCATACGCGTCCTTGATGCCTTCCAGCCCGACGATCTTGCCGCCGGTCGGCAGGTCCGGTCCGGGCACGAACCGCATCAGGTCGTCCAGGTCGGCACCCGGCGTCTTGATCAGGTGCCGCAGCGCCTGGATCACCTCGACCAGGTTGTGCGGAGCCATGTTGGTCGCCATCCCGACCGCGATCCCGGCAGCCCCGTTGACCAGCAGATTCGGAAACGCAGCCGGCAACACCGACGGCTCTTCCTCCTGCCCGTCGTAGTTAGGCCGAAAATCAACAACGTCCTCGTCCAGCCCGCTCGTCATAGCCACAGCCGACGGCGCCATCCGGCATTCCGTGTAGCGCATCGCCGCCGGACCATCGTCCAGACTTCCAAAATTACCGTGGCCGTCGATGAGGGGGACGCGCATTGACCAGGGTTGGGCGGTGCGGACCAGGGCGTCGTAGATCGCCCCGTCGCCGTGGGGGTGGTACTTACCCATGACTTCACCGACGACGCGGGCAGACTTCACGTGGCCGCGGTCGGGGCGGATGTTGTTCTCCGCCATTGAGAACAGGATCCGCCGCTGGACCGGTTTCAGCCCGTCCCGGGCGTCCGGCAGTGCCCGGGAGTAGATCACCGAGTAGGCGTACTCCAGGTAGCTGGTGCGCATCTCGTCGGAGACGTCGACGTCGAGGATGTGCTCCTCGAAGTCCTCGGGTTCGGCGGTGCTGCTACGGCGTGCCATACGGTTCTACGAACTCCTCGATCAAGTGGTACCGGCGCCGCGACGGTTGGCGCCGTACCTATTCTCCCTGGTGACCCGCGATTTCCCGGCCCGCGACCCGCAGAAGGTACGCAGTCGGGGCCAGAGCGGACCCTACCGCCAGCGTCAGACAGATTCCGCCGATACCCAGCAGGATGCCCCACGGGACCGTCATCGGTACGTCGGTCAGCCCGGACGTCATCGCGTGCCTGAGGAGGACACCGACGGTGATCGTGGTCGCCGTACCGAGACTGAGAGCTACTGCGCCGACCAGGGAAGACTCCCACAACACCATCCGGCTCAGCTGTGCGCCGGTCGCGCCGAGTAGCCGCGAGGTGACGAACTCGTGGCGGCGCTGCAGGCTGCTCATCAGCAGAGTGTTCACGATCGCGATCGCACTGTAGAGCGCGGCCGGACCGAGCAGCATCACCAGCCCGAGCTGGTTGCCCTTGCGGAGACCCTTGGCCTGGTCGGCTTCCCAGTCTGTGGCAAGCTGGGCGTTCGGCAAGCGCTTCACGAGGTCCTCCGGGCTGACGCCGTCCGCCGGGAGAACGAAACTGCGCTCGACCTTGGCATCCGGCGCGTGCCGGCGGGCGACGTCGAGCGGGATCAGGAACGACGGGTTGACCCCGAACGCGTCCTTCAGAATCGCCACCACCCGCAACTTGGCCGGTACGCGGTCCACGAACACCACCGGAATCTCGTCACCCACCCGGTAGTGCTCCATCCCGGCCATTTCCTTGCTGATAGCAACAGTGTTTCCGTTGAGGTTGCTGAGGTCTCCGGCGATCGTGCTGAGATCCCGCGTCTCGACGGCGACCTTTGGATCGATCCCCTCGGCATCCTCCAGCTCCGCGTAATCCTCCGCCACCCGCACCAGCTGGGTAGGTAATCCTGCGTCTACCGCCTTCAGTCCTGGGCTCTCAGCGGGTACCGGTCCGGTGACGACAATCGGCGCACGTACGGCATCCCGGATCGCGGCCGCCGAACTGTCCGCCGCAAAGCTCAGGCTCAGCACCATCGACCCGGCAATTGCCGAGATCGCCAGAATCGGCGCCGCGAGGGACGCACTACGACGCGGGGATGCGACCACATTGCTCCGAGCCAACCGCCCCGAGATGTGCGTCCACGCGACCACCGGCGCCGCCCACAGCCTGGTGATCACCGGTACGACGAGAGGCGCCAGCAACGTCAGCGCGATCACAATCACCATCGGCGTGAACATCGCGAGCGGTACCGCGCCGTCACCCGACGAGGGACGGATCAGCGCCAGCATCGTCAACGCCCCACCCAGGAACAGCAGCCCGAACACGATCCGTACCGCCCCGATCCGCGGCGGCTCCAGCTCGGCCTCCCGCAGCGCGTCGACCGGCGCGACCTTCCCCGCCCGCCGAGCCGCCGACCGAGCACCGAGCATCGCGACCAGCATCCCCGCGCCAACCGCGATCGCCAGCGGTACCCACGGCGACGCCGGCTCGAGCTTCACCGGCGCAAGGTCCGTGTACGACGCCTTACGCAGCAACAGCGGAGTAGCGAGCTGCGCAGCAACCGCTCCGGTGATCGACGCAGCCAACGCCACGACCAAAGCCTCACCGAGAATCATCCGCCGAACCTGCCGCGGCGTCGCCCCGATCAGCCGCAACAACCCGAGTTCCCGCCGCCGCGACGCAACCGCGAAGGCGAACGTACTGGCGATCACAAAGATCGTGATGAACCCACAGATCACCCCAACCATGCTCAACACGGTCTGCAACCCGGAGACATCCGCACCGGCCAACGCAACCCGTACGTGCTGCGCCGAGGTGTCCGCGCCCCCGAGCGTGGTCACCGCGATCGTCGCCGACGCCGGCAGGTGGTACGCGATCGTCGCCGCCGTCGCGGTCGCCGCCAACCCCAACATGAACACCCCGACCGCCAACGCAACAAAGGCCCCCGCATACAACGCCCGATGCCGCCCAACCGTCTGCCGACTCAGATAAAACATCACCGCCCACCCCCACTCACTGGGGCAAGGTACAAGGACCCGTGTGGCGGGACGATCTGCCTTCTGTGGCGAGACATCAGCGTTCCAACTCGCTCATCGCTGCGGCGATCTGGGCTGGGGTGGCGCGGTCGAGGTGGCCGGCGAGTAGACCGTCGGAGAGGAACAAGACGCGCTCGGCATACGCCGCCGCGACCGGGTCGTGGGTGACCATCACCACGGTCTGCCTGGCGCGATCGGTTGCCTCGCGCAACAGCCCGAGGATCTGCCGACTGGTACCGCTGTCCAGCGCCCCGGTCGGCTCGTCCGCGAAGAACACCGACGGCCGGGTGATCAACGCCCGCGCGATGGCAACCCGCTGCTGCTGCCCACCCGACAACTCCGCCGGCCGTCGCTTCGCCTTCCCGTCCAGCCCGACCTGCTCCAGCACCCGCAGTACGTCGCCGCGCCCCGGCCGCCGTCCCGTCAGGCGCAGGGGGAGCGCGACGTTGTCGTACACGGTCAACGACGGCAGCAAGTTGTACGCCTGGAACACAAATCCCATCTCGCCCCGCCGGAGCTTCGTGAGCTCAACCTCGTTCAACGTCCCCAACGTGACCCCATTGAGCACGACGCTTCCGGCCGTCGGCTGATCAAGCCCCGCCGCACACTGCAGCAACGTCGACTTGCCAGACCCGGACGGCCCCATCACCGCGGTGAAGGACCCGCGCGCGAAGTGGTACGTAACCCCACGCAACGCATCAACCGCCCCAGCCTTGGAGCGATAGGTCTTGGTGATCCCGTCCAACACCAGAGCCGGCGGTTCAACAGGTACGACGGAGGAGTACATCGGCGCAGTAGCGGTCATACTCCCAACCCAACCGCCAAACCCGGCCCCAAACCCTGGCCCCCAAGCGAAACCGTCAGTAGCGCCCGCGCTACCAACGAACTGGTGCCGGTCCTGGCAGCTTCGCCGAAAGGACACCGCTTCGCGGCGGCTGTCTTTCTGGCCGCCTCCGGCGGCGCGCGAAACGACCCATCGGGGACTGCCTCCGGCGAAGCACCTGTGCTGACCGGCCGATGTCGCAAGGGACGCCGCTTCGCCGCGGGCTGTCTTCTGGCCGCCTCCAGCGGCGGGTAAACCCTCTACCGCAAACGTGCTCCGGCGAAGGGAACCGACCCCGCGGCGGGGGCTACTGCTGCGTGTTGCTGCGAGTGCAGGCGTAGCGATGGTCACGGCGGGTCAGCCGTGGGTGCTGATGGTCCGCGCCACCGGAGGCGGTACATCGGTGTGCGCCGATGGAGGAGGCAAGTGGTCGCTGTCAGGAATCCGGCTGTCGCCAAGGTCGACGCCGCGGCCCAGCTCACCGGCGAGCGGACCTCGTCGAACATCAAGTAGTTCGCCATGGGCGACATCGCCGGAGCGGTGCAAGGGGGAGCGGTTTGCGGCGCGCGGAAGGCGCCGGAAGAACGGTCGCCGCGAAGCGGTGTCCTTTGTGCCTGAGCTGGCGAGGCGTGGGGCTTCGCCGGAGCGGTTCCCGTAGAACGGATCGCGCGCCGCCGCAGGTGGCCACAAGACTGTCACCGCGAAGCGGTGTCCTTTGTGCCTGAGCTGGCGCGGGGGGTTTGGCTTCGCCGGAACGGTCCACGATGGAGCGGTTCGCGCGCCGCCGAAGGCGGCCAGAAGGCTGCCGCCGCGAAGCGGTGTCC
This sequence comes from Kribbella jejuensis, assembly GCF_006715085.1. Classification (NCBI taxonomy): domain Bacteria; kingdom Bacillati; phylum Actinomycetota; class Actinomycetes; order Propionibacteriales; family Kribbellaceae; genus Kribbella; species Kribbella jejuensis. The sequence goes on along the minus strand of NZ_VFMM01000003.1, from coordinate 663,681 downwards.
TTTGTGCCTGGGCTGGCGTGGGATTGGGCTTCGCCGGAACGGTTCACGATGGAGCGGTTCGCGCGCCGCCGAAGGCGGCCGGAAGACTGCCGCCGCGAAGCGGTGTCCTTTGGGGTCGGAGCTGTTGAGGGGGCGGAGCGGCGTCGTATGGAGTAGCGCGGGCGCTACCGCGGGAGGGTCGGATGGGCGCTTAGGGTGGGGATGGTGGAGGGAGTCACGACGGTTTGGGGAGCGCTGGCTTCGCCGCGGTACCTGGTTTCGTCGTGGCCGTGGCGGGTTTATGCGTATTTGTTGTCGTCGGTGCCCATGGGGGTGCTGGCGATCGGTGTGCTGGTGGGGCTTGCCGGGGTCAGTGCGTTGCTCAGTCCGATTCTGATCGGGATTCTGCTGCTCACCGCGTTTCCGCTCCTCGGTGCCGCGATCGGGTACGTCGAACGCCGCCGGGCGGGGCTGATGCTCGTCGACGGGATCCCGAGTCCGCACGCCGCCTTGCCGATCGGGCTTCCGGTCAGACAGAGGTTGGCGTTCCGGCGGCGGGAGCAGGCGTCGATGCGGGCGCTGGGGTACAGCTTCGTGCTCGGGACCTTCATCTGGCCGTTGAGCGCGTTGTTCGGCGGTATCAGCGCGATGGTCCTCGGGATCACGCTCGCGACGCCGTTCATCGCGGGCGACGACACGGTGATGATGTGGAACTGGAAGCTGGACTCGTTCGGTGAAGGGCTGTTGTTCCTCGTCGCGTTCGGGCCGCCGTTCTACGCGGTCAGCTCGTACCTGCTCGGCGTGATCGCCGGTGCCGAGGCGTCGCTGGCGAAGGCGATGCTCGGTCCGCGGCAGGAGGAATTGCAGCGCAACCTGGCCGAGCTACGACGTTCGCGGCTCGATCTGGTCGATGCGTTCGAGACGGAGCGGGCGCGGATCGAGCGGCACCTGCACGACGGCGTACAGCAGCGGTTGGTCGGGTTGACGATGACGCTCGGGCTGGCCGAGCTGGATCTGCCCGAGGGGGAGGGCCGCCGGCTGGTCGTGAAGGCGCATACCGAGGCGGAGGCGGCGTTGGCCGATCTGCGGGCTGCCGTACGCGGAATCCACCCGCGTGTACTGGTCGACCACGGACTCGAGGCCGCGATCCGCGAGGTGGCGGACCGGATGCCGCTCCCGGTGACGCTCAACATCACCATTCCGTACCGCTTGCCAGGACCGATCGAGGCGGCGGCGTACTTCGTGGTCAGCGAGGCGCTCGCGAACGTCGCCAAGCACGCGCGGGCGTCCAAGTGCGAGGTCTCGGGCTGGGTAGACCGGGATCGGCTCGTGGTCACGGTGCAGGACGACGGCGGCGGCGGTGCGAGACTCGGTGCGGGGACCGGGCTGACCGGCCTGGTGACCAGGCTGGACGCGTTGGGCGGCACACTCGACGTCGACAGCCCACCCGGTGGACCGACGCGATTGAGGATGGAGTGCCCGTGCCGACTCGGCGACTGAGCATCGTGCTGGCCGAAGATTCGTTGCTGTTGCGAGAAGGCCTGGCCAGCATTCTCGATCGCGCCGGGCACGAGGTCCGCGACCAGGTCGGCGACGCGGACACGCTGCTCGCGGTCGTCCGCAAGGATCCGCCGGACGTGGTGATCACCGACGTACGGATGCCACCCGGGCACAGCGACGAGGGACTGCGCGCGGCGGCCGCGATCCGGGCCGAGCGGCCGACGATGGGGATCCTGGTGCTGTCGCAGTACGTCGCCGACGCGTACCTGTCGACGTTGCTCGAGACAACGACCGGCGGAATCGGGTACCTGCTGAAGGACCGGGTCGGCCACGTCGCCGAGTTCCTCGAGTCGCTCGACCGGGTCGCCGGCGGCGGTACTGTCGTCGACCCCGAGGTGGTCCGGCAACTCTTGGCCCGGCGGCGCAACGACGGCCCGTTGTCGGCGCTGACCCCGCGCGAGCTCGAGGTCCTCGCGCTGATGGCGGAGGGCCGGGTGAACGGCGCGATCGCGGAGCAGCTCGTGGTCAGCGAGGCCGCCGTCCGCAAACACGTCGGCAACATCTTCGCGAAGCTGCAACTGGACGACGGGCTCGACCGGCGCGTGTCCGCCGTACTGACATACCTGAGAGGTTAGGAAAATGGACGAGGCGATCCGGAAGATCCTGGCCGAGTGCGAGACCTGGGCCGTGGTCGGCCTGTCGAACGACACGAGCCGGGCGGCGTACGGCGTTGCACGGTTCCTGCAGGGGCACGGGAAGCGGATCGTGCCCGTGCACCCGTCAGCGGAGACCGTGCACGGCGAGCAGGGGTACGCGACGCTCGCGGACATCCCGTTCCCGGTGGACTGCGTCGACGTGTTCGTACGGTCCGAGCTGGCCGGCGACATCGCGGACCAGGCGGTCGGGATCAACGCGAAGGCGGTGTGGTTCCAGCTCGACGTCGTCGATCAGGACGCCTACGCGCGGACGACGGCGGCGGGACTCACGATGGTGATGGACCGGTGCCCGGCGATCGAGTGGGGCCGTCTCGGCCCGGCCTCCTGAAGGGCACCCGACCGACAACAGGATGACTCCGGACCAGTTCGGTCCTGGTCCGGAGCACCCTGCCGAAACTACGCGGTTTCAGTTGAGGTAGCCCTCGACGGTGTCGGAGGAGCGCGCCTGCGCGTCGTCCGGGTTCTCGCCGAACTCCCGCTTGGCGCGGCGCTGCCGCAGCAGGTCCCAGCACTGGTCCAACTCGACCTCGAGAGCCCGGAGGCGGGTGTGCTCGTCGGCGTCAGCGATCTGCCCGGCCGCGTGCTTGGTCCGCAGCTCGTGCTCCTCGGCCACCAGTTCGTCAATGCGGCTGAAGATGCCCTTGTCGTCACTCATGGAGACACCGTACGCCCGTCCGGAAGTGGAGCGCGGGACAGCAACTCCGTGACGACCAGGATCGCGATCGCCTCGGCCGCGACCAGGCCGATCAGTACGACGAGTTGCAGCGCGGCGGCCTGGACCGGTGAGGCGCCGCCGAGGACCATACCGACGAAGGCTCCGGGCAGTGTGACGAGGCCGACCGTCCGGGTCTGGTCGAGGGCCGGCAACAGCGCGTCACCGGCGACCGGTCCGACGACGAGCTTGAAAGCGTCCGGCTGCATCAGCCCGATCGACAGCCCGGCCTCGAACTCGCCGTACCGGTTCCGGTACTCGCTGAGAACCCGCCGCCCGGCGAGCGTGGTCGCGGTCATCGCACCGCCGACGATGATCCCGCCCATCGGCAGGATGCTCGCCGGGTTGCGCGGCACCACACCCGGCACGATCAGCAGCAGCAGTACGGCGAACGCGCCCGAGCCGATCGCCGCCGCGCAGTACATCCACTGCCCCGGGATCATCGCCGTCTGCCCGAGCCGCCGCGTACTCGTCACGGTCGCGACCACGAACATCAGCAGCACGAACGCCAGCGCGCCGATCGTGTGCTGCAGGGCGACGCCGACCACGGCGCCGACCACAGCCAGCTGGACGACGGCCCGCAGCGCGGCCGTGACGATGCCCTTGTCATGACGGAGGCCGGCGTACCGGGACGCGCTGACGGCGATCGCGATCAGTAAGGGCAGGACGACGAGCGCGGCCCAGCCCAGTCCGGTGTGGAACGACACCTACTTGAAATCGGCTTCGTCGTAGGTCTGCCCGGCATTCCCGCTCTCGACCTTGGCCGCCTCGTCGGCGCGCAGCTCGACGCGGCGGATCTTCCCCGAGATCGTCTTCGGCAGCTCGGCGAACTCGAGCCGCCGGATCCGTTTGTACGGCGCCAGGTGCTCGCGGCAGAACGCCAGGATCTCGCCGGCGAGCTCCCGCGACGGCTCGTGCCCGGCGGCCAGTACGACGTACGCCTTCGGTACGGCGAGCCGCACCGGATCGGGCGACGGTACGACCGCCGCTTCCGCCACGGCCGGGTGTTCGATCAGCACGGACTCCAGCTCGAACGGCGAGATCCGGTAGTCGCTGGCCTTGAACACGTCGTCCGAGCGCCCGACGTACGTGATGTAGCCGTCCTCGTCGCGGCTGGCCACGTCGCCGGTGTGGTAGTACCCCTTCCGCATCACCTCGGCGGTCAGCTCGTCGGCGTCGCGGTACCCGCGCATCAGCGGGACCGGCGCCGGCGCGAGCTCGATGCAGATTTCGCCGTCGTCACCGATCTCGTCGGTGGCCGGGTCGATCAGCGCGATGCTGTACCCCGGCAGCGGCCGGCCCATCGAGCCGAGCTTGACCGGCTGACCGGGCGGGTTCCCGATCTGCGCGGTGGTCTCGGTCTGCCCGTAGCCGTCGCGGATCGTGATGTCCCACGCGTGCCGGACCTGGTCGATGACCTCAGGGTTGAGCGGTTCGCCGGCCGAGATGCACTCGCGGATCCGCACTTGGACCGCGGACAGGTCGGCCTGGATCAGCATCCGCCAGACCGTCGGCGGTGCGCAGAACGTGGTCACGCCGTACGTCGCCAGTACGTCGAGCATCTTCGCGGCGTCGAAGCGCGTGTAGTTGTAGAGGAACACGGTCGCGCCGGCGTTCCACGGGGCGAACACGTTGCTCCACGAGTGCTTGGCCCAGCCGGGGGAGGAGACGTTGAGGTGTACGTCACCGGGCTGCAGACCGATCCAGTACATCGTCGAGAGGTGCCCGACCGGGTAGCTGACGTGCGTGTGCTCGACCAGCTTCGGCTGGCTCGTCGTCCCGGAGGTGAAATAGAGCAGCAGCGAGTCGTCGGCCGCGGTGTCGACCTCAGGGACCGGGCCCTCGTAGATGTGCGAGTCGGCGTAGGCCAGCCAGCCCTCGGCGGGTTCGCCGACCGCGACGCGGATGCAGTGGTCCGCGATGCCGGCGTACCTGCCGGCGTCGGCGCCGCTGGTGACGACGGCGCGCACGTGGCCGCGCGAGATCCGGTCGGCTAGGTCGGCTTCGGTGAGCAGGGTGGTCGCGGGGATCATCACCGCGCCGGCGCGGATGCAGCCGAGCATGGTCTCCCACAGCTCGACCTGGTTGCCGAGGACGATCAGCACGCGGTCGCCCGGCTTCAGGCCCGCGGCGGTCAGCCAGCCCGCGACCTGACGGGAGCGCTCGGCCATCTCGGCGTACGTCCGCGTGGTGACCTCGCCGTCCTCCTCGACGATGGTCAGCGCGGGCACCTCGGGCTGCTCCACCGCGAGCGCGTCGAACCAGTCCCGCGCCCAGTTGAACCGCTCGAACCGCGGCCAACTGAAGTCCCGGTACGCCGTCTCGTAGTCGTCCCGGTGCGCCACGAGAAAGTCCCGCGCCGCCCGAAACTGCCGGGTGACCTCCGAGGTGCTCTGCTCCATGCAGCGCACATTACCCATTCAGGGCGAGAACGGCTCCGGTCACCACGAGTGGCGTGAGGATCAGTCCGCGCCACAGGAACGACCACCAGGAGATGTCCACTCGGGCGGCGTCGCACCTGGCCCGCCAGAGCAGGGTGGCGAGCGAGCCCCACAGCGTCAGCAGGCAGCCGCAGTTCACGCCGATCAGCAGCGCGAGCATGCGGTGCGGGCTGTTGGAGGCGACCGGCTCCATCGCCAGGTACGCCGGGAGGTTGTCGAAGAGGTTCGCGCCGACCGCGGCGGTCGCACTCAGCCGCAACTCAGACGTGGTCCCCGCGACGCGTCGGAGGATGTCCTCGAGCCCGTGCGAGCTCAGGAAGCCCACGACGGTGAACAGCACAACCACCGTCACGACGAGCTTCAGCGGAATCAGCGACCAACGCAGCGCGCTGCGACGCCGTACGGCGAACAACACGACGAGCACGAGCGCACCGATGCTCGCCGGCCACGCCACCTGTACGCCGGAGACGAACGCCGGACCCAGCAGCAGGCACACCGCGGTCGCGCCCCAGAACAGGACCTTGTCGTCGACACCGGGCGTCGGCGGTACGACGTACCGCCGTGGCAGGTCACGGTGGAACAGCAGGGCGAGCACGGCCACCGTGATGACGATTGCAGCGATCGCAGGGCGCCAGCTGACGGACAGGTAGCTCACACCGAGTTCACGGAACGGATGCAGCGCGAGCAGGTTCGTGAGGTTGGACACGGGGAGCAGGAGGGACGCCGTGCCGGCCAGCCAGACCGTGGTGAACGCGAAGAGCTTCGGCGGGATCTCCAGCTGACGTGCCATCGACAGGACCACAGGCGTCAACAGCACGGCACACGTGTCCAGGGACAGGACGATCGTGAGACCGGTGGCGAGCGCGACGACGAGCAGCCACAGCCGCCAGACCCGGCCGCGGGCCAGGTGCGCCGCCTCCCGGGCTGCGACGTCGAACACCTTGGCCTGATCGGCCAGCTCCGCGATCACGGTCACTGCGATCAGGAACACCAGGACCGGCGCGATCCGCTCGACCAAATTCCCGTCCTCCGCAGTGGCTGGTTGAGTACGCTGTCTAGGTGCCGGACCAGTATGACCACGAGCTCCCGGACGGCTATCCGGCGGAGTACGAGGCCGATGTCGTCCTGCGGGACGGTGCGACCGCGCACCTGCGGCCGATCACCCCGGCCGACGACCACCTGCTGGTGGCGTTCTACGCCCGCGTGTCCGAACAATCCAAGTACTACCGCTTCTTCGCCCCGTACCCCGAATTGTCCGACCGGGACGTGGCGCGTTTCACCCAGGTCGACTACCACCAGCGGCTCGCGCTGATCGTCACGGTCGGTGACGAGATGATCGGCGTCGGGCGCTACGAGGGCACCGGCCGCAGTACGGCGGAGGTGGCGTTCCTGATCGAGGACGCGCACCAGGGCCGCGGGCTCGGGCAGTTGCTGCTCGAGCACCTGGCGCAGGCCGCACGGGAGAACGGCATCCACCGGTTCGTCGCCGAGGTGCTGCCGGACAACCGGAAGATGATCACGGTCTTCACCGAGGCCGGCTACAAGGTCGCCCGGGAGTTCGAGGACGGCGTGATCATGGTCGAGTTCGACATCGCGCCGACCGACACGTCGTTCGGGGTGATGCAGGCGCGTGAGCAGCGCTCCGAAGCGCTGTCGATCGCGCGGCTGCTGACACCCGGAAGTGTGGCGGTGATCGGCGCGAGCCGACGCGAGGGGACGATCGGCAACGCCCTGCTCCGGAACCTGCGCGACGGCGGCTTCCCGGGCCGGTTGTACGCCGTCAACACCGACACGAACTCCGACGAGATCGAGGGCGTACCGGCGTACCCGACGATCCGGGAGGTCGAGGGCACGGTCGATCTCGCGGTGGTCGCGGTGAAAGCCGAGATGGTCGCGGACGTCGTACTGGACTGCGCGGCGAAGGGTGTCCGCGGGCTGGTCGTGGTGTCGAGCGGGTTCGCGGAGATCGGCGACGAGGGGCGGAAGCGGCAGCGGTATCTGGTCGGCCTGGCCCGCTCGTACGGGATGCGCGTGATCGGGCCGAACGCGCTCGGCGTGATCAATACCGCGACCGGTGTGTCCCTGAACGCTACGCTGTCGCCGCTGATGCCGAGCAAGGGGCGGGTCGCGTTCTTCTGCCAGTCCGGCGCGCTCGGCGTACCGATCCTGGCCGACATGGTCGGGCGTGGTCTCGGCCTGTCGAGTTTCGTCTCGGCCGGTAACCGGGCCGATGTCTCGGGCAACGACCTGATGCAGTACTGGTACTCCGACGAGGCCACCGAGGTCGTGCTGCTGTACCTGGAGTCGCTCGGCAACCCGCGCAAGTTCAGCCGGGTCGCCCGCCGGCTGGCCGGCCGCAAGCCGGTGGTCGCGCTGAAGTCCGGCCGCGCCACCCAGGGCGTCCCGGTCGGGCAGATGATCCGGCGCAGTCAGTTGCCGCCGGCAACCATCGATGCGCTGTTCCGGCAGAGCGGCCTGATCGGCGTGGACACCACCGGTGAGTTGTTCGACGTCGCACAGCTGCTCGCGCACCAGCCGCTGCCGAAGGGGCGCCGGGTCGCGATCGTGTCGAACTCGGACGCCCTGACGCTGCTCGCACTGGACACGATGGCCGGTTGCGGCCTGGAGGTCGCGGGGGAGCCGCGCAATCTGAGCCCGGACGCGACCGCGTCGGATTTCGGGCTCGCGCTGTCCGAGGTGTTCTCCGACGAGAAGGTGCACTCGGTCGTGGTGATCTACACACCACCGGTGCAGTCGAACGGTGGCGAGATCGCGCAGGTACTCGCCGCGGCCGCCGCCGATTCGGACAAGCCGGTCGTGTCGACGTTCCTCGCCTCCCGGAGTGTGCCCGAGGAGTTGCGGGTCCCGGACGAGGACGGGGGAGCCGCGCGCGGTTCGATCCCGTCGTTCCTGAACCCGCAGTACGCCGTCGGCGCGCTCGCGAAGGCCACCCAGTACGGCGAATGGCGGCGCCGGTCGGACAGCCGGATCCCCGACCTACCGGACATCGACACCGCCGGGGCCGAGGACTACGTCACCGAGTTCCTGCAGCGGCACCCGTCCGGAGCGGACCTGGACGAGGCAGACCGGCAGCGGTTGCTGAGCTTCTACGGGATCTCGGTGCTGCCGGCGTTCCCGGTGCTGAGCGCCGAGGAGGCGGTCGCCCGGGCAGCGGACCTCGGGTTCGAGGTGATCCTGAAGGCGACCGCGGAACAGTGGCGGATGCGGCCGGACCTCGCGGACATCTGGCGGCACATCCACGACGAGGACGACATGCGGGCGGCCTGGGCGGAGATGACGCGCACCTTCGGGGTGGCGTCGGACCCCGGCCGGGCGCAGTTCGTCGTCCAGAAGATGGCGCCGCCCGGCGTACCGGTGGTGATCTCGACGATTGAGGACGTGTCGTTCGGGCCGGTGGTGACGTTCGGGCTGTCCGGGGTGGCGACGGATCTGCTCGGCGACCGCTCGTACCGGATGCCGCCGTTGACGACCCGGGACGCGGCGGAGATGGTGCGCGAGGTGAAGGCGGCGCCGCTGCTGTACGGGTACCGCGGGTCGGACCCGGTGGACATCTCCGCGATCGAGGATCTGCTGCACCGGGTCTCGCGTCTGACGCTGGACCTTGAGGAAGTGGTCCGCCTCGACCTCCGCTCGGTGCTGGTCTCGGCCCAGGGCGCGACCGTACTGGACACCCGGATCCGCATCGCCCCGAACGAGAAGCCCCGTCAGGACATGCCCGCCCGCCGGCTCACTTAGTCCGCGTGTAGATACCGTTCTCCCGGTGCAGCAGGCGTGCGTCGACCAGTCCGCGGCGCAGTGCCGCGTGGTCCGGATGCCAGCGGTTCAGCAACTCGTTCACCTCGGACTCCGGGTACTCGCGGCCGACCTCGAACGACTGGACCAGGTACTCGAGCACGACCCGATACTTGTCCGGGTACGTCGGGAAGTGCGTCAACCGGCCGTCCCGGATGAACGACTGCAGTACGCCGTCCCGCGCCGGGTCCGGATCCAGCGGCACCCGCTCCGGCCGGCTCGCCCGGACGGCCTCCTTGAACACGTCGGCGTCCGCCGTGAACCCGTCCCGGCTCGCCTCGATCAGCCCGCCCTTGGTCAGCCGTTGCAGCGCCTTCACCACCACCGGTGCCGCCAGCCCGGTGCTTCCGGCGACCTGGTCGGGGGTGGAGGCGCCGAGGACGATCGCGGAGTACGTCCGCAACCTCGACGGTTCGGCCAGCAGACCACACAGTTGATCGGCGTTCATACCTTTCACGCTAAACACGGCCGCAACTCGATTTAGGATCATCCAATGCAGCCCGGCCCGCAGAACGCGATCACCGACGTCCCCGGAATCCTGGTAGGCCAGGTCGAGCGGCTTGACCCGCCGTACCTGACCGGCACGACCGTCGTCCACGTCCCTGGCACCGCCGTCGCGGCGGTCGACGTCCGCGGCGGTGCCCCCGGCACGCGCGAGACCGATCTGCTCTCGCCGGTGAACTCGAACGGTGGCGTGAACGCGATCGTCCTCACCGGCGGCAGCGCGTTCGGCCTCGACACCGCAGGCACCGTGATGCGCTGGCTGGAGGAGCGTGGCGAGGGTGTCCGCGTCGGCCAGGGGGACCACGACGTCGTACCGATCGTGCCCACCGCCGTGATCTTCGACCTGGCCCGTGGCGGTGACTTCAAGGCTCGGCCGGAACCGTCCTGGGGCGCCGACGCGATCGCGGCCGCCTCCGCCGGACCGGTTGCCCTGGGCAACCACGGGGCCGGCGCCGGCGCCCGGGCCCGGTCGCTGAAGGGCGGTGTCGGCTCGGCGAGCGTCCGGCTGGACGACGGTACGACGGTCGGCGCGCTGGTGATCGTGAACGCGGCCGGCTCCGCGATCGACGCCGACGGCAACCTGTACGGCGCCCGGCTCGGCCTCGGCGACGAGTTCGCCCACCTGCGGACGCCGACCGATGCGCCGCCGCTGGTCGAGCCGGGCCGCAACCTGATCCCCGGCCCGTCGATGAACACCGTGATCGCGGTCGTCGCCACCGACGTACCGCTGGACAAGGCCGCGACCAAGCGGATGGCGATGATCGCCCACGACGGGCTCGCGCGGGCGATCGACCCGATCCACACCCTGGTCGACGGCGACAGCATCTTCGCGCTGTCCACCACGACCGACCAGCCCCGCCTGAGCGTCACCGACCCGACAGCGCTCGGCCAACTGGAGACCGTGTACGCCGCGGGCGCCCGCACGCTGTCCCGCGCCGTCGTGCACGCGATGCTCAACGCCGAGTCGGTCGAGACCCCGGCCGGCACGATCCCGAGCTACCGCGACGCGTACCCGTCGGCGTTCCGGACTACGACCTGAGTCGTACGCCGGTACGCCGAAAGGCAGCCGAAGGCGACGCCAAGACCGGCCCGTGGTCCGACGATCGCGGGACGGGTTCGCGGAAGGCTCTGCGGTATGAACCTCCAGAGTCCCCAAGTTGTGCCCCAGGTCGTGCTGAGCGGTCTCGGGTTGGTCAAGTACTACGGCAGCGTGGTGGGCCTCGCCGGCGTCGACGTTGCCGTCCGCTCCGGCGAAGCCCTCGCCGTCATGGGTCCCAGCGGCAACGGCAAGACCACCCTGCTGCACGTCCTCGCAGGCATCCTCACCCCGGACCAGGGAGAGGTCTGGCTCGGCGGTGAACGCGTGGACCAACTCAACGACGCGGCCCGGACAGTACTCCGTCGCCGCCGGCTCGGCTTCGTGTTCCAGGACAACCAGTTGCTCGCAGAGCTGCCCGCGGACGAGAACGTGGCGCTCCCGCTGATGGTCGACGGCCTCAGCCGTCGCGAGGCCATCGGACGCGCCCGGCACATGCTGGCGCAGGTAGGGCTTGCTGCTGAGGTAGGCCGCCGCCCCGGTGAGCTCTCGGGTGGTCAGGCCCAGCGGGTCGCCATTGCTCGCGCACTGGTCGGCGAACCGCAGGTGGTGTTCGCAGACGAGCCAACCGGAGCCCTGGATGCTGCCACGGGCTCACAGGTCATTGACCTGCTGGTCGGCGCCGCCACCTACCGCGGCGCCGCAGTAGTAGTGGTCACCCACGACAACGCAGTGGCGGCCCGCTGCCACCGGACGCTGAACATCGTCGACGGCCGCGTGAGTGAGTCCGTTGGAGTCGTGCGATGAGCCCGATGACCGAGCTCGGTCTGCGGTTCGTCCGGCGGCCCGGGCCGGGCGGACGGCCCGCGAACCTGGCCGCGTTCGGCGCGACAGCGGTCGTGGCGTTACTGGTGACGTTCTTGATCGCGGGGTCGCTCGGCTTGACCCACCGGTCCGACCGGATCGGCTGGCGGAGCGCGGACAAGGCCGGCCCGGCGACCGCGGTCGGCATGCTGAGCCTGAACGACGACCAGAGCGTCGACGGTCACCGCCTGAGCGTTCTCGACCTGGCAGTCCTGAAGCCGAGTGAGCCGGCCCCGCCTGGTCTCGATCATGCCCCGAAGCCGGGTGAAGTGTTTGTCTCACCTGAGGTCGCGAAGCACTGGTCCAGCCTCGGCAAGCAGTTCGGTACGGACAAGCCGACCGGGCTGATCAGCCGCAAGGGCCTGTCGTCGCCGGAGGAGTACATCGTCATTCGTGGTGTCCAGACGATCTCTGCCGACCAGCACCCGCAGTACGTGAGCAGCTGGCACGACAAGGTGTGGGACAGCCGCATGCTCGGCCTGCTGATCGCTGTGGCCTTTGGCATCACGCTGGTGTTGTTCCCGATCCTCAGCCTGGTCGGGCAGGCAGCCGGCGTCGCAGCCAAGCGCCGTGAGCACAGGTTGGCCGCACTGCGCCTGGCAGGTGCCACACGTACCCAGGTCCTTTGGCTGAGCGCTGTGGAACAGGCCGTGCTCGGTTTGGCCGGTGCAGTCGCCGGATTGGTCGGCTACACCGTTCTGAGCCCACTGATCGCACAGATCCCGCTGGGTGGTGGCCGTTGGTACATCAGCGACATCACCGTCCAGTGGTGGACAGTCCTCGTCGTACTGGTCGCCGTACCGATCCTGTCCGTGATCAGCGCGCTCATCGGCCTCGGACGCGTCAGCATCACCCCGCTGGGTGTCGTACGCGGTCAGACCCGCAAGGGCGTGAACGCGGTCCGGCTGGGACTTCTGGTCATCGGTCCGGCGATTCTGGGGTACTACGGTCTGCGCGGAGCATTCGTACCGGTGCTGATCGGGGTCGGCTTCGCGGCCCTGGCCGTCCGGGTCATCGGGCCGTTCGCCGTGCAGGTGATCGGCAAGATCATGGCCGGCAACGCGAACCGTGCCGTGACGTTGCTCGCCGGGCGACGGCTCGTGGACGACCCGAAGGGAGCCTTCCGACCGGTCGCCGCGCTGGTGTTGTCCGGGTTCGTCACCGGGTTCATCTCGGTGTTCATGCCGTCCGATGACGCGAACTCCAGCTTCCAGGACATGCGCATCGGCGTCGCACTGCTGCTTTCCCTGGTGTTCCTGACCGTCGCTGCGTCGACAGCCGCCGGTGCGGTCGGTACGGCGCTCGACCAGGCGGCTCCTGCTCGCGCGCTGCGGCGTTCCGGCGTACCGCTGCAGGTGATCGAGCGCGCCGCTCGGCTCGCTGCCGTCGTACCGGTCCTCGGTGTGGGGCTGCCGGTGGTCGGGTTCGGTGCCCTGTGCGGGCTGGCGTTGAGCGGCGGGAAGGTGATCACGCAGGGCAGTTCCGGGCTGATTCTGCTGCTCGGGCAGGTGATCGTGGGACTGGTGCTGGTCGCGGTGGCGGGCGCCGCGGGCGCGCCGGTGTTACGGAAGGCAAGTGCCAACTGATCAGGGTTGTCCACAAGGGTGGAACGCTCGGGGCGCCGATCGTGCAAGGATGTGGGCATGCGTGACCTGAATACACCGGAGCTCGCGGACGCGTCGGCGGACCTGCGCGCCGCGATCGATCGGTGCGGCTACTACCCCGACGTGGTGACCGATTCGCTCGAGGTGGCGATCGCCGGCGAGCCGATCCGGGCCTACATGCTGCAGCACGAGCCGACGTTCGACCGGGACGAGGTCCGGCGGCACATCACGATCCTGGCGCTCACCCCGACCCGGCTGATCGTCGGTCACACCGACGAACACGCCGCCGACGAGCTGATCCGCGCGCCCTACGCGTCCACCTCGACCGAGGCGATCCCGCTGCACCGGGTGAACGCGGTCGTGGTCAACCGGGTCGTGCCGAATCCGGCCGGCTATGCCTCGGGCAAAGCCGACCCGGCGGTGGCCGGCAGCGGTGAGGTGGTGCTGACGATCGGCTGGGGGATGGTGAACCGGATCGACCTGGAGCCGGCCGTCTGCGCCGACCCGAACTGCGAGGCCGACCACGGCTACACCGGTTCGGTCGCCGCCGACGACATCTCGCTGCGGATCAGCGCCGCGGCGGACGGACCGGCCGGGATCCAGCAGGTGCTCGAGTTCGCCAAGGCCCTGTCGTTCGCGACCACTCGGTAGCGCCGTGATCGAGCCGGTTGCCCCGCAGTACGGCGGTGGCGCACTCGCCGACGTACTGCCCTCGGTTGCCGGTGCGCTGGCGGTGCCGGGGGAGTCCAACGTCCTCGGCCTGCCCGCCGCCTCGCGGTACGCGGTGCTGCTCTTCGACGGCCTCGGCTGGAACCTCCTCCAGCGGTACGCCGACGCCGCGCCGTACCTGTCGTCGTTGGCCGGACGGTCGTTGACCGCGGGCGTGCCCTCCACGACCGCGGTCAGTTTGACCAGCCTCGGGACCGGCCTCCCGCCCGGCGCGCACGGGATCGTCGGGTACACGTCGATCGTCCCGGAGAGCGGCGCATTGCTGAACGCGCTGCAGTGGGATGCGCCGGTCGATCCGCGGCGCTGGCAGCCGCACGGGACAGTGTTCGACCGGATCGCGGCCGCCGGCGTCGCGACCCGCAATGTGAGCAAGGGGCGCTTCGAGAAATCTGGATTGACCGCTGCCGCGTTCCGGGGGACCGCACACCGAGGCGCCGATACCGTTGAGGATCGGCTGGACGCGACGCGGTTCGCGAGCCGTGAAGGTCGGTCGTCGCTGGTGTACGTGTACGACTCGCAGCTCGACTACATCGGCCACCAGCAGGGCTGCGACTCGTGGCAGTGGCAGAAGGAACTCACCGCGGCCGACACCTTCGCCCAGCAGGTGCGATCAGCGCTGCCGCGCGACGCCGTACTGCTCGTCGTCGCCGACCACGGCATGATCGACGTCGCACCCGAACACCGCGTCGACATCGACGCCGAGCCGGCGCTGACCGACGGCGTCAGCCTGATCGGCGGCGAGTCCCGGTTCCGTCATCTGTACTGCGTGCCCGGCGCGGAGGCCGACGTACTGGCTGCGTACCGGCATCGCGTGGGCGACAAGGCGCTGGTTTTGTCACGCGCCGAGGCGATCGACCGCGGGTGGTTCGGCGCCACCGTCGAGGACCGGGTCTCGCCTCGGCTCGGTGACGTCATCGTCGCGGCGCTCGGCCCGATCGCGTTGGTGGCAAGCCGTCGGCATCCGCAAGAAGCCGGGCTCATCGGCCTGCACGGCTCGCTGACCGCCGACGAGATGGAGATCCCGCTGCTCGTCGACGCCGGCTACTAGAAGCTCCAGACGTTCCACCAGAACGTGGTGGTCGCAGTCTTCGCCTCGCCGTCGCGGGCGGTGACGGTCACCTTGTAGCGGCCGGCGCCGGGTGTCAGTACGCCGGTGATCCAGCCGCGGGTCTTCTCGATCGACAGCCCCGGCGGCAGGCCGACCGCGGTATAGCTGATGTCGCCGGTGCCGCCCGTACCTTTCATCAGCAGCGGGATCGCCGGGATACCGCCGACACCGATCTGGTCGGACGGCTGGGTGACCGAGATCGCGCCCTGCGGTTGAGCGGCCGCGGCACCGACAGCCTCGGCCGCGTCCACCAGACCTTCGCCGTAGAACGAGTTGTTGCCGGCGGACCCGGTGCACTCACCCGCGCCGGACGCCGGGCAGGCCAGGTCGTTGGCCTGCTGCGCGAGCTTGGCGCGGACCTGGGCCGGCGTCAGCTTCGGGTCGACGCTTCGGATCAGCGCGGCGACACCGGCGACGTGCGGCGACGCCATCGACGTACCGTCGAGCAGCTTGTAGCCACCGCCCGGGACCGTCGAATAGACGGCCTGGCCGGGCGCGGCAAGGTTGATCTTGTTCTCGCCGTAGTTGGAGAACGGGGACTTCAGGCTGGTCGGGTCGACCGAGCCCACGACGACCACGTTCGGCAGCTCGGTCGGCAGGCTGATGCAGTCGTTGGTGATTGGACGGTCGGCCACGGTCGAGTCGTCGGGGCTGGTGTTGTCGTCGGTCTTGTTCGCGAGGTCGTAGTCCTCGTTGCCGGCGGCGGCCACGTTCACGACGCCCTTGGAGTCCGAGTACGCGACGGCACGCCGTACCGCCTCCGCGATCGCGTCCTGGTCCTTGTCGCTCGGGCAGTTGAACAGCCACGGATCGACGTAGTAGCTGTTGTTGGTCACCGAGACACCCTTGTCGGCGGCGTACATGAACGCGCAGACCGTGTTCTCCGGAAAGAACAGCTGGCTGCCCGGCTCCGCGATCCGGATCGAGGCGACCTTTACGCCGGGCGCGACGCCGATCATGCCGACGCCGTTCTTCGCGGCGGCGATGGTGCCGGCGACGTGTGTACCGTGTTCGCCGACCGGCCGCCACGCACCGGGGCGCGGGTCGACCTTGCCGTACGCGCAGGACGTCGACCTGGTCGCGTCGAAGTTCGCCTTCAGATCCGGGTGCTGGTCGTCGACGCCGGTGTCGAGGACGCCGACGGTGATGTTCTTCGAGCCCACGTTCTTCACCCAGGCGCGGTCGGCCCCGATCTGCGTCATGTCCGGGCGATCACCCTCGGGCTGGGCGGTCGCCACCTCCGGTACGGCGGCCGGGATGCCCGGGTTGGCCGCGTCCGCCGGGAGGTCCGACGTCCGCGTCGCTCCCGCTTTCCGTACGCCGTCGACGCCGCGCATCTTGTCCGCGAAGTCGGTCGCCGTCGAGTGCGCGACGATCACCCCGATCGCGTCGTACGTCGCGTACACCGTGCCGCCGTTCTGCGTGACGGCACCGGTGACCTTGCCGGTCTGGCCCGGATCGGTGATCACGAAGTACGCCCGCAACCCGGCCTCGATCCGCTCCGGCACGGCCGCCACGGGAAGGGTGGCGGAGACGGCCAGCAGGCAGACCGCGAGGGCGAGGAGCAGGGGTTTGCGCACGATCCATTCAAACTGAATCGGGCCTCCGGAACCAACCCACCCCTCCGACACACCCCGGAGTGCGCGACGAGCCGTTGACTTGGCAGGATGATCGCCCGTGGCTGAGCTCCTGTACTTCACCGGCACGATGGACTGCGGCAAGTCGACCCTCGCGCTGCAGATGGATCACAACCACAGGGCCCGCGGCCGGGTGGGGCGGATCTTCACCAGCCGCGACCGGGCCGGCGACTCCGTGCTGTCGTCCCGGCTCGGGCTGTCCGCGGAAGCGGTCGAGGTGCGTGAGGAGTTCGACTTCTGGGACTACGTGGTCGGCGAGCTCACGCACGGCGGGCGGGTCGACTACGTGGTCTGCGACGAGGCGCAGTTCTACAGCCCGCTGCAGATCGAGCAGCTCGCGAGGCTGGTCGACGAGTTGCAGATCGACGTGTTCTGCTTCGGGATCCTGACGGACTTCCGGGCCACGTTGTTCCCGGGTTCGGCGCGGTTGGTGGAGCTCGCCGACCGGATGGAACTGCTGCAGGTCGAGGCGTTGTGCTGGTGCGGTGAACGTGCGACCCACAACGCCCGTACGATCGGCGGGGAGATGGTGACCGAGGGCGAGCAGCTGGTGGTGGGCGACATGGAGACGCGCGACCACGAGCCGGCGTACGAGGTCCTCTGCCGCCGGCACCATCGTCGCCGCCTCACCCAGGCCCGCGCCCGCGCCACCCTGTCACCCGAGGTCCTGCCGTTCGGAGGAGCCGCTTCATGAACGAGCGCAGCGAGTTCATCGAACAACACAGCGCGGACCGTGTCTCATCCGCGCCCGGAGCGAAGCGAGGACGTGGATGAGCCCGTTGATCACCGTCGATGAACTGCGTGCGCTGGGTACCGGTGTGGTACTCGCCGACGTCACGTGGAACCTGGCGGGCCCACCCGGCAAGGCGGCGTACGACGCCGGTCACATCCCCGGCGCGTACTTCGTCGACCTCGACACCGAGCTCGCCGGCCCACCCGGCCCGGGTCGCCACCCGTTGCCCGACGCAACCACCGTCACCGCGACCTTCCACCGCCTCGGCATCACGTCGCCCGACACCCCGGTCGTCGTCTACGACGCCAACAACTCCATGTCCGCCGCCCGAGCCTGGTGGACCTTCCGCTACTTCGGCCTCACCAACGTCCGAGTCCTAGACGGCGGCCTAGCCGCCTGGCAGTCCGCCGGCGAAAAACTGACAACCGATGTACCGGCGGATGGTTCTGGGACCGTCACCGCGACGCCTGGGCATATTCCGGTGTTGGATGCGGATGGGGCTGCTGCGGTGGCTGCCAAGGGGATTTTGTTGGATGCGCGGGCTCCGGAGCGGTTTGCGGGGGAGGTGGAGCCGATGGATCCGGTGGCCGGCCACATCCCGGGTGCTGTGAACGCGCCCACCGGCGCGAACGTCACCGAGAGCGGGCACTTCCGCACCCCCGCCGAGCTCCGCGAGCGATTCACCGCGCTAGGCGTCACCGACGACACCGAGGTTGCCGTGTACTGCGGCTCCGGCGTGACTGCTGCGCACGAGGCGCTGGCGCTGGAGTCGGCGGGGATCCGGTCGGCGGTGTACGTCGGCAGCTGGTCCGAATGGGTGACCGACCCGACCCGCCCGGTCGCCACCGGAACGTAGACCCGTAACCGCGAGTCGTGGATCGCGGTAGCCGGATGCGGCGTGTCGCCCACCGAATTCCACGACTCGGCGAACGCGGGGCACCCCGCCCGGAGCGGCGAGGGGCGAGGGGTGAGGGTTGACTTTCGGCGTGGTGGTGGGGGATGGTGAGGGAGAAATCGATTTCCCATCATGTCCGCCCCGTTGATGTTGGGAGTCAGCACGCGATGATGAAGCGATCCACGTTCCTGAAGGCCGCGGTCGGTGCCGGTGTGCTGCCGGCTCTACCGGGCCGGGCATTTGGCAGCACACAGGCCGTGCTGACCAACAAGGTCGCCGACCTGACCGGGCCAGGACTGACCGACCGGTTTCGGATGGCGGCGACCGATCTTGGGATACCGGCGCGTACGCCGGACGGGCGGTTGTTGTTCATGTTCGGTGACACGTTCGAGGACGCGCGGGTCGGCGGTGGCTGGTGGCGTTCGCCGGTGGCGTTGTGGTCCACCACCTCCGACCTGAGCACCGGCGTGAAGTGGTCCGGTGCCGTCGGGGGCGCCGCGGCGCAGCAGCTCTGGGACTACCCGCACGACAACCCGACGTTCTCGACCGTGCTGCCGTCCGACGTGATCACGATCGGCGGCTCGATGTACCTGCACGCGATGGTCAACAAGGGCCTCGGAAACGTTGTCTGGACAGAGATCTGGCGTTCCGACGACTCCGGTGCGAGCTGGTACCACACCGGCGCGAAGTTCGACCCGAACATCGACGGCGGGATGTTCCAGCTGCTCACCTGGGGTCTCGCGAACGACGGGTACGTGTACGTCTACTCGACCGGCTTCCAGCGGGACAAGCCGATCATCCTGAAGCGCGTCCGCCAGGAGCAGATCGCGAATCCGGGCGCCTACGAGCCGTGGGGCTACCGCGACGGCGTCTGGGCCTGGGGCAATCCGGCGACGCCGATCCTCAACGGCAGCTTCGGCGAGATGAGCCTCCGGCCGCTCGGCGGCAAATGGGTACTCACCTGGTTCGACGCCGGCGACTACCGGATAGACGGCATGATCATGGACACGCCGACGTCGAACCTCTACACGGCGTACCGGCAGACCCTCATCTACGGCGGCGCGTGGGGCTCCGAGGACGACAACCACGTGGCTCAGCTGTACGGCGGTTACGTCATCCCCGGGTCGACGCTGTCGGATCTGCACCTGTCGGTCAGCCAGTGGAACACGAACGACGGCTGGCCGTACCGCGTGATGCAGTTCCGCGTCCGCGGCTTCGGCTAAACCGCCGGCGGCTGGAGCTCCAGCACCATCGTGTCCGACGTACCGACGACACCCACCTTCCGGAAGCCGAGCGATTCGTACAACTTCCGCGCCGGGTTGTCCGGATCCACGCTGAGCGACAGTCGCCTGTACGACGCTGCGCGCGCCTGCGCGATCACCTCCGTCAACAACCCGCGCCCCACCCCACGCCGCCGGAACCCGGCCGCCACGCCCAGGGTCAACTCGGGTACGTCGTCCGCGACGTACCCGTATCCGCGCCGCTCCGACATCAGCAACCGCGCCCAGGTGGCGCCGGCGGGGGAGCCGTCAACCTCCGCGACCACCCCGAAGTCCGTCGCCGCCGGCCACCCGTCCAGATACCGCCAGGCGTGATCGTCCCGCCGTACCTTCGCCTCGTCGTACCAAGGCGTCCCGTCCCAGTTGCACGCCTCGAGCAACATCTCCATCAGGAACGGGAAGTCGGCCGCGGTCGCCGGTCGGAGCTCCATGGGCCCATCCTCACGTCCGGCCGCCGCAACCTCCACCCGTTTACCGCGGCCCGGCGAGCCCGACCAGGTTCCCCTCGGGGTCGGTTAACTGCCCTACCACCAGCTTCCCCGGCACCCCGTCCGGTCCGAAGACCCGCGTCCCGCCCAGTTCGTCGGCGCGGGCGAGCGCGGTGCCGACGTCGTCGACCCCGACGTAGAACAGCACCTTCGGCTGCAGCGACGTACCGCCACCGACGCCGCCGTTGAGCCCGGCGTCGCCGACGAACCCGTACTGCCCCGGCTCGGACACCTGTTCGGACACGGTGTCGCCGAGGTCATAGCTCCACCCGAAGAGGTCGCGGTAGTAGTCCTGCAGCCGGGCCGGATCGGTTCCGATGATCTCGAAGTGCACGACCTGGTTGGTCATGTCGATCTCCTCTCGTCGTCCGGTACGTCGGAGCGTGAGCGACCGGTTCGACGTTGCGAAAGCGTTACCGCAGATCGGTGGATCAAGGTCTTGAGTTAGTAACACGCTTGGTTTAACTTACTCGGGACCTGGCCGGTGTGTGGCTCAGAGCACATCGGCGGTATCCGGAAACCTGAGGAGTTCCGATGATCAGAGTGCGCAGGTGGGGCCGGTACGGAACCGCCCTGGGGGTTGCCGGGCTGATGCTCGCGGCCGGCTGTGCGAAGGGGACGGACCCGGCGTCGTCCGGCGGCGGTGCCGCGGCCGTGGACGAGAAGGCGCCGGTCACGATCACGATCGGCGACCGGCCCACCCCGGACAAGCCGAACGACCTGAAGGCCTTCAACCAGAAGGTCAGCGACTTCATGGCGAAGTACCCGAACATCACGGTGAAGTCGACCGAGACCAGCTGGCAGGCGCAGACCTTCCAGGCGCAGGTCGCGGGCGGGACGCTGCCGACGGTGATGAGCATCAGCTTCACCGAGCCGGCCAACATGATCCCGAACAAGCAGCTGCCGGACATCACCGACGAGCTGAAGCTGGTCGACCTGACCAAGGACCTGAACCCGAACGTCCTGAAGATCGTCGAGGACGCCAACGGCCGGATCTACGGCGTACCGACCGACGTGTTCTCGGTCGGACTCGCCTACAACCGGAACCTGTTCAAGCAGGCCGGCCTGGACCCGGACAAGCCGCCGACGACCTGGGACGAGGTCCGGCAGTACGCCAAGCAGATCTCGGAGAAGACCGGCAAGGCCGGGTACGCGCAGCTCACCACGAACAACACGGGTGGCTGGATGCTGACCACGATGACGTACAGCATGGGCGGCACGGTCGAGAGCCCGGACGGCAAGAAGTCCACGTTCAACGACGCGCCGACCAAGAAGGCGCTGCAGCTGCTGAAGGACATGCGCTGGACCGACAACTCGATGGGCAGCCGCTTCCTCTACAACCAGGAGGAGGTCCGCCAGGACTTCGCGGCCGGCAAGATCGGCATGGTGCTGCAAGCGCCGGACGCGTACGACATGAGCGTCAAGCAGTTCGGGATGAAGCCGGCCGACTTCGGTGAGGGCGCGCTGCCGCAGGACGGCGGGCCGCACGGCACGCTGACCGGTGGTTCGCTGAAGATGATCAGCCCGAAGGCGACGAAGAACGAGATCGTCGCGGCGCTGAAGTGGATCAAGTTCGACCAGTTCGACAAGTACACCAACGAGGCCGCGGCGGTGGCGGACGCGAAGAACGCGATCGCCGACAAGGGCTTCGTCGGCCGTCCCGGCATCTCGCCGCTGAGCCAGGCGACGTACGACCAGTACAACAAGTGGCGTGAGCCGTACGTGAATGTCCCGGTGAAGCAGTTCCAGGGCTACATCGACTCGACCACGTCGCTGAAGCTGCTGCCGGAGCCGCCGAACAAGGGCCAGGAGGTCTACTCGCTGCTCGACCCGGTGGTCCAGCAGGTGTTGACGAAGAAGGATGTGGACATCGACAAGCTGGTCAGCGATGCCGCTTCGAAGATCGACGCGCGTCTGGCCCGGTAACCCGATGTTCCAGCCACGCTCGCCCAAGCAGAGCCGGAGCAGTGCCAGGTCGATCATGACCTGGTACCGCTCCGGCGGGCTCAGCAGCATCGCCTTCGGCCTGCCGCTGGTGCTGATCTTCCTGTACTTCTCCTGGGGCCCGATCGTCCGCGGCCTGGTCCTGAGCTTCCAGAAGAACAACCTGGTCCAGGCGCCGGAATGGGTCGGCTGGTCGAACTTCAGCTACGTGCTGACCGACCCGCAGCTCCCGCAGGCCGCTCTCAACACGTTGTACTTCGCCGCGCTGGCACTGGTCTTCGGTTTCCCGGTGCCGTTGTTCCTGGCCGTGTTCGTCAGCGAACTGCGCAAGGCCGGGTGGCTGTACAACGTGCTCTCGTACCTGCCGGCCGTCGTACCGCCGGTCGCCGCGATCCTGCTCTGGACGTTCTTCTACGACCCGAGCGGCGCGGGCGTGTTCAACTCGATCCTCGGCTGGTTCGGCCTCGGCCCGTTCGCGTGGCTGAACTCGCCGACGCTGGCGATGCCCGCGATCGTTCTGGAGGCCACCTGGGCCGGCGCCGGCGCGACCTCGATCATCTACCTGGCCGCGCTGACCGGCGTACGCACGGAGTTGTACGAGGCTGCCGAGCTGGACGGAGCTGGGATCTGGCGCCGGGTCTGGCACGTCACGCTGCCGCAGATCCGCGGAATCATCCTGATCATGATGCTGCTGCAGCTCATCGGGACGTTCCAGGTGTTCACCGAACCGTTCCTATTCACCGGCGGCGGTCCGAACAACGCGACCACGACCGTCCTGCTGCTGATCTACCGGTACGCGTTCATCAACGGTGACTTCGGCGCCGCCACCGCGCTCAGCGTGCTGCTCGCGCTCGTGCTGTGCGTGCTGTCGGCCGTCTACCACTTCGTCACCCGCCGCTGGAGTACGACATGAGTTATGAACGCGGAATCATCTCGACCGCCGACCGGCAGCGCGGCGTGGTCCGCTTCGGCCTGCCGGCCATCCAGGTGCTGATCTTCGTCGCTGTCGTGATCGCCGGTGTGGGGCCGCTGCTGTGGCTGCTCAAGTCCGGCGTCTCGACCAGTCAGGACATCCTCAGCGGGCCGATGCAGCTGTGGCCGTCGGGGATCCAGTTGAAGAACATCCCGGACGCCTGGAACCGCGTGCAGATCGGCGCGTACCTCGGCAACACCGCGTTCATCGCGATCGGGTCGATGCTCTCGACGCTGTTCGTGTGTACGACGGGTGCCTTCGTGCTGAGCATCCTGCGCCCGAAGTGGGGTCCGGTCGTCACCGGCGCCGTGCTCGCGACGCTGTTCCTGCCCGGGGTCATCTCGCTGGTACCGCTCTACATGACGGTGCTGAAGATGCCGCTGCTCGGGATCAGCCTGCAGAACACGTTCTGGGCAGTCTGGCTGCCGTCGGCGGCCGGCGCGTTCAACGTGCTGGTGATGAAGCGGTACTTCGACGCAATCCCGCGCGAGCTGATCGAGGCGGCCCGGATCGACGGGGCGAGCAACCTGCGGCTGTTCACCGCGCTGATCCTGCCGCTGTCGAAGCCGATCGTGGGCGTCGTCGCGCTGCTGACCGTGATCGGTTCGTGGAAGGATTACCTCTGGCCGTTGCTGGTACTGCCGGACCCGCGCCTGCAGCCGATCTCGGTCGCCCTTCCGAGGGTACAGAAGACCACGGAGATCTCACTGCAGATGAGCGCGTTGTTCCTGGCGGTACTGATCCCGGTGGTCCTGTTCTTGTTGTTCCAGAAGCAGTTCCTGCGCGGAGTAGGAATGTCCGGAGGCATCAAAGAGTGAGTGAACTGAACGGCCGGCGGGTGCTGGTCACGGGGGCCGCCGGCCGGATCGGGCTGGTCACGGTCGAGCACCTGAACGAGCTCGGCGCGAAGGTGACCGCGTTGTCGAACGTCGAACACCCCGATCTGAAGGCGGACCGGGTGCTGATCGGCGACACCCGGTCCGAGACCGACGTCGCGCGAGCGCTGCAGGGTGTCGAGTACGTCGTACACCTGGCGGCGCTGCCGCACCCATCGGCCGGTTCGCCGTACGACGTGTACACAACCAATGTGGTGTCGACGTTCAACGTGCTCGCGCAGGCCGGTGCCCTGGGCATCGACCGGGCGGTGATCGCGAGCAGCATCAACGCCACCGGCGTCCCGTTCAACCCGCACGAGATCCGCCCGGCGTACTTCCCCTGGGACGAGAAGGCGCCGAGCGACGTCGCCGACTGGTACTCGCTGTCCAAGCAGAACGACGAGAACACCGCACGGATGGCGTGGCGCCGGTGGGGGATCGACGTGGTCTCGTTCCGGTTCCCGCACGTGAACTCGGCCGAGGCCCTGCAGCGGATGTCGGACCACATGCGGGAGAACCCGGGCATCGGGCTGCGCGAGGCGTGGACGTACCTCGACACCCGGGACGCGGCGTACGCCGTGGAACTCGCGCTGACCGCGCCGCTGTCCGGTGCGCACACGTTCTTCGTCGCGGCCGGCACCACCAACGCGCCGTACGCGACCGAGGACCTGCTGGACCGGTTCGCGCCGGACGTGCCGCGTGCGCGCCGGTTCGTGGACCGTGAGGTACCGATCGACCTGACCGCCATCCGTACCGTGCTGGGCTTCCAGGCCCGGCACGAACTCGACCTTCCGACCCTTCCCCTGGAGCCCTGACATGCCCTCGAACTTCGACCAGCCGTGGCCGGTCCGTGACGACCTCCGGATCCGTTCGGTCAAGGCGATCGTCACCGCGCCGCAAGGCATCCCACTGGTGGTCGTGAAGATCGAAACCACCGAACCGGGCCTGTACGGGCTCGGCTGCGCCACGTTCACGCAGCGCTGGAAGGCGGTACAGACGTTCGTCGACGAGCACCTTGCCCGGCTGCTCGTCGGCCGCTACCCGGGCGACATCGGTGACCTGACGCGACTCGCGTCGTACTCCGGGTACTGGCGCGGCGGCCCGGTCACCAACAACGCGATCTCGGGGATCGACCAGGCGCTGTGGGACATCGCCGGCAAGCGCGCGGGGATGCCGGTGTACGAACTGCTCGGCGGCAAGGTCCGCGCCGCCGCGGACACGTACATCCACGCCAGCGGGGCGACGATCGAGGACACGATCACGCATGCGCAGAAGCTGATCGGGCAGGGCTGGCGGCACATCCGGCTGCAGGTCTCGACACCGGGCGGCGGTGGGTACGGCGCTCCGCGGCTCGCGACGCTCTACCCGAACGCGCCGTACCACAACGGCTGGTCCGCACGCGACTACCTGCGCACGACGCCGGAGTTGTTCGCCGAGGCGCGGCAGGCGCTGCCGGACAACATCGAACTGCTGCACGACGTGCACTCGCGGTTGACGCCGAAGGAGGCGATCATCCTCGCCCGATCGCTCGAGCCGTACGGCCTGTTCTTCCTCGAGGACGTGCTCGCACCGGAGCACTGGGACCGGCTGCCCGAGGTCCGGGCCGCGTCGCCGGTACCGCTCGCGGTCGGCGAGCTGACCACGTCGATGAACGACGCGATCCGGCTGATCCGCGACCACGGCGTGGACTTCATCCGGTCGCACGTCTCGGACATCGGCGGTCTGACGCCGGCCCGCAAGCTCGCCGACCTGGCCGAGCTGTGCGGTGTCCGGACCGCGTGGCACGGTCCTGGCGACACGTCGCCGATCGGTGCCGCGGCGAACGTCGCGCTCGACGTCACGTCCGTTGCCTTCGGCATCCAGGAGGGCCACATCTACGACGACGCCGTGCACGAGGTGTTCCCCGGCACGCTGCGGATCGAGGACGGCTGGCTGCGCCCGAACGAGGCCCCGGGCTGGGGGATCGACCTCGACGAGGAGGCGGCGGCGCGCTATCCGGCGGCGCTGTCCGGCCACGACGAGTGGGCGGCCGGCGTACGGCGGATCGACGGAGCCCTGGAAGCACCGTAGATCGGCAGTACGATCACGGCCAGTACGGGACGACGATGGGGAGGTGGAGATGAGCGATTCGGTCGAAGGGCTGGTGCGGCGCGCCGGCGCGAACCAGTACGACCTGGGCTCGTTCAACGAGGCCGTGATCATCGAGACGATCCGGCTGGCCGGCATCATCAGCCGGACCGAGATCTCCCGCCGTACCGGTCTCACCCAGCAGTCGGTCTCCCGGATCCTGCGCATCCTGCTGCAGCAGGGCCTGCTGGTGGAGGAGGCGCAGGAGCGGGCCGAGCGGCTCGGCAAACCGCGGACGCCGGTGCGGCTGCGCTCGAACGCGGCGCACGCGGTCGGGATCCACGTCGACCCGGAGCTGTTGACCGTCGCGGTCGTCGACCTGGACGGTCAGATCGTCCGCCGCGAGACCGTCGACCTGGCGGAGGATCTCGAGGCGGGGAAGCTCGTGGATCTGACCGCGGCGACTGTGACCGCGGCGCTCAGCATCAGCCAGGTGGACCTGGAGTCGATGCTCGGCGTCGGCGTTGCCGTACCGGGGCCGATCGATGCCGACGGGTCGCTGCTCGCGTTGCCGTTGCAGCCGGCCTGGCGCGGGCTCAAGATCCGGCAGCTGCTGCAGGAGCGGCTCAACCACCCGGTGCTCGTGGAGAAGGACGGTACGGCGGCCGCGATCGGCGAACGCTGGATCGGGCGTTCGGCGCGGGCGCGGGACTTCGCGTACCTGTACCTCGGTACGGGCGTGGGGAGCGGGCTGTTCCTGAACGGGTCGATCTACCGCGGCGGTACGTCGAACGCCGGTGAGTTCGGGCAGGTCGCGGCGTTGCGCGTGGGGGAGTGGGACGTGGAGAACGGGCCGCGGATGCTGCCCGAGTGCAACCCGACCGCGTCGCTGCCCGTCATCGCAGCCGAGTTCGGGTACGTCGAGACCGATCCGGGCGCGACCGACGAAGCCTCGCGGTACAAGGCGGTCTGTCACGCGGCGGCCGCTGGCAACGAGGCCGCCGTGCAGGCGGTGCGGCAGGTGGCTCGAGTGATCGGGCAGGGCGCGGTCGGGCTCGTCGATCTGCTCGACATCGATCTGCTGGTCCTCGGTGGGCCGGCGTTCGGGAAGGACATCTCGGAGATCTTCCTGCACGAGATCGGGCGCGCGGTGAACGCGCATCCGGTCGCCCGCGAGACCCGGCCGGTCGTGGTCGAGGAGTCGATGCTGAAGACCGACGCGGCCGCGGTCGGGGCGGCGTCGACGATCTTCCACGACGCGTTCACCCCTCGGGTGTCGGGGTCGAGTCAGGCACGTAGGCTGCCCAAGTGATTGGTCCCCGCCCTCTGACGCCCGATGTCGAACTCCGGATCGCTACCCTCGATGACGCTCCCGCTTTGGCCGACGAACAGGTTCTGAGCCGCGAGCATCTCCGTCCGTGGGAGCCGGTGCGCACCGAGAAATGGTTCACGACGGCCGGTCAGGTCGAACGGATGAACTACCAGCTCGAGCGCTACAAGAACGGCCAGGTGGTGCCGTGGGTGCTGGCATCCGGTTCCCGGATCGTCGGTGCGATCACGTTGAGCGACCTGGTCCCCGGTCCGTTCCGCAGTGCGAGCCTCGGCTACTGGATCTCGGTCGACTCGGTCGGCCGCGGCCTGGCGACCCGCGCCGTCGAGGCAGTCGCCGAGATCGCCGACACGCAGCTGAAACTCCACCGCATCGAAGCCAGCACTCTCACCGCCAATGTCGCGTCGCAGCGGGTGCTGGAGCGCACAGGCTTCCAGCAGATCGGCATGGCGCCGACGTACCTGCACATCGACGGCCAGTGGCAGGACTGCAATCTCTACCAGCGCATCCTGAACGACCGCGAGCCCGGCGCCTAGCGGCGCCGAGCTCGCGGAAAGAGGAGGCCAGCTGCGGCCTTGTCCTTCGACTGGCGGTCCGTCAGTTGGGCGGGAGCCCGATGCCTCGGGAGACATCGACGTCGTCGTAGCGGCCTTCCAGTACGTCGATGAACTTCACCGGGCGCTGCAAGGTGGACGCGATGTAGACGGCCCGGACTGTGGCCAGGGCGTCGATGGCGTCCTGGACCGTGATGGCAGGCGGCGTGCCGTCGGCGATGGCCTTGAGGATGTCGGCGTACTGCGCTGTGTGACCGCCGGGATCGCCCACGTCGATCGGCTGGTCCTCCTGCTTACCGTCCAGGTTCAGGCGGGCGAGCAGGTCGTCCTCGACCTCGGCGCCACCCTGGGTGCCGTGGACCGAGACGCGTGTGCGGCCGCCCGGGAACGCCGCCGTCGTCGCGTGCAGCGTACCGACGGCGCCGTTCTCGAACGTGAGGGTCGCGACGACCGTGTCCTCGACCTCGATCGCGTGATGCGCGGCCCGCAGCGCTTGCGCCTGGATCGTCACCGGGCGGCCCATGAACCACAACATCAGGTCGACCGTGTGCACGCCTTGGTTCATCAGCGCGCCGCCACCGTCCTGCGCCCACGTACCGCGCCAGCCGGCGGACGCGTAGTACTCGTCGCTGCGCCACCAGGCCACCGAAGCGACCGCCGACGTCAGCTGCCCGAACCTGCCGGCGTCGATCGCCTGCTTCACCACCGCGCTGCCGGCGTCGAACCGGTGCTGGCTGATCACCGACGCGACGACGCCGTGGTTCGCGGCCCGAGCGGCCGCCGCGCCGAGCCGCCGAGCCCGGATCAGGTCGACGTCGAGCGGCTTCTCGATCACCACGTGCACCTTCGCGTCCAGCGCCTGCTCGGCCAGCGCCGCGTGCGTACCGCTCGGGGTGCAGATCGCGACCAGCGTGACGTCCGACCCGCTCAGCGCCGCGGTCAGGTCCTCGAACAGCTTCGGTTCCGGCCGGCCGAGCTCGACCAACTGGTCCCGGAGCGCCTCCCGGGCCGTGACGTCACCGTCCACCAGGGCGGTGACGACCGCGTCCGGGCGTTCCGCGACGGTCTTGGCGTGGGTACGCCCGATGATCCCGCACCCGACGATCGCGACCTGCTGTTGTGTGTCAGCCATCTCGCTCCTACTTCGGTTACTTCAGGGTGAAGTTGGCGGTCAGTATCTGGTCCGTTGCCACGGTGAAGGTGTACGACGGCGTTGTCGCCACCACGGTCCCGTTCACGGTCCAGTCCCGGAAAACGCTATCCGATCCGGGCGTCGCCGTCACGGTGACCTGCGCGCCGACCTCGTACGTTCCGGGCTCGGACTCGTTGCCGGCAATCGCGACAGTACCGTTCCCGTTCGGCTGCACCTTGACACTGCGCTGCACCACGTTGATCACCATCACGTTGTGCAACGTCGCCGTACCGCTCAGCGTGGCGCCGTTGTACCGGGCCAGGTTGGTCGCCTCGACCTCACCCTTCACGACCTGCACGGTGTGACCGTCGCTCCCGAGGTTGTCGGTCCCCAGGTTGAACGCGGAGACCTGCCCGTCGTTGACCACCAGCCCGTCGTGGAAGCCGTACGCGAACACGTTCAGTAAGGTCAACCCACGTGCGCCGTCGACGGTGACGATCTTCGCGGTCTTGCGCATGTACTTGTCGATGACGAGCTCGAAGATGTTGCCCTCGTTCATCCAGTACGGCTGCTGGTACCCGACCCGCGTCACCGCGTTGCCGTTCGACAGCACGCCCTCGATCCGGCCGTTGCGTCCGGCCCCGATCGAGATCGCGTGGTCGAAGAACGCGCCGGCGATCTTCCGTACAACGACGTCGTCGCCGCTCAGGTCGATCCCGTTCCACGCGTTCGGGAACCCGGCGTTGATGACGTAGTTCCCGCCGGCGTGCCCGCGGATGGCGTACGGATACGGCACCACACCGTCCGCCGGATTGTTCTCCGGATAGAACACCCGCAGCCCGCGCACTCCGGCCCGGTTCTGCAACGTGACCAGCGCCGTGCCGGTGTTCTTCTCGAGCGCCTGCAGCACCGTCCCGCCGCTCAAACCGCCCTCGTCCCGGTTCGGTACGGCGGACGCGCCACGCAGCTCGACCCTCGCCGGCACGTTCAGATGCGTAATGATCCGGTACCAGCCGGCGGGCAGGTACACGATCCCGCCGCCGTCGCGCCCGGCCCGGTCGAGCACCTTCTGCACGTCGCGCGTCGCATCCGCGGCGGGCAGGTAACCGACTCCGTGCGGCGCGTTCACGACGTACAGCTTCTGGACCGGCTTGGGCAACGGCTTCTGCGTGTACGTCGGTGCGGTACCGGACATGTGGTGGATGATCCCGGTCTGCGCGCCGACGACCTCGGTGCCGGTGATCTTCACGTAGCCGCGCGAGTTGTTCGTGATCCCGCCGTCCACATGTCCGCCCGCCAGTGTCATACCCCAGCGGTCGTCCATCACGTCGACCTTGATACCGGTCCCGGTCCGGCGGATGTCCGGCTGCAGGAAGCTGCCCGTGAATTGTGCGCGCTGACCGGCGACGACATGGATGCCGACCGCGTAGTCGGACACGGCGACCCGGTAGAACTGGTCCCACTCGAGGTCACCGAGCACGAGACCGGTGCCGTGTGCGCGGGTCCAGGTATCGAGCGTGGTCCGGGCCGGCGGGTGGAAGGCGGCAGGCGCCGACGACCAGTACGAGTTGCTGAAGGCAACGTTCTCCCAGGTGCCGACGTCGGCGCCGTTGTAGGCACGGGCGCCCTCGAACAGCGCCGTACCGGTCACGTTGCGGATCGTCGTCGACTCGTGCACCTGCCCCGAACTCGGTGCGTTGCCGTGGTCGTTGGGCATCGTGCTGACGCCGATCCCGCGGTACGAGTTCAGCATCGTGACGTCGGCGACCGTCGACATCATGTAGTTCTCGTTCCCGATCCAGGCGCCGCCGGGGATCTCGAACGTGTAGTTGTACGGCACCGGGTCCGCCGCGTTCTGGTTCGGGTAGTACGTCGTGACGCCGAGGACGCCGGCGCTGCCGCCGATCCGGAACAGGCTCGGCCCGTCGTCGCCTGACGCCAAGTCCGCGATCACGACCGTGCCGCTGCCGAGCTTCGGCCCGTGGTCGCCGCGCAGCGTGCAGAACCCGTGCACCTCGATCGTGTCGGTCACCTTGTACCGCCCGGCCGGCAGCCAGACGGTTCCGCCGCCCGCGTCCTGACAGGCGTAGATCGCCTGCTGGATCGCCTTCGTCGAATCGCGTTTGCCGGTCGGATCCGCGCCGTACGCAGTGGCGTCGAAGTCGGCGACCACGCCGTCCTCGGTCGGATTGCTGATCTGCACGAGCTTCGGCTGCGGCGCGACGACCGGTGCGGCTCTGAGCTGGAGTTCCCTGACGGTGAACGAGTCGGCGCCGGTCATCGCGACCCTGACGTAGCGCGCGCTGACGGTGGCGAACCGGGTACGGCTGACCTGGTCACCACCGGGCGAGCCGATCCGGCCGGCCTCGGTGAACTTCTTCCCGTCGTTCGACACCTGCACGGTGTAGTCGGGGGAGTAGTCCGCGCCCCATTCCACTCGCACGTCGTTCACCGGCCGCGGCTTGCCGAGATCGAGCTGCAGCCAGCTGTTCGGGCCACCGGTCCAGGCCGTGGTGTCGTCCCCGTCGTTGATGTTCGCCGCTCCGGTCCCGCCGCTGGCCGACGCCGTACCCTCGCCGGCGAAGTTCGTGTCGACGACCGAGGCGTTGAACGCGTCCAGCTTCGCCTGCAGGGCCGTCAGCGCTTCCTTGACCTGTACGTCGGTGACGCCCGGCGTGGACGCGACCGCCTGAGCGTTGTCGATCGCTTCCTGCAAGGTCGCGCGGCTGCCGACCGGGTACTGCCCGTCCCGGGTCCCTTCCCGCGCTGCCTTCTCGACCCGGGTGGCCTGCGCGATGAGGTCGACGAGGCCTTCGGTGACGTCGAGGGTGGACGCCACCTTGGCGACCCGGACCGCGGCGACCTTGAGATCGACCGAGCCGTCGCCGTTGTGGATCCGGAAGTCGCTCCCGTTCGAACGGTTCGTCATCACCGCGTCGGGGAGCGCGAACGTGTACGTCTTCCACGTCTTCGAATCGCCGTACCGGACGACCTCGGAGTTCTTGAACTTCTCCGGGATCGTGTCGCCGGGGGAGTCGTAGTGCAGCCCGAACTGGCCGTTGCCCTCGTCGAAGTAGTCGATGCTGACGAGAACCAGGCTGCGGTTGTCGTAAAGGTAGGTGTCAGCGACGTTCATGTAGAAGAAGTTCGTGCCGGGCGACGGAGCGGTGCGGTCGGTCTGCCAGTACGGGCGGCCGTCCTGGACGCCGGTGATCAGGTGCGCCGCGTCGTCACCGGCGCGCGGGCTGATCCCGTTCTGTACGGGCGTCGCGCCGAGCTGCACGGACGCGCCCGCCGTACTGATCCGGAGGCCGGCGATCGTGACGTCGGCGCTCCCGAAGACGCGTACGTCGGCGTCGCCGAGCCGGTTGGTGAACGCGATGTCGGTGAGTGCGAAGACACCGGTCTTCCACTGGCCGGTGTTCGTGAGCTGTACGTCGGTCGCGTCCTGCTGCGGGTTGGTCTTTGCGTCGTACTGCAGGTCGAGCGTGCCGGTGCCGGTGTCGAGATAGGTGACCGTCACCAGGACGTCGTCGGTGCCGATGTCGTCGACGTAGTCGTGATCCACGTCGAACTCCAGGTAGCCAGTACCGGCCGCCTGGTTCGTCTGCCAGTAGCTGCGGCCTTGTTCGGTACCGGTCCGCAGCCCGGCCGGGTCGTCCCCGGCAGCGGGTTTCACTCCGAGCGTGGTCGGAGTCGGCCCGAGATCGGCACCGACCCCACTGGGATACATCGTTGCTGCCTGCGCCGTCGGCACGGCGAGCAGTGCGGTCAGAAGAACGGCGGGCAGGACCCGCGCGAGCAAGCATCTAAACATGCTGGAACCCCCAGGTGGCGGACTGGAAGGACAGGCGAGAGCAGCTGCGCGGATAAGTTAAACCAAGCGTGTTACTAATTCAAGAGTCTGCTCGACCCCGGCTGGTCAACCAGAGGCCGGTGCAGACGGCGGTGGCCAAGGTCACCGCGCCGGCAGCGAGGAAGGCGGTGTTGAGCCCGGCCTCGAACGTCGCGCCGCCGGACTGACGAGTCCGCACGATGGCTCCGAGGAGCGCCACGCCGAGCACCGCGCCGATCTGCCGGGTGGTGCTGCTGATGCCTGACGCAAGGCCACCTTCTTGCGGGCTGACGGCTTGGATGGCAGCTCCCGTCAAAGGGGACATCGTCAGCGCGAAGCCGATACCGACGAGTGCTAGCCGCCACCAGACGTTCCAGTACCCGGTGCCGGCGTGGACCGTACCGAGCGCCAGGAGACCCGGACCGGCCAGCGCCAGGCCGACCGTGACCACGATGCGGAAGCCGTACCGGGCAGCGAGCCTGCCCGCGTACGGGCTGACCATCACCATCGCGAGCGATGTCGGCAACGTCTCGAGACCGGCGTGCAGGATCGAACTGCCCTGGACATAGACGAAGAACTGGGAGAAGAAGAACGACGAGCCCATCAGGGCGAACCCGACCACGACCATGGCCGCGTTGGACACATTGAACAGTCGCTGCCGGAACAGCCGCAGCGGTAGCACCGGAGCGGAACGACGCGCTTCGACGGCGACGAAGGCTGCGAGGAGGATGACGGCCGCCGCGAAGCTGCCCAGGATCAGCGGCGACGTCCACCCGCGGGCACCACCCTCGATCAGTCCGTAGGTCAACGCGCCGACCCCGAGAACGGACAGCAGCGTCCCCGGAACGTCGATCGCCGGCGCGTTCGGATTGCGTGTCTCGTCAAGGCTGCGCAGGCCGGCCAGCAGCAGGACCACGCCAATGGGCAGATTCACCAGGAAGATGGCGGGCCAGCCGAACGCTTCCGCGAGTACGCCACCTGCCACCGGGCCCGCGGCCAGACCGATTCCGCTGAATCCGGCCCACAGTCCGATCGCCTTCATTCGTTCGTGCGGGGCCGGATAGGCAGCGGCGAGCAGAGCCAGTGAGGCGGGGCTCAGCGCCGCGGCCCCGATGCCTTGCAGCGTCCGGCCGGCGATCAGCCAACCGACTGATGATGCGAGGCTGCAGACCAGCGACGCGGCGGTGAACAGCGCAACGCCCGTCAGATAGACCCGCTTGCGGCCGAACCGGTCGGCGAAGACACCGCCGGACAGCAGCAACATGGCGACCAGCAATACGTAGGCGTCGACGATCCATTGCAGCCCTGTCAGCTCGGTGTGCAGTCGGTGCTGCATGTCAGGCAGCGCCGCTCCGACGATCGTGTTGTCGAGCAGGACCATGAACTGGCCCAGGCAGGTCACTGCGAGCAGGACGCCCCGGTTCTGTCGAGTGCTCAGAGCTGCGGGCGATACAACCATCGAGATTCCCCTCGTTCACTTAACGCAGTCGTTGACTGCGTTAGCGACTGTAAGGAGTGGCTGGCGCAAATGCAAGTCGCAGCTGCGTTAAGGTGAGGACATGACCGAGCAGCCGCGCACCCGTCGGCCCGGCGGACGTAGCGCGCGCGTCGCCGCCGACGTACACCAGGCCGTCACGAGCCTGATCAGTGAGCGCGGCTACGGGAACTTCACGGTCGGCGACATCGCCGCTCGCGCGGGCGTGGCTGACAGCAGCATCTACCGCCGGTGGGGCAGCCTGGAAACCCTGCTCGCCGACGTGGCACTCACCCGCCTCAATGCGCAGTCGCCGATGCCCGACACCGGCAGCCTGGCCGGCGACCTGCGCAGCTACGCGGCCCAGGTGGCGCGCGAAATCACCGGACCCGACGGTCTGGCGCTGTTGCACCTGGTCGTCGCCTTGTCCGGCACGGGTGATCAGGGTCTCCAGGCGCGGGACGAGGTCCTGGCCGAGCGCGGTCGGCAACTCCAGTCCATGCTCGATCGTGCCGTTGCCCGTGGCGAGCCGGCACCTGACGCGTTGGCCGTGCTCGACCACGTAATGGCCCCGATGTACATCCGTGTCCTGTTCGGCTTGGGCTCCCTGACCCCGGAGTACGTCGACGGCCTGGTCGACCGACTGCTCCGTCCTGGCCCCGAGGCCTAGCTTTCCCAGAAACAGTGCTGGGACGGCGGCGATCACAGTGAATCCGATGGCCCAGGCGAAGCTGTGTGCGTAGGCGATCCGTGGTGGGTGGCTGGTCAGGTGGTTCTGCAGGACGACTGCCAGCGTCGCCGCGCCGAACGCGCCGCCTAGCTGCTGCATGATTCGGGTGGTGCTGCTCGCATCCGCGATCTGCACCGGCTCGAGTTCGCGGAATGCGCCGACCATCACCGCCAGGTTCGGGGTACGCGCAGCTGACGATAGAGTCGGTCGCGGCGCGGGCCCAGACCGGCAAGCAGGTGCTGTACCGGCGCTGGCGGAACCGGGCGGAGCTGGTGATCGCGGCGATGCGGCACCACACCGGCTCGATCGTCGACAACGTACCGGACACCGGGTCGCTGCGCGGCGACGTGCTCGGGGTGCTGCGGCAGATGGCCGATCGGTTCGTCCAGCTCGGTCCGGACACGATCCACGGGCTGCTGGCCGAGGCGCCGGACCTCGACCCGGAGGTGTTCAGCCGGATGACCGGCGTGATGGCGACGATCGTCAAGCGGGCGGCGGAGCGTGGCGAGATCCCGGCCGGGGACCTTCCGGACGTGGTTCTGCTCGCGCCGACGAACCTGATGCGGCACGAGATCTTCTTCAGCCGTTCGCCAGTACCGTCGTCGACGATCACCGCGCTGGTCGACGACGTGTTCCTGCCGCTGGTCGGCTTCAGCCCGAGGGCTTGAGGTGGCGGGGTACGGCCGTCATCACGCGGCCGAGGTCGTCGGTGAGCGCGGCGACCCGTTCGGCGCGGCCGTCGTCGTCGATGTAGATCATCACCGTGCGGACGTCCGCGTGGCCGGACAGCTCCTGGAGGTCCTCGGCGCTGTGGCCGCGACGCTTCTGATCGGTGATCGCGGTCGCGCGTAGCGAGTGCGGGCCGACGGTCTCCGGGCGGGGGATGCCGGCGGCCTTGGCGAGCCGGCGGAGCAGGCGGGTGACGTCGTGGCGATCGAGTCGGTTGCCGTTGGCATCCGCTATGAGCGGGGCCGGTCCGACGCCGGTCCAGGCGGGCCGCATCGCGCGGTACGCGTCGAGCAGCTCGGCCACCGTGGTCTCGAGCGGGACGCGAATGGTCTTGCCACCCTTGCGCGTGACAACGAGCCAGGTACGCCGGCCCTCGTCGTGACGATCGGCGTCGTCGGCCCCGCAGAGCTCGGAGACGCGCAGCGCACCGGTGTACAGCAGGCCGACGATCAGGGCGTCGCGGACGTCGCTCGCGGCTGCGAGCAGGGCCTCGACCTGGTCGGCGTCCAGTACCCGCGCCGAGGTTGCGCGCCGACCGCGGTGGAACTTCGGTCGGTGATCGTCGTCGGAGATCGGTGACACCACGGGCAGGCCCCAGCCGGCGGCGTACCGGTACAGGCTGGACAGCGTCGAGAGCCGGCGCGAGATGGATGACGCGGCCGCGCCCGCGTCCTGCTGGTAGGTGAGCCACATCGTCACCTCGCCGCGATGCAGGTCCAGGCCGAAGCGGTCACGGCCGAGCTCCCGACGGGCCCAGTCGGCCCACAGCAGCAGGTCGTCGGCGTACCCGATCCGGGTGTCGTGACTCGCTCGCCGGGTGCCGCCTAGCCAGAGCACGACCAGGGCCGTCAGTTCGGGAGTGAGGGCCTCAGCGAGCAGTTCCAGGCGGTCGACCGGGGGTGCCGCTGGATCGGCTGGCGGTCGTCGGCGGCCGAGAGCGCGGCGTACGGCGGCTTCGGTGGTCGGATCGGGCGCCGGCAGCTCGACCACAGTTTCTGAGGGGCGGAATACGAGCGGTGCCGGGAGATTGTCCACAGCAGAGAAACTAGCGCATAACGGGGATTATGCGCTACTTCAGTTCAGTTTCGTTAAGTTCAAAGTCTTTGACGTTAACCTAACTTAAACTGGAACTCTATCGACTTAATTCGGTAGAGTGGCGTCATGACGGAGACGGAGTCCATCGCGCCGCGCCGGCAAGGGCTGTGCGAGTTCCCTGGAGTGACCTGCGCGAACCCGAAGCAGGCAGATCCCGGCGCCCCGGGCCGCCCACCGAAGTACTGCGGGCGCGAAGGTGCGGGCGTCGACGGGAAGCCCGTCGTACACAACAAGGCGAACGCATGGGCCGCGAAGAACCGTCTGGCCAGGCAGCCGGTGCGCCGCGATGGGGACGCGGTCGGATCTGCCGTGCCGGCGGGACCTGGGCCGGTGACGGCAGCTCGGATGACTCTCGAGCAGTTGATGAAGGGCAGCCTGCCGCGCCTGGTGGAGGAACTGGAAGGACACCTCGCGCAGATCGCGGAAGCGGTCCGCACGTACGGCGATGCCGAGGCAGTCGCGGCCGAGGTGGAGCAGCTGCAAGCGGCGTCGCGGGCGGAGCTGGCCGACCTCGAGCGCCAGCGAGGCGAAGAGGAGCATCGCCGCCGGAAAGCTGAGCAGTTGGCGGCCGAGGCCGAGGATGCGCGCGAAGAGGCCGACGAGGCCGCGCAGGAAGCCGTCGCCGCACTCGAGTCGGCTCGTGTTGACCTCGCCGTCGCCGAGGAGGCGGCAGAGCAGGCGCGCCGGGAGGCGGCAGCGGTCCGTGAGAGCGCCGCAGACGAGCTGGAGCAAGCCCGGCAGGAAATCGCCGCGGCCCACGAAGCCTCGGCGACGGAGATCGAGCGGATCCGCGCCGAAGCCGAACAGCGAATCCGCGATGTGCAGGCCGTCGCCGACGACCAGCTCCGCCAGGCCCGCACCGAAGCTGAGGCCGCCCGACTCGCTCAGGCTGCCGCCGAGGCAGAGCGCCAAACCGCCCAGCAAACCAGCGACCAGCTGCGCACCGAGCTACGCGAGGAACGCAACCGCCACCGCGCCGAACTCGAAGCCCTCCGCACCGAACACCGAACCGACCGCGAACAACTCCGCGCCGACCACCAATCCCAACTGGCCGACCTCAGAAAAGCAGCCGAAGACCGCTTCACTGCCCTGACCACCGCCCAACACGCAGCCGAACAAGTAGCCGAAACCCTCCGCCACCAACTCCAAACGGCCACCGCCGCCCCCCACCCCACCAACCCCAAACCCCAAGAACCGGCGACCCCC
Source organism: Kribbella jejuensis (assembly GCF_006715085.1). Taxonomy (NCBI): domain Bacteria; kingdom Bacillati; phylum Actinomycetota; class Actinomycetes; order Propionibacteriales; family Kribbellaceae; genus Kribbella; species Kribbella jejuensis. The sequence continues at coordinate 625,698 of NZ_VFMM01000003.1, read as the reverse complement.
ACCCCCGCCACCTGACCCCGCCACTCGCCACCCACCCACACGAACACCCGGCGCGCGCATCCACTGGAGGCTTCCTTCTGGCTCCACCCGGACCCGTCTGCGGCATTAGCCAGCGATCCCACCCCAAGCCCGAGCCACCAGACGACCCGAGAACGTCCTCCCGCCTACACCCGCCGCCTACACCCGCCGCCCAGCACGCAGCCGAACAAGTAGCCGAACAAGTAGCCGAAACCCTCCGCCACCAACCCCAAACGGCCACCGCCGCCCCCCACCCCACACCCCAAGAAACCGGCAAACCCCACCCCTACCCAACTGACCCAGCCACTCGCGACCCGCCACCCGCCCACGCGAACACCTGGCGCGTGCATCCGCTGGCGGCCTCCTTCTGGCTCCACTCGGACACGGCTGCGGCATTGGCCAGCGATCCCACCCCAAGCCCGAGCCCGAGCCCCCAGGCGAACCGAGAACGTCCTCCGCCTGCCGCGTCCCGCCTCCCGCCTGACACCTCCCGCCTGCCGCGTCCCGCCTCTCACCTCCCGCCTGACACCTCGCGCCTGGTGCCTGGCACCCTGCTGCGTCGCGCCTCGCCCCTGGCACCTTGCCGCCTCCGGCCCGGCACCTTCGGCCCGGCACCTCCCGGCCGGCACCTCCCGGCCCGCCCCGCATCTCTCGCCTCGTGCTTCGCGCCTGGTGCCTGGCACCCTGCTGCGTCGCGCCTCGCCCCTGGCACCTTGCCGCCTCCCGACCCGGCATCCTCGGCATCCCGGTCCGGCATCTCCCGCCTCGCACTCGCCGCACGCCTCGCACCCGCCGCGCGGCACCTGCCCACCTACCTCCAGCACGGCGGACCGGTACGTCTACCTGTCCTGCCCATCACCACGCACGCCGGGAGTGCTGGAGGGGTTCTTGTCAGCGGAAGGCGGGGAGGTTTCGGGTTACCCAGTCGGCGAAGGTGTGTGGTGGGCGGCCGAGGACCGTCTCGACGTCGGGGGAGACGGCCTGCTCGGCGGGTAGTGGTGCGCCGAGTACGTCGAGGGTGGCCTCGACGACTGGTTCCGGCATGAACTTGAGCATGCCGGCGCGAGCCTGGGCGCGGGTCAGTTCGGTGAAGTTGATCGGCGTACCGACCGCTTCCCCGATCACCTCCGCCTGCTGGCGCGGAGAGAGCGCGGCCGGGCCGGTCAGCGTGTAAACGGCGCTCGCGTGCGCGCCGTCACGAAGGGCGGCCGCGGCGACCTCGGCGATGTCCTGCGGGTCGACTACCGGAAGGGCAACGTCCGCGAACGGGGCAGCCATCGCTCGCTGGGTGCGGATCGATTCGGCCCAGGCGTAGGCGTTGCTGGCGAAGCTGCCGGGTCGCAGGACCGTCCACTCCAGCCCGGAGCCGGTGACGGCGTCCTCGTGGATCGAGGGGTGCCGCTTGGTAGTGACGCCTTGGGATGAGAGGAGTACGACGCGGGGGACGGCGGCGTCACGCAGTACGTCGACGACGCCCTGAAGGTTGCCGTGGGCAAGGAAGTCGGGGGAGGTGAGCAGGAAGACGGCCTTCGCGCCGTCGAGTACGGGCCTGAGGGTCTCGGGTTTGGTCAGGTCGGCCTGGTGGCCGGCGCCGCTGCGCGAGACGGGCACGACGTCCTCGCCCGCGGCGGTCAGGGTGTCGACGAGGGGACGGCCTACGTTGCCGGTTGCTCCGGTGATTACGATCATGTGGATGACGCTAATCGCCTGGAGATAGTAGGTACCTAGAGGATAGTATCGGGTTTGTGATCGAGACCACAGCTGCCGCAACTGACGCCGACCCCGTCCAGGCGTGCCCCATCGCGCCCGTCGTCGACCTGGTCTTCTCCCGCTGGACGACGCCGATCCTGTGGACCCTGAACGAGTACGGCCGCCAGCGCTTCGTCGAGCTCCAACGCCGGATCGGCGTCATCACCCCGAAGGTCCTCACCCAACGCCTACGCCAACTGGAACGCGACGGCCTGATCACCCGCGAGTATTTCGCGGAGGTCCCGCCCCGCGTCGAGTACGACATCAGCCCCCTCGGCCGAAGCCTCGCCCCACTCTTCCACTCCCTCGCCGAGTGGTCCCCCAACCTCGCCAAGGTAGAAGCCGCCCGCATCCACTTCGACACCACCCAACCCCCCAACCGCCGCCCATAACCGCGTTCAGCCGCGGGGCCTGAATCGCAGGTCCAGGCGAGCAGACCTCCGGCCCCGCACGCCGCAGCCGCTGGCACCCGGCCATCGTCCGGTACGAGTCGGCGCAGCTGCGCCGACTCGCTGGTCCGCGGCCCCGCAAGCAGACGCCGCTGGGCACTCGACCATCGTCCGTACGATCCGCCAGCTGCCTCCAGTCGCAGGGCGACCCGTACCACTGGCATCCTGCGACGTTCCGTACGCGCCGGCGCAGCTGCACCGAGTCGCGGCCGGCGGGCGCCGCATACCGGAGCGGCCGGCACCGGCGATCGTGCGTACTCGCCGCGACCCGTACTGCGTCCAGTTGCGGGTCCCGGCCCGCACGCAGGTGCCGCTGGTACCCGGCGACGTCCGTCAGGCAGCCGTAGGCCCGTTGCTGCGTCCAGTCCGCCGGCTAGTCGACGGCCGCACGCCTGTGCGGCTGGTACACCGTGAACGTTCTCGCCAGCCGGCGCTTGTAGCTGCACCAGCCGCGGCGTCCCGACCCGTACGTCTGGGCGGTTGGTAGTGGGCGGTCGTCCATGTGCCAGCCGCCGCTAACTTCCGCGCCCACCCGTGGGCTGTTTCGCTCGCGAGACCCTCGGCTGGGCCGGTCTGAGTCCGGGTGATCTCCGCCGCTGGCGGGTTGCTTGCCTGCTGGCCTGTTACAACCCGCCAGTCGTCACACATCGGGCCAGCGGACCGGGCGGGGAGGCGTTGGCGTGGTGAGGAGTTGGGTGAGGAGGGCGAGGTGGGCGGTGGCGTCGGCCTGTGGGTGTGCCAGCCGGTAGTCCAGCTGGCCGTCGATGCGGCTGTTGTCGAGCGGTAGGCGTGGCGGCTGGGGGTGACGGCTGGGGGTGACGGCGGCGGGGTGACGGCGGCGGGGTGACGGCGGCGGGGTGACGGCGGCGGGGTGACGGCGGTGGGGCTGGTTGGGCTAGGCGGGGATTAGTTCGCGGGTGGGGAGGTGGGTGAGGAGGGTGAAGAAGTATTCCGTGGCGTCCGCCAGGGGGAGGAGGCCTGCCTCGTGGGTTTGCCAGCCATACTCGAGGCGGCCGTCGATGAGGTGTTCGTCGAGCGGTTCGGCGTAGCGGCTGAGGGTTACGCGGAGGGGGCCGGTTTGGGGGTGGTGGTCGCCGCAGCCGCATTCGGCGGGGATGGTGATCGAGGTGAGGGCGTCGGGGGAGTACGTGCGCAGGCGCAGGGTGGTGCCGCGGGCGGTGAAGTGCGCGATGGTTGCGTCAGGCAACTGTACGAGCAGCTCGACCGGCACGGCGTACGAACCGGGAAGCAGCCGGAGACCACGGGATGCGAGCAGGTCGGCGAGAGCCGGGAGATTCATGCGGTATTCCTGTGAGTGCTGTGTCGGCGGGCGGGCCACGGAAAGGACAGGGCCTCGTGCGCCGAGAGTCGGCGCGCGTCAGCGACAACAGCAACAACACAGCATCTGCATGCCGACGATCATGACAGTACGACGCGCTTACCGCCAAACACCGTCCGCGATATGGGACGACTGTCCGTGATGTGTCAGCTAGTTGGTGGGCGGTGGGTCAGTCGGCTTTCTTGCCGAACATGATTTCGTCCCAGCTCGGTACGCTTGCTCGCTTGCCGCGGCGGGCCGGCTTCTTCTTCGGCTCGGCTGCGGTATCTTGCGCCGGGACGGTCTCGGCACCGTCGGGCCTGGCCGCCTGAGCGCTTGCGGCGGGGGCTTCGGGGTTTGGTTGAGCGGTCGGCGGCTGCTCGCGCAGCGGCTCCGGGCGGGGGTCGGTCGAGCGTGCCGCCGCGGTCCGTGGGTCGGCCGAACGTGGAGCCTGCTCGGCGCGGGCGGCCGGCGCAGGACGGGGCTCGGCGGGACGGCCCTCGGTCGGGCGCGGCTCCGCCGGTCGGGCCGCGGCCGGACGGGATTCGGTCGGGTGCGGCTCAGTCCGGAGCGGCTCGGTCGAGCGTGAGGGCGCCGGGCGTGGGTCGGCGGGGCGGGGAGGTTCGGCGCGGTGTGCCTCGGCGGGCTGCGGATACCCCGGGCGAGAGTTGGCCGGGCCCGGCCGGGTCGGCTGCGCGTGTTCCGGTCGAGGGTCGGCCGGGCGGGAGTCCGCCGGACGCGCGCGGTCGGGCTGGGCGTGCTCCGGGCGACGGTCGGCCGGGCGCGTGCGGCCCGGGTGCGGGTCCTCCGGGCGGCTGCGGGTGGGCTGTGGGTTCTCCGCGTAAGGGTCGGCGGGGTGGGTGCGGGCCGTGTGGTCTTCCGGGTAGTCGTCGGTGGGGAAGGTGGGGCGTTCTACTGCGCGGACCGACGGGCGGGGTGCGGGGGGCTGGTCGACGGGGACGTCGATGAGGGTTGGTTCTTCGTCGGGGTTGGGAACCGAGTGGACCCGTCGGGGTCCGCGTTCGGCATCGCGTCGGGGAGCGTCGGAAACCGGGTGGTTTCGGCGGCGGAGGGCGATGGTGTCCTCGAAGCCGGCCTCGTAGCTGTCGGCGCCGTGATCCGGCGCGATCAGCGGATCGATGTCCGCGACCGCGGCGAGCCGCCGCTCGCCGGGCTGCGGCTGGACCGGCGTCGGCAGCACCTGCGCCTGCTCACCCACCAGCCAGCGCGCTTCGTCGTCGTCAGGTACGGCGTACCGCCCGGGGGCGTCGTACGCGAACATCGCGACCTTCTCGTCCTTCTTCTCCGCCGCGGGATCGTCGTTGTCCTCGGACTCGACGAAGTACGACACGCGAACCGCCCAGCGACCGTCCTCGCGCCGCCACGCGTCCCAGTCGGCCGAGGCCGGGTCGACCTGCCGCAGCCGCAGCCGGTCGGTCACCCACGCGCCGAGGTTGCGTGTCGGAGCGTCGCCACCACCACGGCGGCGGACGGAGGCCCGCTGCGCGAGGCTGGCGATATGGTCCCGTTCGGCCAGTACCGGGCCGGCGAACGCCATCACGCGTTCCATCGGCATCTGGGCGACCGCCGCGACCGCCTCGGGACTTTCGCCGGCGCGGATACGAGCCTGGATGTCTCGTGGGCGCAGCGCGCTCTCCATTTGAATCTCCAGCTGGCCGAGTCGGGCACGGTCGCCGCGGAGGGCCGCACGCAACCGGTCGTCGACCGGAACGGCGAACTCCTCACCCGTCTCTGCCACGGCCAGGATGAGTTGTGTCCCGTCCTGGCTCAGACCGACGAGCCTCGCCTCGCGCATTGACCTTGTTCTCCTGTGCGGTTCTAGACAGTCTCTCCCGGACGCTGGGCCTGACCAAGACCGGCGCGCCGTGCCGCGCGGTCATTGTGGAGGTTACGTCACGAAAACACATCTTGCCTGGTCACCAGGGTCCTCCTGGTCACACCAGTCACACTAGTCACAACACGGCGTGACTGCTGACGACTCGTCAGCTTCCGAAGGCGGAACGCACCGCAAGTGCACGCTTCACGTCGTCCACACTGTCGGCCACCGATCGACGGATGCCGGCCGCGACCGACTCGTCCGCGATCAGGTCGGTGCCGCGGTCGACGACGTGCTGCGTGACGGCGTACCGCGGGAACGCGAGCTTGGCGCTGCTGGCGACCACCCAGCCGGAGCGGAGCTTCTCGGTTCCGGCGATCTCGGCGAAGTACCGGTCGACGTACGGATCGGTCAGCTCGGTCTGGGTCGGGTGCCAGAACCCTTCGCAGGCGGCGTACAGCTCGTAGTTCGCGATGTCGGCGTCGGTGGTGATCTGCGCCCAGGCCCGGTCCTTCGCCTCGGCGGTCGGCAGCGCGGCCCGGCAACGGGTCGCGTGCACGATGCCCTCGGAGGAGGAGTCGCGCTCGAGCTCGGCGTCGATGTCGGCCGCACCGATCGCGCCGAGCCGCGCGAGCTGCAGCGTGACGATCCAGCGCAGGTCCGCGTCCATCGTGACGCCGTCCGGTACGCCGTTGCCGGCGAGCCAGCCCTTCAGCCGGTCCGCATCGTCGGAGAACCGGGCGAACCCGCGCGCGACGGACAGTTGCACGCTGCTCCCGACCTCGACGGTCTCCAGCCGCGCGGCCAGTACGTCGGCCAGCTGCCCGCGGTACGGCTCGTACGGCAGGTAGACGCCGAGCAGCGTGGAGGCCGACCAGTTCAGCAGCGTCCCGACCGCGATGTCGCTGGTCTCGGTCGGCAGCATCCCGAGCACGACGTCGAACCCGACCTTCGGGTCGAGCTCGGCGTCGGCGACCGCGTCCCGGACGCTGTTCAGTACGACGGCCCGCGTCACGCCGTCGGTGATCTTCGGGAGCAGCCCGGCCAGGTTCGCGAGGCTGTCCGCGTCGAGCCGGATCTTCGCCCAGCTGTCGTCGCCGGCGTCCGGGATCACCACCGCGAGCGACGGGTCGAGGTCGACGGACACCTCGTCGGCGTCGACCAGTACGTCGACAGCGGTCCGCGTGCCGTCGGCGTCGTACCCGGCGACGGTCAGCTTGTGCGGTCGTGATGCCGGGTACTCCGCGGGCGCCTTGCGCTGCAACTTGATCCCGCCGTCGGTCCGTACGACGGTCAGCGTGTCGACCCCCGGGGTCCGCAGCCACGCCTGCGCCCAGTCGTCCAGCCCGACCGCGCCGGCCTCGGTCCACTTCGCGAGCAGGTCGGCGAAGGTGGCGTTGCCGAACTCGTTCGCGGCGATGTGCGCGTTCACGCCGGCCAGGAAGACGTCGTCACCGAGGTACGCCGCGAGCTGCTTGAGCGCGGCGGCGCCCTTCGCGTACGAGATGCCGTCGAAGTCGTCGAGCGAGGCGAGCGCGTCCTTCACGGCGTCCGCCGCGACCGGGTGGGTCGAGGACCGCTGGTCGGCCTGTAGGCCCCACCACTTGCGGATGTAGGCGAAGTCGATCCAGTTGTCGGTGTACCGGGTGGCGGCGGTGGAGACGCGGTGCGCCATGTACTCGGCGAACGACTCGTTCAGCCAGAGGTCGTTCCACCACTTCATCGTCACGGTGTCGCCGAACCACTGGTGCGCCATCTCGTGCACGATCGTCCGGGCCCGCTGGCTGCGCTCGCCGTCGGTCACCGCGGAACGGAACACCATCTGGTCGCGGAACGTCACGCAGCCCGGGTTCTCCATCGCGCCCGCGTTGAACTCCGGCACGAACGCCTGGTGGTACTCGCCGAACGGGTAGCGGTAGCCGAACATCCGGTGGTATTCGTCGAAGGACTGCTTGGTGACCTCGAAGATGTCCGCGGCCTCGCGGTCGAGCGCGTCCTTGAGCGACTGCCGGGACACGACGCTGAGGTTGATGCCGTCGTGAGAGTCGGTGCGCTGGTGGTACGGGCCCGCGACCACGGTGACGAAGTACGTCGAGAGCGGCTTCGTCTCGGCCAGCTCCCAGCGGCCGGGGGAGACCTGCGTCGCGGCGCCGTTGCCGAGCACGATCCAGTCCCGCGGCGCGGTGACCTTGAACCGGTACGGCGCCTTCAGATCGGGCTGGTCGAAGCAGGCGAAGATCCGCGGGCCGGCGTCCAGGAACGACATCGCGTACGTGTAGGCGAGACCGTCGGCGGCGTCGACCGCGCGGTGCAGGCCCTCACCGTCGTTCGAGTACGCCATGGTGGCGACCACGACGAGCTCGTTGTCGGCCTGCAGGGCGGTGAGTTCGAGGCGGCCGTCGTTCAGGCCGGCGACGTCGACCGCTTCGCCGTTCAGCGTGACGGAGGTGAGCGCGTCAGGCTTCACGTCCACCCAGCTGGTGGGTTCGGTGGCGGTGAACCGGATCGTGGTGGTGGACCCGAACGTCGACTCGCCCTGGGTGAGGTCGAGATCGACGTCGTACGACTGGACGGAAAGCGCGGCGGCCCGAGTGCGAGCGCCGTCGACGGTGAGACTCGGCATGAGGGCCACTGTATGCCGTGACTAGGCTGATCACATGGCCACTATGGGGTACCGTCAATTGGGCGACTCGGGCTTGACCGTGAGCGTTGTCGGGCTGGGGTGCAACAACTTCGGGCGGCGCCTCGACGCCGGCCGCACCGACGCGGTGGTGAACGCCGCGATCGACGCCGGGATCACGCTGTTCGACACCGCGGACATCTACCGCGGCGAGCACGGCTTCAGCGAGGAACTGCTCGGCAAGGCGCTCGGATCGCGCCGCGACGAGGTCGTGATCGCGACCAAGTTCGGCGGCGACATGGGCGGCGTGAACGGCCCGGACTGGGGCGTCCGCGGCTCCCGGCGGTACATCCGCAAGGCCGTCGAGTCCAGCCTGCAGCGGCTCGGCACCGACTGGATCGACCTCTACCAGCTGCACTTCCCGGATCCGGTGACGCCGATCGAGGAGACCCTCTCAGCGCTCTCCGAGTTGGTTGCCGAGGGCAAGGTGCGGTACATCGGCAGTTCGCAGTTCGCCGCCTGGCAGGTGGTCGACGCGGACTGGACGTCTCGGTCCAACGGCCTCGAGCACTTCATCAGCGCCCAGAACCAGTACTCGCTGCTCGACCGCGACGTCGAGGACGAACTGGTGCCGGCCTGCGAACACCTCGGGATCGGCATCCTGCCGTTCTTCCCGCTCGCGTCCGGTCTGCTGTCGGGCAAGTACAAGCGCGGTACGACGGCACCCGAGGGCAGCCGGCTCGCGACCCAGCCGGAGCGGCTCGCGCAGGCCGACTTCGACAAGATCGAGGCGCTGGAGACGTTCGCCGCGGAGCGGGACCTGACGATGATCGACGTCGCGATCGGTGGCCTGGCCGCGCAGCCCGCGGTCGCGTCGGTGATCGCGGGCGCGACGAGTCCGGAGCAGATCGCCCAGAACGTCGCTGCCGGCACCTGGGACCCGACCGCCGCCGACCTCGCCATCCTGGACGAGCTGACGTGACGCTGATCCTGCTACCGCCTTCGGAAGGCAAGACCGGGCGGTCGCGCGGCCGGGCCGTGGACCTGGAGACGCTGTCGTTCCCGGAGCTGAACCCGGTGCGCGAGCAGGTCCTCGAGACGCTCGCGAAGGTGTCCGCGTCGGCCGACGCGCACGATGTACTAGAGGTCGGCGCGTCGCTGCAGCACGAGGTCGAGCGCAACACCCGCTGGCGGACCGAGCCGTCGGTCCCGGTCTCCGAGTTGTACTCCGGTGTCCTGTACGACGCCCTCGACTACGCCACGCTCTCGGCCGGATCGAAGCGCCGCGCCGCGAACCGGTTGCTGGTCATCTCCGCCGCGTGGGGCGCGCTCCGCCCGGCCGACCGCGTCCCGCCGTACCGGCTCTCGATGAGTACGACGCTGCCGGGCCACGGACCGCTGGCGTCGGTGTGGCGCGATCCGCTCACCACCGCACTCAAGGACATCGACGGCGTGATCGTGGACTGCCGTTCGTCGACGTACGTCGCGGCGTGGCGCCCGAGCGGTCCGCAGGCGGACAAGTGGGTGTCGGTGAACGTGGTCCGCGAGCGGAACGGCGTACGCACCGTCGTCTCACACAACGCCAAGCACACCCGAGGCCTGGTCGCACGCCACCTGCTCGAGTCGGGCAAGGACCCCGGCACCCCGAAGTCCCTGCACAAGCTGGTAAGCGACCGCTGGAACACCGACCTCGACCGCACAACCTCAGGCTGGACCCTCACCGTCGTAGAACACGACTGACGCTCGGTGGCTGTTAGTCCTCGAGGAGGTGGCGGCGTTGGGCTTGGATGCCGGCTTGGAAGCGGGTGCGGGCGCCGAGCGTCTCCATCAGTTCGGCGACCCGGCGGCCGACGGTGCGGCTGCTCAGGGCGAGCTGTCGCGCGATCGCGTCGTCCTTGAACCCCGCCGCGAGCAACGTCATCAACCGCGCGTCGGTCGGGTCCGCCTTCGCGGCCGGTACGACGGGAACCGCCTGGTCCCACAGCAGCCAGAACATCTCGATCAACGCGTCGAGCAGTGCACACGGATGGACGACGAGCGCGCTGTCGACCAGCTGGTCCACCGACAACGGCAGTAACGCGATCTTCGCGTCGAAGACGGCCAGCTTCATCGGTACCTGCGGATGCACCCGCGAGGTCTCGCCCGCGTCGGCCGCGCTGTACGCCTCGTCGACACCGCCCGGGATGTCGAGCGAGTCGGGGGAGTAGATGCCGTGCACAACGACCCCGTCGCCGAGCAGTCCGCGGACGGTAGTGTCGGACTCTTCGGCCTGCGCGGCGTACGGCGGCCTGTCGAGGACGAGTAGCTGGTTGCGTGTCCCGTTCAGCAGTTGCGCGAACCGGGCCGCGATCGCCTCCTGTCCGACGATCACCTCGACCAGGTTCTCCGGCCGGTACTGCTCCTGCGTGCTGAGCTCGGACAGCAGCACCCGGGCCTCGGCGCGGACGCGGTCGAGCTCGGCCCGCCGGACCGCGACCAGCGCGTCGACCGCGACGTCCGGACGGGTCGGGATCAGCCGGACCGGGTCGTCGGACGTGGCGGTCAGCAGCCCGAGCTTCTCCAGCCGACCGACCGTCTCCAGTACGTCGAGCTCGTCCCGGCCGAGGGTCGCGGCCAGCTCCTGGATCTCGCAGCCCGGGGCCGACAGCACGGCCCGGTACGCCTCCTCATCGGGCGGTTCCACCCCCACCGACTCCAGCATCCGATCAGGCTATCTCGTCTGCCGGACGGGCTCGACCGGTTTGGCGACTTCAGGTCATGGCCGACATAGGTCAGTACCGGGACAGGTGCAGGACCCCTGCTGGTGGGGTATGTCTACTGTGCTGGGCGCGCGCGGACCGGACAGGGGACGCCCGGTCAAGCCTCAACGCGCGCGCCCGCCCTTCTCTTCACCCGCAGGTAGCTGCGCCAGATCAGCCGCTGCAGCATCAGCGTCACCACTCCCGCTGCGGTCATCCCGGCCAGGTTGATACCCAACTGCGCGGCCGACCCGCCGATCTGGTGCGGAGCCCACAACGCGAGCGACAGCGCGAGATCTCCCGCGGCCGGGACGGTGGTGACCGAGATGAACACCCCGACCAGCGCGTTGCCGCGGCCGGCCGTCTGGGACAGTACGCCGGCGCAGCCCGCGAGTACGGCGACCACGGCCGACCACCGGTCCGGCCGCCAGATGAATCCGGTCAGCGGGCGCGCCCCGGTCACGTCGGTGACGTCCACCCAGCCGACCGCGCGGGCCAGCAATGCGGCGATCGCGGTCAGCGCGATCGCGAGTACGAACCCTTTGACAAGCAGTACGAGCGACGCGCGCGAGAGCTTGCCCTTGCGCAGGAACAGTCCGACCGCCAGCGCCGCGACCACACCGAACTCCGGCCCGACGACCATTGCGCCGACGACCAGGATCGACGAATCAGTGATCACGGCGACCGAGGCGATCATCGTCGCGAGCGTCAGGAACGCGTAGTACACCCAGGAGCCGCCGGCCTCGTTGTACGCCTGGTCGACGACCGCGTCCCAGATCACCGCGTCGTCGGGTGCGCCGGGTGCGGCCTTCTCGGCGGCCTGCGCGTTTCGCGACGGTGCCGAGTCGACGGAGGTCAGCGCGACGGCGCCGTCGTCGTACAGGCCCTCGGACCGCAGGAACGCCAGGACCTCGGAGGTCGCCTCGCGGGTGACGTCGCACTCGATCACGTCGCCCTCGGGGCGGTGGGCCGCGCCGGGGATCCGCACGATGCTCGTCACACGCGGGTCGGTGACGAGCGTGTCCAGGACTCGTTCGCTGCGGTCCGCTGGGGCAATCAGCCGAAGGTGCATCACGCGCCACATGATGCCCCAACGCGCGCGTCACTCCCTCTCAGTTTGCTCTCAGATGCGACGATGGGGTGACGCAGCGAGGTGAGGGAGGCGCGATGAGTGAGCGGGCCGTAGCGCAACGCCCCGAGTTGAAGCGCGTCATGGGGCCAGGGCTGCTGTTGTTGTTCGTGGTCGGCGACATTCTCGGCACCGGCGTCTACGCGCTGACCGGGAAGGTGGCCGGTGAGGTCGGGGGAGCGGTGTGGCTGCCGTTCCTGTGCGCGTTCGTCGTCGCGATGCTCACCGCGACGTCGTACCTGGAGTTGGTGACCAAGTACCCGAAGGCCGGTGGTGCTGCCGTCTACACGCACAAGGCGTTCGGGATCCACTTCCTCACGTTCTTGCTGACCTTCGCGGTGATGTGCTCGGGTCTGACGTCGGCGTCCAGCGCGTCGAAGGCGTTCGCCGCGAACTTCTTCTCCGCCGCCCACATCGACCCGGACCGCGGCGCGCTGCTGATGATCACGGCTCTCGCGTTCATGACGCTGATCGCGCTGGTGAACCTGCGCGGCGTCGGGGAGAGCGTCAAGGCGAACGTCGTACTGACCTGTGTCGAGCTCAGCGGTCTGCTGATCGTGATCGGCATCGGCGCGTGGGCGCTGCTCGGCGGCGACGGCGACACCTCCCGGCTCACCGACTTCCACGTACCCGAGGGCGAGTCGCCGTTCGGTGCGGTGACGGCGGCGACCGCGCTGGCGTTCTTCGCGATGGTCGGGTTCGAGGACTCGGTGAACATGGCCGAGGAGACCAAGGACCCGGTGCGGATCTTCCCGCGGATGATGCTGATCGGGCTGAGCATCACCGGCGTCATCTACGTCCTGGTCGCGATCTCCGCGGTCGCGCTGGTCTCGCCGGACGAGCTGAACAAGGGCGCGACTCCGCTGCTGAAGGTGGTCCAGGCCGGCGCGCCGGGGTTCCCGCTCGAGGTGTTCGCGTGGATCACGATGTTCGCGGTCGCCAACTCGGCGCTGATCAACATGCTGATGGCGAGCCGGCTGCTGTACGGCATGTCGCACGAGCAGGTGCTGCCCGGTCCGCTCGGCCGGGTGCTGCGCAAGCGGCGTACGCCGTACGTCGCGATCCTGTTCACGACGCTGCTCGCGTTCGCCCTGATCGGGTACGCCGACCTCGCGGCGCTGGGTGGTACGACGGCGTTCCTGCTGTTGTGCGTGTTCGCGGTCGTCAACGTCGCGGTGCTCGTGCTGCGCCGGGACAGGGTCGAGCACAAGCACTTCCACGCACCGACCGCGCTGCCGGTCGCGGGCGTCGTACTGTGTGTCTACCTGGCCAGCCCGTTGTCGGGACGGGACTCGGCCGACTACAAGATCGCCGGCTGGCTGATGGTCGTCGGCGTCGGACTGTGGGCGCTGACGTGGCTGCTCAACAAGTACGTGTTCAAGCGGCACGCCGAGTTCGATCCGTCGCACCTCGACCCGCAAGGCCCTGTGAACTGACGCGCCTGTCGGAGGGCGCAGACTTGGAGGGGTGCGGCATGGTGGAGGTATGAGCTCGCAGACTCCCGCGAGGCGGACCGGACGCAGTGTGGACACCGCCAAGATCGGTGGTGGGCTGAAGCTGCTCGGTGTGCTGGTCGGGCTGATGTGGCTGGTCGAGGTCATCGACACGGCGATGAACGGGTCGCTCAACCAGTACGGGATCATCTCGCGCGAGCCGCGTGGCCTGGTCGGGATCCTGACCGCGCCGTTCCTGCACCTGGGGTTCGGCCACCTGATCTCGAACACGCTGCCACTGGTCACGCTCGGTCTGCTGATCGCGATCAACGGCGCGGCCCGGCTGTTCCAGGTGACTGCGATCGTCGCGGTGATCGGTGGCTTCGGGACCTGGCTGATCTCGCCGCCGAACATGATCACGATCGGTGCCAGTGGCGTGGTCTTCGGGTACGCGGCGTACCTGATCGTGCGGGGACTGTTCAACCGGCGGATCGGTCAGGTGCTGATCGGGATCGTGGTGATCATGGTGTGGGGCAGCGCGCTACTGACCAGTCTGCTGCCACAGGACGGGATCTCCTGGCAGGGCCACCTCTGCGGAGGTATCGCCGGCGTGCTGGCGGCGTGGGTGCTCGCCGACGACAAGCAGGCGCGGGCTAAGTAAGCGTGCTCGGGTCGGTGTTCGCGCCGCAGACCACCACTACTACGCGTTCGCCGGCTGTCGGTTTGTAGGCACCTGAAACCAGCGCAGCGTACGCCGTGGCACCGCCGTGCTCGGTCGCCAGGTGGTACTGATGCCAGAGCTCGCTGCGGGCGGCAACGATCGAGTCGTCGTCGACCAGGATCGACCGTACGTGATGGTTCTGGACTGCTTCGAACGCGAGGTCGCCCAGGCGGCGGGCACCCAGTGAGTCGGCTGCGACGCCGCCGACCGGACCGTCGGTGGGCCGGCCGGCCTGCAACGCGCGGTTCATCGTGGGCGCGGCGGCCGGTTCGACGCCGATGACCTGGGCGTGGTCGCCGAGGGCGGTGGCGATGCCGGCGATCAGGCCGCCGCCACCGACCGCGACCAGCACGGTGTCGAACGTGCCGGCCTGGTCGAGCAGTTCGAGGCCGACCGTGCCCTGGCCGGCGACGATCTCCGGCTGGTCGTACGCGTGGACCAGCACCGCGCCGGATTCCTCCCGCGCCGCGAGCGCCGCCTGGTACGCCTCGGCGTACTCGTTCCCGATCTGCACCACGTCCGCGTCGAGCGTCCGCAACTTGTCGAGCTTGGCCGCCGGGGTGGTGACGGGCACGAAGATCCGGGCCGGTACGCCGAGTTCGCGGGCCGCGTACGCCGCCGCGAGCCCGTGGTTCCCCCCGGACGCCGCGACGATCCCCTGGCCGGTCAGCTCGCCGCTCTCCTTCGCGCTGAGCAACCGGTTGAACGCTCCGCGCGGCTTGAACGAGCCGGTGTGCTGGAGCAGTTCGAGCTTGAACGTGAGGCCAGGCGCGACCTGGATCACCGGAGTACGCCGTACCCGCCCGGCGATCCGTTCCGCGGCACGCTGCACGTCGTCGAGGCTTACCGTCATGGTCCAACCCTGCCACGATGGAAAGGAGCGGACGGACGGGAGGCCGATCGATGGGTGCGTACGACGAGAGCTACCGGCGAAGCCTGGAGGACCCGGACGGGTTCTGGCTGGAGGCGGCCGAGGCGATCTCCTGGACGCGCTCGCCGACCCGGGTGATCGACGCGACCGAGGCCCCGATCTTCCGGTGGTTCCCCGATGGCGTGCTGAACACGTCCTACAACGCCCTCGACCGCCACGTCGAAGCCGGCGCCGGCGACCGGACAGCGCTCATCTACGACTCACCCGTCACCGGGTCGGGCGCGTCGTTCACCTACGCCGAGCTGCGCGACGAGGTTGCCACGTTCGCCGGCGCACTCGCGTCGCTCGGTGTCGGTAAAGGTGACCGGGTCATCATCTACATGCCGATGGTCCCGAAAGCGGTCGTCGCGATGCTCGCGTGCGCCCGCCTCGGAGCGATCCATTCCGTGGTGTTCGGCGGTTTCGCTCCGCGAGAGCTCGCCGCCCGGATCGAGGACGCCGGTCCGAAGGTGATCGTCGCCGCGTCGTGCGGGATCGAGCCGGCACGGGTCGTCGAGTACAAGCCGATCATCGACGAGGCGCTGAGGCTCTCGTCGCATCAGCCCGCGCACACCGTCGTACTGCAGCGTCCGCAGGCCGAGGCTCAGCTGGGGCAACACGACCTCGACTGGTCGTCGCTGGTCGCCGACGCGCAGCCGGTGGATCCGGTCCAGGTCGCGGCGACCGACCCGCTCTACATCCTCTACACCTCCGGTACGACGGGGCGCCCGAAAGGCGTGGTCCGCGACAACGGCGGCCACGCGGTCGCGCTGGCGTGGACGATGCGGAACGTGTACGACATCGGCCCCGGCGACGTGTGGTGGACCGCGTCGGACGTCGGCTGGGTCGTCGGCCACTCGTACATCGTCTACGCGCCGCTCCTGGTCGGCGCGACCACCGTCCTGTACGAAGGCAAGCCCGTCGGTACGCCGGACGCCGGCGCGTTCTGGCGAGTGATCTCCGATCACGGGGCGAAGGCGCTCTTCACCGCGCCGACCGCGATCCGCGCGATCAAGAAGGTGGATCCCGAGGCCGCCGAGCTGACGAAGTACACGATGGAGTCGTTCCGGACGTTGTTCCTGGCGGGGGAGCGGCTCGACCCGGAGACGTACCACTGGGCGCACGACCATCTCGGCGTACCGGTCGTCGACCACTGGTGGCAGACCGAGACCGGCTGGCCGATCGCCGCGAATCCGCGCGGGCTCGAACCGCTGCGGACCAAACCCGGGTCGGCGACCGTGCCGATGCCAGGCTGGAACGTGCAGATCCTCGACCCGCACGGCAAGGAGCTCCAGCCGCACGAGGAAGGGTCGATCGCGATCAAGCTCCCACTGCCGCCGGGTGCGCTGCCGACGCTGTGGGGCGACGACCAGCGCTACATCGACAGCTACCTCAAGGAATACGACGGCTACTACCTGACCGGCGACGGCGGCTACATCGACGACGACGGCTACATCTTCGTGATGGGCCGCACCGACGACGTGATCAACGTGGCCGGGCACCGGCTGTCGACCGGGTCGATCGAGGCCGTTGTCGCGGCGAACCCGGCGGTCGCCGAGTGCGCGGTGATCGGCGTACACGACCCGTTGAAGGGGCAGCTGCCGCGGGCGCTCGTCGTACTCAAGGCGGGCGCGACAGTCCCCGAGGACGTACTGCGGGACGAGCTGGTGGGTGCCGTACGGCGGGAGATCGGGCCGGTCGCGGCGTTCCGCGATGTGTCGGTGGTGGAGGCGCTGCCGAAGACGCGGTCGGGGAAGATCCTGCGCCGGACGATGCGCGGGATCGCGGACGGCCGGGACGAACCGGTGCCGTCGACGATCGAGGATCCTGCCGTACTCGACGCGCTCCGGCCGGTGCTACGCGGCGCTCAGGAAGGCTAGTACCGCGGCACTCGCGACGTCGCGGAACTCGTGGAAGTACGCGTGCCGGGCGCCTTCGATGAGCTCGGCGCGGGCGTTCGGGATCCGGTCGGCGAGGAGCTGGGCGTTGGCGACCGGACTGAACAGGTCGTCGGTGCCGTGCAGGACGAGGGTCGGCGCGGCGATGGTCGGGAGACCGTCCCACGCGTCGTGCTTGTTGCTCGCGACGAGATGCCGGCCTTTGGCGTACGGCGGCATGCTCGCGTCACCCAGCACGTAGTACGGGCCGGGGTGGTCGGCCAGCCAGCCCGGCGTGTACATCAGCCCGAGCAGTACCTGCTCTGTGCGTGCTGGGTCCGCCAGTGCTCTCCGGATCGCCTGACTGCGTTCATACCCGTGGGCGGCCCCGGGTGAGGTGCATCCCAGCATGAGCTTGTCGACGCGCTCCGGATGGTCGATGGCGAGCCACTGCGCGACCCGGCCACCCATCGAGGTCCCATAGATGTGGGCGGTGTTCACTCCGAGAGCGTCCAGAACAGCCGTGACGTCCTGCGCGAAACCGCGGGTGCTGTAGACCTCATCCGGCTTGTCGCTGGCTCCTGTTCCTCTCCAGTCCAAGGTGATCGTCCGGTACTCCGCTTCGAAGTCCGCTCGCACCGGATCCCACCAGGTGTGGTTGTTGGACTGCCCGGCGAGCAGGACAAGTGGTTGCCCTTCGCCACTAACCTGATAGGCGATCCTGGTCCCTTGGGCGGCGACGGCGTACGGCACAGAGATAGTGTGCAGGTATGCGAGTCGTGATTGCGGGTGGACACGGACAGATCGCGCTGCGCCTGACCCGGCTGCTGAGCGCCGACGGGCACGAGGTCGTCGGGGTGGTCCGCAACCCGGATCACGAGGCCGACATCGCCGCCGCGGGCGGACAGGCCGCCGTACTCGATCTCGAACAGGCGGACGCCGCCGCGGTGGCCGACGTACTGCGTGGTGCCGACGTGGCGATCTTCTCCGCCGGCGCCGGGCCCGGCAGCGGGAACGCGCGCAAGGACACCGTCGACCGTGGCGCGGCCGCGCTGTTCGCCGAGGCTGCCGAGCAGGCCGGCGTCCGGCGGCACATCCAGGTCGGCTCGATGGGCGCGGACCGAGCCGACTCGCTGACCGACGACTCGACCTTCACTGTGTATCTGAAAGCCAAGTGGGCCGCCGAGGAGGACCTGCGCGCCCGCGACCTGGACTGGACCGTACTGCGGCCGGGCAGCCTCACCGACGACCCGGGCACCGGCACGGTGTACCTCGCCGACAAGACCGGCAACGGCCGGATCAGCCGCGACGACGTCGCGCTGGTGCTGGCCGGCCTCTGCGACACCCCGGCCGCGATCGGCCGGACCCTCGAACTCGTGGCCGGGGACACCCCGGTCCGGGACGCCCTCGACAACCTCTGAACACCCTTTGAGTTGCCACAAGCAACAGAATGTGAGCCGACGATGGCAGACACCCTTCGCCAGATCAGCTTCGAGCGCCTGGCGAACAGCAGCTACGAGGTGAAGAACGACCGCGGCGGTACGATCCGGGTCGGGTCCGGCGGCGCGGACACCGACTTCACGCCGGTCGAGCTGCTACTGGCCGCCATCGGCACCTGCTCGGCGATCGATGTCGACGTCGTCGTCAGCCGGCGCGCGGAACCGACCGAGTTCAGCGCCGTGGTCCACGGCGACAAGGTCCGGGACGCCGACGAGGGCAACCGGATGGAGAACCTCGCGGTCGAGTTCACCGTGCGCTTCGCGGAGGGCGAGGACGGTGACAAGGCCCGTGAGGCGCTGCCGCGTGCGGTGAAGATGTCCCACGACCGGCTCTGCACGGTCAGCCGCACAGTCGAGCTCGGTACGCCGGTGACGACCACGGTCAACGACTGAGCAAGAACTCGGCTGCCGGTCTGAGGCGGGTCTTCAGCAGTCGCTGGGTACGGCTGCTGTCGAGCTGGATGACCGACGCTGTTCCCTGTGTGGACGGCAACACGTTCGGATCGAGACCGTCTCGGGTCGCGATCAGGCACCCGAGTTCGTGCCGGCTGAGCGCCTGCGGTCCGGACAGGTGGGCGATGCCATCGGCGTCGGTGACGAGCAGTTCGAGCAGTGCGGCCGCGAGATCGCTGACGTGGATCGGGCAGCGGATGTTCTCGGTGAAGAACGTACCGGGCTCGCCGGCTGCGAGACGTCGTACCCGCTGTTCCTCGCCCGAATCGCCGTTCGATCCCACGATGAGCGACGTACGGGCGACGAGTGCGTCGGGCCGGATCGTGCGGATGGTCGTCTCGGCCGCTGCCTTCGCGGCGCCGTACGGCGTGGTCGGGCACGGCGGCTCGTCCTCGGTGTAGGCAGCGGCGCGGTGCCCGAAGACCGCGTCGCTCGACACGAACACGAGCCGCGCTCCCTCGGCGGCGAGCGCGACGTTGACCGCACCGTCGGCGGTCGTCATCCAATCGTCCTGCCGGTAGGCAGTGTGGATGATGGCGTCCGGCCGCACGTCGCGCATGACCGCTCGGACGTCGTCCCGCCTCCGGATGTCGAGCTGTACTCCGCCCGGCACAGCTTGCGAGTGGTACGCCGGTACGACGTCGTGGTCCGCGGTCCGCAGGAGCTCCCGCCCCAGAAGTCCCGCGGCTCCGGTGACGAGAAGCCTCACACGACAACTCTATGGCGTCCCAACCGCCAACCGATGGTCCGCGTGGCGCGCTTGACGTCCCCAACACTCCGAACCTTCCGCGGCGACATCCAGGACTGCGACGGCTTGTGCAACATCCACCCACCCCACACGCCGCCATCACGGTCCCAAAACAGTTGGGCCCACTGCCCGGCGCGAACGTTCCGGCCAACTCACGGGCTCTCGGAAACTGCCGCGGCCAGCTGCGAACTTCCGTGTGTCTACTCGCTCCTAGCCCCTGGCTGACGATCAGCGGAAGTACTGCCTCCGGATCAGTCAGCAAGGACTTCCACCAAACGAACCGATGCCCGTCCGCCTGCTCCCTCACGCGCGACCCGAGGACACCCGACCACCTCCGCGTCGTGGGAGCCGCCCCGCGACCGCAGGCGACCTGTTGCCGCACCAACCCCGCGCGGGTGCTGCGAGGCAGGTCGAGGAATGCGTCCTCGGTCAGCCAAACCGTCCGGGCTGCCTTCCGGTCAATCGCGTAGATCCAGTAGGTATCGCGGTCCTCGCGACTGGGCTCGCGCTCATCATCCGTCAACTTCCAGGCACGAGCCTGCTTCGCCGTGACGAAGAACGGCTGCTCATCAGGGGCGAGCCAGTCGACCCACCGGTCCAGCAACGCGGGGGAGACCTCTATCCCCAGCACCTTCAGCACTGGGGTCATCGAAGGGTCACCGGTTTTTGCGGACCGCGGTACCGCTGCGTCTGCGAATACACCAGGTTGGTCGTCGTACTACCGAACTCGGTCAGCTCGTTGACCAGCTCCTCCAGGTGCGGCATCGAGCCCGCCGCCACCTTGAGCGTGTAGCAGTCGTCCCCGGTGGTGCGCAGGCACTCGAGGATCTCGCGGCGTTCGGCCAGTAGCCGGTGCAGCGGCTCGTGCTTGTTGCCCGGGTACTTCAGCCGTACGACGGCCAGCACCGGGTAGCCGACCTTCGTCAGGTCGACCTCGGCGCGGTACCCGGTGATGACGCCGATCGCCTCGAGCCGCCGTACCCGCTCGGTGGTCGCCGAGGCGCTCAGGTTCACGCGCCGGCCGAGCTGGGTCAGCGAGAGCCGCGCGTCCTCCTGCAGCTCGTTGATGATCGCCCAGTCGGTCGGATCGAGAGTCTCGGTCATACGGGCAATCTACCGGTGATTCCACGGCCCGTCGGCTGTTGTGCCGTGAGGATTCTCTTCAAGGACGGGCTGTCGCCTGGATAGCCTGAGGGCGTGGAACTTGGCGTGAACGTACCGAACTTCGGACCGGAGACGAACCCGGCGCGGCTGCGGGACTGGGCGCGAGTCGTCGAAGGGCTCGGGTACGACCTGCTGATGGTGTCGGACCATGTGGTGATCACACCGGACGTGGAGGAGCAGTACCCGGAGCCGTTCTTCGAGCCGTTCACCACGCTGAGCTGGCTTGCCGGGATCACCGACCGGGTCCGGCTCGGTACGACGGTGCTGATCGCGCCGTACCGCCATCCGTTGCTGACGGCAAGGATGGCGACCAACCTGAACGCGCTGAGCGACGGCCGGCTGATCCTCGGCGTCGGCGCCGGCTGGGCCCAACAGGAGTTCGCCGCGCTGGGCGCCGACTTCGCGGCCCGCGGCCGGGCCACCGACGAAGTGCTGGCAGCTTTACCCAAGGACATCCCGCTCTGGATAGGCGGCAACAGCCCCGCGGCCCTCCGCCGGGCCGTTCGCTTCGGAACCGCCTGGCACCCTCTCCGCCAAACCCTCCCGCAACTACGCACCGGCCTCGCGCGCCTGTACGCGCTCGCGAAAACCGCGGACCAGACATCGCCTACGCCTGGGTTTGCTCCGCGCATCTTGCTTCGGCTGACCGACGAACCGTTGGCCGACGACGAACGGATCGCCGGCGAGGGCTCGGTCGAGCAGGTGCTGGACGACCTCGCCGTGCTGCGGGAGCTCGGCGCCTCGACCGTCGTACTCGACCCGTTCGTCGGCGACCCGGCCGAGACCGAACGCCCTGAAGCAGCCTGGCAGCAACTGGCGACGATCATCGACAACTGGAGACGACGTGACACCTGAAGCAGAACAGTTCCTGCGCCGAGCGATCGCGCTGGCCGCGGCATCCCGCGAGGCCGGCGACGCACCGTTCGGCTCGCTGCTGGTCGGCCCCGACGGCGACGTACTGGCCGAGGACCACAACACCACCCTCAGCGAAGGCAACATCAGCTACCACCCAGAACTGAAGCTCGCGGTCTGGGCAGCCCAGCACCTCACCCCGGAGCAAGCAGCCGGCACCACCATGTACACCAGTTGCCAGCCCTGCCCCATGTGCACAGGAGCCCTGGCACGCTCAGGCCTGGGCAGGGTCGTCTACGCACTGTCCGGCGAACAGCTGAACGGCTTGAAGTCCACAGGCGACTTCCCTGCAGTTCCAATGGAAGGCCCTGCGCTCTACGACGAGGCCCGAGTACCTGTGGAGGGCTACTACAGCTGACGAAAGGGGGTCCCGCTATCGGGACCCCTTTCGCACTTAGCTACTTGATTCGCGCCAGACAGAGGGTGTAGTCGGCGCCCTCGTCGACGTACGTCGCGTCGGTCTGTTCACCGCACTTGCTTTCGTCGGTGGAGTCGATCCGGTCGATCACCCGGTACTCCGCATCCGACGAGCTGCACTTGACGACCTTCACGTCAGGGCTCGACGACGTGCCCTTGTTCACGACGCAGGAGCCGACCTCTGCCTTCGACTCGGTCGAGTTGAGGTTGCCGACGATCAGCAGTGCGATGACCACGACCGGCAGCAGCAGCATCAGGATCGCCGGGCGCTGGAAGAGTGGCTTGCCCGGGTTCATCGGCTGTCCCGGACCCGGCGTGGGCTCGGGGAGGCGCTTGAACTTCTGCATCGGGCCGATGTTCATCAGCATCGTGATCGGGTTGATGATCGACGAACCGATGCCCCACCAGCCCTGCCAGAGGCTCTTCGAGGTCATGTCGCGGACGGAGGCGATCCCGCAGGTGCGGCAGAATGGACCCCGCAGCTTCAGGAACCGCATCAGGATGATCATGCCCTGGTGACCGCGGACGGTGGCGTCCACGGCAGGGTAACCACCGCAGAAGCGGCAGCTCAGCTGGCCCTGCGGGGCGTATCCCGGCTGCGGGAACGGCTGACCCTGCTGGCCCTGGTACTGACCCTGGTACTGGTCCTGCTGCTGGTACTGGCCGTACTGCGGTGCCTGCTGACCGGCGTACTGCTGCTGGTACGCACCGGGCTGGCCCTGGTACTGCTGGCCGTCCTGGGGACCGTACTGCGGCGGACCCGGGTACGGCTGACCCGGAGGCGGGACCTGCTGGCCCGGCTGGGAGTACTGCGGGTACGGCTGCTGCTGTGGCGGACCGTAGCCGCCCGGCTGAGGTGCGTACGGACCCTGCGGCGGCTGGGGAGGGGATGTGGTCACGAATGGTTCCTGAGGCTTGAACGGGACACGCTGAACCATGGCACCTTACTCACCAAGGCGGTCCATCGAGCCGTAACGATCGATCAATTCCTGGCCAAGACGCGCGAGCTCGGCCTGCACCGACGGTGGATCCAGCACCTCGATCGACCCGCCCCAGCCGGCCAGGTGCTGCGCGATCATCAACGGCGTCGGCGCGGTGACCCGGATCCGCACGCGATCGCCGACCGTCCCGTCCAGCTCGCAGTTCCGGCCGAGCCGGTCCTGCATCACCCGGACGTTCCGCTCGTCCATCAGGACCGTTGCCGTCAGCCCCGATCGGCGTTCCTCCATCCGCTCGACGATCTCGGCCCACGCCGATGACAGTTCGAAGTCGTCCGGTCGCTCGAAGAGATCACCGGTTGCCGTGGCCTCCTCGATCCGGTCGACCCGGAACGTGCGCCGGCCGTTGGGTGTACCCGCGATCAGGTACCAGACGTCGTCCTTGTCGACCAGCCCGAGCGGCTCGACGACGCGTTCCGACGTACCGCGTCCGCGGCCGGAGTAGACGAGTCGCACACGTTCCCGGCGTACGACGGTGCCCTGCAGACGACGTACCAGCTCTGGGCGTTCCTTGACGTGCTCACCCCAGCGAGCCGGGTCGATCACGACCGCCTCGGCCGCGGCCTGCGCATGTTCGCGGAAGGTGTCCGGGAGCGCGCGGACGAGCTTGCGGAGCGCGGCCTTCGCGTCTGGCGCGATCGATGCCGCGGGGCCGACGAGGAGGAAGAGAGCCTGCGCTTCGGTCGCGGTCAGGCCGCTCAGATCGGTACGGGCGCCGCCGACGAGCTGCCAGCCGCCATGCCGCCCGGGCTGTGGATAAACCGGAATGCCGGCTGTGGACAACGCCTCGAGATCGCGCCGCGCGGTCGCGAGCGAGATCTGCAGCTCGTCCGCGACCTCTTTGGCCGTGACCCGCCCGCGGGCCTGCATCAGCAACAGCACCGCCACCAACCGATCCGCCCGCACGCCTCGATCGTCGCAGACAAACCGCTCACCTGTTGAGCACTTTCTGGTGGTCTACCCTCGGAGCCGGACGGACTTCTTCCGGAATGGTGGACGATGGCGTACGACGTGAGCCCGACCGCGCGCACCCTGATGGTGCTGGAGTTGATCCAGAACAGTCCCGGGATCACCGCGGAACACCTGGGCGAGAAGCTCGGGGTGTCCGAGCGCGCCGCCCGCCGGTACGTCGCGATCCTGCGCGAGGCGGACATCCCGATCGAGTCGGTCCGCGGGCCGTACGGCGGTTACCGCGTCGGCCGCGGCCTGCGGTTGCCGCCGCTGATGTTCAGCCCTACCGAGGCCCTTGGCCTGGTGATGGCCGTGCTCGAAGGCCCGCGTGGCGCGGCCGATCCGGTCGAGAACGCGCTCGGCAAGATCATCCGGGTGCTGCCCGAACCGGTCGCCCGCTCCACCGACGCGATCCGCCGGGTCAGCGCCCGCGGACCCGACCCCGGCGCCCGTACCCCCGACCCGGAGATCACCGCGGCCCTGGTCTCGCACAGCACCTCCGCGCGCCGCATCACCATCACCTACCGCCGCCACCAGGAAGAGTGGCCGATGGACGTCGACCCGTGGGCAGTAGTAGTCCGCCGCGGCCGCTGGTACCTGCTGTGCTGGTCCCACACCAAGGACGCCCAACGAGTCCTCCGAGTCGACAAGATCACCAAGGTCGACCCCCAGCCCACCACGTTCACCCCGCCCGCCGACCTGGACCCCTTGGCCGCCGTAGAAGAACACCTGGCCATGGGCTGGCGCTACCCGATCGAAGTAGAAATCGACGCCTCACTAGAAGCCACACGCTGGTGGATCCCCAGAAGCATGGGCCGCCTGGAACCCATAGACGAAACCCACACCCGCCTACTGGCCAGCACCGACGACCCAGAGTGGTACGCCACCCAACTAACCGCCATCAAAGCCCCCTACCGAATCCAAGCAAGCCCCGAACTCCAAGAAGCCTCCCGCAACCTAGCCACCCGCCTCCTGGCCGCCGGCACATTGGGGGAGGAATGAACGACATCGAGTTTTCGGGGGAGATTTGGTATTGGCGGGGGCCGGCGCCTTGGTACTTCATTACGGTGCCGGAGGAGGAGTGTGGGTACTTCGAGGCGGAGGCGGGGCACGTCTCGTACGGGTGGGGGATGATTCCGGTCACCGCGGAGATCGGGGGGAGTGTTTGGGAGACGTCGATGTTTCCCAAGGACGGGCGGTACATCCTGCCGGTGAAGGCAGCGGTGCGGCGGGCCGAGCATCTCGACGACGGGGACGAGCCGGTGGTGCGGCTGCGGTTGCGGAGCTGAAACTGTCGGTGGGGTTGTCTAGCGTTCCGTCGTACCTGATCGAAAGGAGCGGACATGTCCACGCTGTCGGATCGGCCGAACACGGGCCTGCTCGTGGTCGACGTGCAGAACGGTGTCGTGAGCGAGGCGCACGAGCGCGACCGCGTCGTCGCGAACATCGGCACGCTCGTCGGCAAGGCACGCGCCGGGGGAGTACCGGTCGTCTGGGTTCTGCACTCCAGCGAGAATCTCCAGAAGGACAGCGACAACTGGCAGCTCGTACCGGAACTGTCCCGCGACGGCTCGGAGGCGGTCGTCCACAAGACGTACGCCGACTCGTTCGAGGCGACCGATCTGGAGGACGTGCTCGCCCGCGCCGGCATCGGCCACCTGGTCGTCAGCGGCGCCCAGACCGACGAATGCATCCGCTCGACGATCCACGGCGCGATGGTTCGTGGGTACGACGTGACGCTCGTCGGCGACGCGCACACCACCGAAGACCTCTCGGAGTGGGGCGCACCCACTCCGGACAAGGTCATCGCCCACACCAACCTCTACTGGGAGAACCACCGCGCGCCAGGTCGGACCGCCGCCGTCAAGAACACCGACGAGGTGAGCTTCTGACGGGCGGCCCTTTGTACGCAGACGTAGGTGGTGCCGCAGAGCAGACGGCTGGGGCAAGCCGGGCGCCCGTGTGCGGCTAGGCGGCGCCTAGCAGGCTGCGGAGCGCGGCCGCGCCGGATTCGGCCAGCCAGTCGTCCAGGGTGCGCAGTCCTGGGTGGATCACGCGCAGCGCTTCGATGTCGGCATGCCAGCGCTGTCCGGCAATCCACCGCTGCCGCGTCTCGGCGATCTCCGCGTTGAGCGCGGCGGCCTCCTCGTGCGTGAGCTGCTCGTACCGCAGTGGGACTCCGGTCGCCGCAGCGATCGCCGTGACCGCTTCCACCGGCGTCAGCTCGTCACCGGCCAACTCCAGGGTGCGGCCGGCGAACCGCTCCGGCTGCTCGAACGCCAACGCCGCGAACTCCGCGATGTCCTCGAGCGCGATGATCTGCACAGGCTCGTCCGGCGGGAACAGATGCCGGTGAACCCCGTCGACGAAACCTTCCAATCCGAGCCCCGGCGCCCCGAGATAGTTCGTCATGAACCGCACCGGCCGCAACACGGTCACCAGCGGAATGTGTTCCCGCAGGTATTCCTCGGTGCGCCGCTTGCCCGGCGCGGCGAATGCATCTCCGCTCGTCGACGCGACGCCCGTGAACACCACCTGCCGGACTCCGACAGCCGCCGCGGCATCCGCCAGGGCACGACCACGCGCGAACTCGAGCTCCGGATTGCTCCCGGACGGCCCATAGGCACTCGGTGGTACGGCGAACAACGCGCTCGTTCCCTCGAGCGCCGGCGCCAAGCTCGCGGGCTCGTCGAAGTCCGCGACAGCCAGATCGGCACCGGCGTCCGCGAGCGCTGCGGCGGCGGGCGATGCCGTGTCCCGTACTACTGCGCGCACTTGCCTCCCGCCGGCCAGGAGCCGACGCGCTGTCGCGCCGCCCTGCTTGCCCGTTGCGCCAGTGACGGCTACAGGGCTGTTCGATTCGGTGGTCATGTCGTCCTCTCGTTCACGAATATCTGGAATACTTCAACCCGGTTGAGGGGCCGACACAAGGGATTTCGTGACATGACGACAGCGACCAGCGGCGGCGATCGCGCCGACGCGCGCCGGAACCGCGCCAAGATGCTCGCTGCCGCCGGCGAGGCCTTCGACGAGCAGGGACTCGACGTCCCGCTCGGCGAGATCGCGCGCCGGGCAGGCGTCGGTGCCGGCACGGTCTACCGGCACTTTCCGACCAAGCAGGGCCTCCAGGAAGCGGTATTCGTCCAGCACCTCGACGAACTGGTTGCTTCAGGCGAGCAACGGATGGCGCGATTCGCCCCGACACCGGCGTTCTTCGGGTTCTTGCTGGACGTGGTGGAGAAGTCGGATCGCCGCGGGCGCCTCTGCGACGTTGTCACCGAGGACGCCAGCTGGCCGCGTCCGCTGCTCCGCGCGTCCGTCAGGCGATTCCGCCAAGTCGTGGGCGCACTGCTGCACGCGGCTCAGCGAGCCGGAGGCGTCCGGACCGACGTCAGCCCGGACGACGTCGTGTCACTGACCGCCGGTTGCGCTTCGATGCTCGCGACCCGCCGCGACCCAGCAGCGGGCCTCCGGCTCGTCCAACTGGTCCTGGACGGCTTGCGATCCGGTGTCACGGAACAATCGGCGTTCCGTGACAACCCCACCGGCTTCTGCGCCGACTGCGGCGCCCCACTCCCACTCCGAACCACCGGCCGCCCAGCCCGCTACTGCGGCCCCACCTGCCGCCAACGCGCCCACCGCCGCCGCCTCACAGCCTGATCTCCTCCAACCCACGAACCCGCGGCACGCCGCCCCGCGGATGCCTGTCGTACCGATCAACCAGCACGGCATATATCCCAGCCGCCTGCGCGCCGCGGACGTCGTTCTCGAGCGAGTCGCCGACCATCATCGCCCCGGCCGGAACCGCACCGACACGTTCGAGCGCGTACGCGAACGCCCGCGGATCGGGTTTGGTCGCGGGCAGGTCGTCGCCGGTGATCAGCTCGTCGATCTCCGCGGTCAGCCCCATCCGATCGAGCTTGTACCGCTGGTGCGCGGTATTGCCGTTCGTCAGTACAACAGCCCGCAGCCCGGCGGCGCGGACAGACCGCAACGCCGGTACGGCGTCGTCGTACACGGCCCAGCCCGCCTCGTACCGCCGTACATAACCCTCGAACATGGCATCCGCCTCGGCATCGCTCACTTCGACGCCTAGGAACTCGCGCACCCGCAGGCGCCGCTGCTCGGCGAAGGTCAGTTCCCGCCGCTGGTACCGCCGGTAGTACTTGTCCGATACAGCCGCCCAGTCCGCGGCAACCCCGCCCCGACTACGCCGTACTCCGCCGCCCACACGACAACCGCAGCAGCCGCGGCCGACTCGTGGTCAACCAACGTCCCGTCGAGATCGACCAGCACGGTCGTCAGCACTCGAACCCCTTCCGCTGGGCCACACCCTTGCAGAGCATCGGGTCGTGTCACCGCCGACCCGTGCCTTCAGGCCAACGGTGACTCAACGCCGCAGCCGTCAGTCCGTCAGCGAGTTCAATGCGTCCAGGTCGTCGGGGGAGAGGGCGAGGTCGGCGGCCGCGAGGTTCTGCTGAAGGTGGTGCTCGCTCGACGTGCCCGGGATCGCCAGTACGTGCGGACCGCGGCTCAGCGTCCACGCCAACCGGACCTGCGCCTCGGTCGCCCCGTGCCGCTTCGCGATCTCCTGTACGACGCCCGATGCCGGGACGCCGCCGGCCTCGCGCGACTCGGCGGTCACCGCGAAGAACGGTACGAACGCGATGCCGAGCTGGCCGCACAGCTCCAGGATTTCGTCGTTCACGCGGCCGAAGCCGACGCTGTACCGGTTCTGCACCGCGACCACCGGCGCGATCTCGCGCGCCTCGTGCAAATGCGCGACCTTCACATTCGAGATGCCGAGCTGCCGGATCATGCCTTTCGTCTGCAGTTCGGCGAGCACGCCGAAGTGCTCCGCGATCGACTCCAGCCGCATCTGTCGCAGGTACACGAGGTCGAGCGAGTCCACCCCGAGCGCCTTCAGATCGGCCTCGACCAACCCGCGCAGCTCGTCCGGTCGTGCCAGACCGTGGCGCGTCGGACCGACCTTGGTCGCGATCACGAGTTCCTCCGGGTACGGCGAGAGCGCCCGGCGGATCACGTCGTTCGCCCAGTCCAGGCTCTCGAACGCGGTCTCACCGCTCCGCCCGTGGCTCGGGTAGAACGCGGCGGTGTCGATGTGGTTCACGCCGAGCTCGACCACCCGCCGTACCAGCGTGACCGCTCGCTCCTGCACGTCCGGCCCGTCGGCCACCGCGGAACCCGCGAGCCGCTTCGCCCCGAACCCGATCCGCCGCACCCGGTCGGTGCCGAGCTGCCAGAATTCGCCGGACTTGCTTTCGGTAATTTCCGATGATAGGTTTAATGGTGAAGAGACATTTCCCTGTGAATTCTGCATTCGGTCAGGATAAATCCTCCGGGGAATTTCGTCCAGCATTCTCCGGCTCTTTTCTGGGTTAGTCTCGGAGCTGTGGGACTTTCTGAGCGGCAGCAGCAGCTGCTGGACGAGTGGTTGCCGTCCGCGACGATCGTGCGCGACCACAGCTGGGGCATCATCGGCACCTGCGTGCTCGAGCTCGAGCACGCAGGCGCCCACTACATCGCGAAGGCCGCCGACGCCGAGGACCACCACCTCGCCCGCGAACTACGGGCCCACCGCAACTGGTTGCGCCCGTGGACGACGATCGGCCGCGCCGCCGAACTGATCCACGCCGACGACGACGCGAAGCTGCTCCTCACCCGGTATCTGCCCGGCGAACTGGTCGAAGGTACGCCGTACGAGTGGATGCCGGAGACCTATCACCAGGCCGGTGAGCTGCTCGCGGCGCTCCACGAGCAGTCCGCCGTACCGGACGACACGTACGAGGACCGCGAGAACGAGCGGATCCGGCGCTACCTGCGGATGCCGCACCGCATCGCCCCCGATGTCGTGGAGCAGGTCCGTACGACGATCGCGCACTGGCCGACTCCGCCCGCGCTGGTCGTCCCCACCCACGGCGACTGGCAACCCCGCAACTGGCTGATCGACCACGGCGTCGTCCGCGTGATCGACTTCGGCCGCGCGGACCTGCGCCCCGCGTACACCGACCTGGCCCGCCTCGCCGCCCAGCAGTTCCAACGCGACCCAGCCCTGGAGCCCGCCCTCCTGGCTGGCTACGGCTCCGACCCACGCGAACCCGAAGCCTGGCAACGCACCCGCCTACGCGAAGCAGTCAGCACCGCCGTCTGGGCGTACCAAGTCGGCGAAGAACCCTTCGAACAACAAGGTCACCGCATGCTGGCCGCCGCCCTCGCCGACAACTCCACCGGATAGATGCCGATCTCCTCGAGCTGGTCGGCACCAGCCCAGCACAGCTCAAAGTGGTTGGTCGAGCAATGCGCAGCAGCCTCATCACCGGAGAGCTCGGGCACACCGCTCACGTCTTTGATCCGGAAGTAGTACGCCGGCCGCCCGTTGTGCGTACCTGTCCACAGGAGCCGGTCGATCGCCCCGGTCAGCGTTGTCTCCTCTTCGAGCTCCCGCAGCGCGGCGGCCGCGGCCGATTCGCCCGGCTCCACATGCCCGCCGGGAAGTACGGCGTACCGATGCCCGCCACACTGCGGTCCGGGCGTACCGCCGTACTCGCACATAACGCACTCCGCGGACGTCTTACTCCGGAGGTAGCGCTTGATGACCAGGACCTTGCGGGACTCGATGACGACCGCGGCGGCGCGTGGGATCTTCATGCAATCGGAGTCTGGCGGGCGCCACCGACAAATTGGGTCGCCGAAGTGGGGGCTTCGTGGTGGGGTTCGAGGAGGCGCGGTTGATCGGGAGAGGAAGCAGTTCATGCCGAGTGCACAGATTGAGGTACGCCGGGAGTACTCCGCGGCGGACGAGGCCGGGCTCATCGAGGCGGTTCACGCGGCGCTGGTGAGCGCGTTCAAGATCCCGCCGCAGGACAAGGACGTTCGGCTGGTGGTGCATGAACCGCACCGTTTCGCCTGTTCACCGCGCTTGACGCAACCGGAGTACTTCACGCTCGTCACGATCGACTGCTTCGCCGGCCGCTCCGTCGACGCGAAGCGCAACCTCTACACCGAGATCGTCACCAACCTCAAAGCCTTCAACATCCCGCCCGACCACACCACCATCCTCGTCCGCGACCACCCCACCACCAACTGGGGCATCCGCGCCGGCCAAGCCGCCTCAGACCTCGACCTCGGCTTCACCATCAACGTCTGACCTGGTGTCTTCGTGTTGACGGTGCAGTTCCACCCGAACTGGCCGCACGCGGGGCGGACTGTGATCGAGTCGATGGTGGTGGACGGGGTTTACAAGTCGCAGTTCTCGACAGGGATCTCCAACGGGGGACTCGGGGGAGACCGGTGGGTGTGGGAGAGTCGGCTCTTCTCCGGGCGGTACGACGAGCAGCCGGCGGCGGCGCGGCCGGTGTACGGGGTGTGGAATCGGCACGGGGACGTGTACGGCGGCGCGATTCGTTTCGGGTCGTCGTACCTGCGGTTGACAGCGGACGTGATCGACCGTACGACCTTCTGCTTCCCGGACTCCGCCGTCGGCCCGGCGCACTTCGGCGACCAGACCGCACTGCCGCAGCTGTGCAAACTGGCCGACGCGACACCGGCGGACGACCTCGACCACTACATCGAGGCGCACATCCACGGCCCGGTCCGCTTCGACACCGACGTCGACGCGCTCGTACTCGACCCGTCCTTCGCCGGCACCCCGATCGAAACCGCGGCGCGCGAACTCGGCTGCCCGATCGAGTACCACCCCGGTTTCCGCGCCGAGCCGGCCGACTTCGACCCGGCGTACCGGGGCGTCGAGACCGTTGAGCTCGCCCACCAGTTCGGCCCGGTACTGACGCCGTACCGCCTCGGTGGAGCGACGTGTCCACCACAAGCGGTCAAGTACGTCTGGCACTGCCTGGCTCGCTACGGTCGTCGATGACTCAGCACAGCTGCGCCCGCCGGCGAGTCAGGTAGGCGACCTCCGCGGTGTTCCCCGCGAGCTCGATCGCCGCGTCGTACGCCGCCCGCGACTCCTCGCTCCGCCCTTGGCGGCGGAGCAGATCCGCGCGGGTCGCGTGGAACAGGTGGTACGCCGACAGCTTGTCGCCCAGCCCGTCGACGATCGCCAGCGCGACGTCCGGTCCGTCCAGCTCCGCAACCGCGATCGCGCGGTTCAGAGCGACGATGGGCGAGCGGTCGATCCGCGCGAGCTGGTCGTACAGCGCGACGACCTGCGACCAGTCCGTGTCGCGGATGTCGCGCGCCGAGGTGTGTACGGCGTTGATCGCGGCAAGGATCTGGTAACGCCCGGGCGGGACCCGGGTCGCGAGCCGCTCCCGGACGAGATCGTGGCCCTCGGCAATCATCGCGGTGTCCCAAGCGCCGCGGTCCTGCTCGTCGAGGGCAACCAGCTCGCCGGTCTGCGAGACGCGGGCGGTCCGGCGGGCCTCGGTGAGCAGCATCAACGCCAGCAGCCCCGCGACCTCGCCGTCCTCCGGCAGCAGCGCGCGGATCAGCCGCGTGAGCCGGATCGCCTCCGCGGTCAGATCCTGGCGGACCGGGTCGGTGTCCGGACCGGTCGCCAGGTACCCCTCGTTGAACACCAGGAACAGCACCGCGAGTACGCCGGACATCCGGCTCGGCAGGTCCTCCGCGGCCGGCACCCGGTACGGGATCCGCGCCGCCTTGATCTTCGCCTTCGCGCGGGTGATCCGCTGGCCCATCGCGGTCTCCTGGACGAGGAACGCGCGGGCGATCTCCGGTACGGTCAGCCCGCCGACCAGGCGGAGCGTGAGCGCGACGCGGGTCTCCATCGCCAGCGCGGGGTGGCAGCATGTGAAGATCAGCCGCAGCCGCTCGTCGTCGATCACGCCGAGAGGCTCGGGCGGTTCGTCGTACGACATCTGAGCCTCCTTCTGTTTGTCGTCACGCTTGTTCTCGCGGCGGATCCGGTCGATCGCCTTGCGGTTCGCGGTGGTGGTCAGCCAGGCGCCGGGGTTCGGCGGTACGCCGTCGGCCGGCCAGCGCTCGACCGCGGCCGCGAACGCCTCCGCGGCCGATTCCTCGGCGATGTCGAGGTCGCCGAACCGCTTCGCCAAGGACGCGACCACCCGCGCCCACTCGTTGCGATGGGCCTGGGTGATCGCTTCCTCGACATCGCTCACAGGAACGGCCGCACCTCGAGCCGCCGGTTGCACGCCTTCGACGCCCCGGCCGCGAGCTTCAGCGCGACGTCCAGATCGTCGGCCTCGAACACCCAGAACCCGGCCATGTACTCCTTCGTCTCCACGAACGGCCCGTCGGTGAAAATCGGCTCGCCGCCGCGCCCGTCGATCACGGTCGCGTCGCTGGGCGAACTCAATCCGCCCGCGAACACCCAGTGCCCGTCGGCCACCAACTGCTTGTTGAACGCGGTGATTGCCGCCATCTCGTCGTCCGTAGCGGACCCGGTCTTGTCATCGATCACCGAAATCAGATACTGCATCCCCATCTCCCTCCAGTAACCCCGTACACCCCTCCAACGAACCGGAACCGCCCACTACGACACCGCCCCTACATTCTTTGCCGGCCAGTTAGTCGAGGGCTTGGTAGACGGTGGTCCAGAAGTCTCGGGGGAGGGGGAGCCGGGAGTCGCCCGCGTGGGCCCGTTGCTGGATCAGGATCCCGACGAGGTCTTCGGCCGGATCGTTGTACCAGGCGGTGCCGTAGAAGCCGGACCAGCCGTAACTGCCGGCTGATGGGCCCAGCGTGGTGCGGCGGGTGACCAGTCCGAGTCCGAGGCCCCAGCTGGTGTTCTCGAAGTAGCCGGGCCAGAAGCCGGAGATCTCGCGCTGCTTCGGCGTCAGCTGGTCGCTTGTCATCAGTGAGACCGAGGCGCGGGACAGGACTCCCGCGCCGCCCGCCATCAGCGCCGACGCGAACGTTAGGTAGTCGTCGGCCGTCGACACGAGTCCGCCACTGCCGGCTTCGAGCGTCTTCGGTTTGCTCCAGTACTCCTCGTCGGACAGTACGACGGCCTCACCGGTCGGCGCATTGTCCTGGTGGTACGCCGCCGCGAACCGGTCCAGGCTCGCCGGATCCACGCTGAAGCCGGTTCCCTTCATCCCGAGCGGCTCGAGGATCCGCTCCCGCAACGCCGCACCGAACGATTTCCCCGCAGCCCGCTGGATCAGTACGCCGGCCACGTCGGCACCGGTGTCGTACAGCCACCGTTCGCCCGGCTGATGAACCAGCGGAAGCTGCCCCAGCCCGGCCACCCACTCGTCCAACGTCGGTCCGCCGAGCGTGTCCATCGCGGCCGAAATCGGAGAATTCTCGGGCGCCATGCCGGTCCCGAGCGTAAATGTCAGCACGTCCCGTACGGTGATCGGCCGCGCCGCCGCGACCGTGTCCTCCAACGGACCGGCCGGATCCGCGAGCACCCTCATGTTCGCCAGCTCCGGTACGAACTCGTCGATCGGATCGTCGAGCCGCAACGTACAGTCCTCGATCAGCGTCATCACGCACGCCGCAACCAGGGGCTTCGTCATCGAGGCCATCCGGACAACGGTGTCGGTCGCCATTGGACGCTCCGCCCCGGCCCCCTCGAACGCGTGCCGCCCGGTCGCCTCGACGTACACCTCACCCCGCCGCGCGAGGACCGTCAGCACCCCCGGCACAACACCCGACGCGACGTACCGCTCCTGCAACTCCCGCAACCGCGCCAGCCGCCGCGACGAGAACCCGCCACCCGCCATCACCATCTCCGTTCAGTGGGCCACACCACTGCAACGAACCTAACCACGCCCATCCGACAATTCGTACGTCGCGGGCGGCCGGGCGCGGTCACTCAGCATGCCAGGCGCGCCACAAGCGGCCGTAGACTCCGTCGGCTCGGACCAGTTCGTCATGGGTGCCGAGTTCGACGAGTTGGCCGGCTTCCATGACGGCGATTCGGTCCGCGTCGTGTGCGGTTTGCAGGCGGTGGGCGATGGCGATCACCGTGCGGCCTCGCAGTACGCCGGCCAGCGACTGCTCGGTACGACGGGCCGTCTTCGGGTCGAGGAGGGCGGTCGCCTCGTCGAGGATCAGTGTGTGCGGGTTCGCGAGGACGACGCGCGCCAGCGACAGCTGCTGAGCGGAGGCGTCGTCGAGGTCGTCGCCGATCTGGCGGTCCAGCTCGTTCCAGCCGTCGGCCCCCACATCGGCTCCGACTGCGGTGAGTGCGGCGTACAGCTCGGCGTCCGAAGCGTCCGGTTTCGCGATCAGCAGGTTGTCGCGGATTGTGTCGTGGAAGACGTGATGATCCTGGGTGATCAGTACGACGTGTTCGCGGAGCTGCTCCGGCGGGAGCTCGGCCACCGGCGTACCGCCGATCGTCACCGACCCGGTGTGCGGCCGGTCGAGACCCGCGAGGAGCCGTGCGAGCGTCGACTTTCCGGCGCCGGACGTACCGACGATCGCGAGGCGTTCGCCGGGTTGTACCTGCAGGTCGATCCCACGAAGTACGTCGCGAGCGCCGGTGTAGCTGTAGTGCGCGTTCGTCACCTGGATCCGGTCGCCGATGGTGCGGGTCGGCGCGGCCGCGTGGTTCTCGGCCGGCAGATCGGCTAGGCCTTCGAC
Organism: Kribbella jejuensis; assembly: GCF_006715085.1. Taxonomy (NCBI): domain Bacteria; kingdom Bacillati; phylum Actinomycetota; class Actinomycetes; order Propionibacteriales; family Kribbellaceae; genus Kribbella; species Kribbella jejuensis. The sequence continues at coordinate 590,201 of NZ_VFMM01000003.1, read as the reverse complement.
GCGGGCGTATGACGCGCCGGCGCCTTGCAGCTGTTCGATCCACAGCATCAACGTGTCGAGCGGTCCGACCAGTTGGCGGAGGTACACGGTTGCCGTCACCACGACGCCGAGGCTGACGAGTTCGTTGAAATACAGCGCGCCGCCGACCAGCAGCACGCCGACCACCGGCAGCGCGAGCGAGATATCGGCCCACGGGAACAAAACGGTCCGCAGCCACAACGCGTCGAGCCGCGCGGACCGGGCGCGGGTGATCGCGTTCTCGGTGACCTCCTGCCGCCGGCGCTCGAGGCCGAGCAGCTCGATCGTCCGCGCGCCTTTCTCCGTACCGGCTACCGCGTCAGCCAGCTCGGCGCCGGTCGCGGCGACGGCGAGGTACGCCGGGCGCGCGCGCCGCACGTACCACCGGACGGCTGCCGCGACACCGATCAGGCAGACAATTCCGCACAGGCCGAGGCGCGGATCGAGTACGAGGACCGCGACAATGAGGAACAGCGCGTGGACGATCGCGACCAGAACCTCGGGTACGGCAGACCGCAGCGTGGAGGCGACGAGCGAGGCGTCGGTGCTGCCGCGGGCGATCAGGTCGCCGGCCGGGAGATGGTCAGCGGAACGAGGAGGCAGCGCGAGCGTCCGGTTGAGAAAGCGTTCGCGCACGCGCGCCGCCGTACGTTCGCCGAAGCGGTAGCCGATCTTCAGCGCCCACCACGACAGCACGGTCTGGACGACGGTGAAGACGAGTGCGCCGAACGCGAGACGGTCGACCGCGCCGAGCACGTTGCCGTCGCCGGCGCGGATCGTGTCGATGATGCGGCCGAGGAGCCAGGGTGCGACCAGGCCCGCGGCGGCGGCCAGGCCGTTGACGAGGATGATTCCGGCGACGGCTCTCCGATCGGCTCCGAGGTCGCGGATTGCGGCGGCGCGGACCTCGGCGGGGGTCGCGACTGGCAGCTGGCCGTTCATTCGTCGTCCTGGGCGCGCGAGACCAGGTCGCGGTAGTAGGGATCGCTGCGCAGCAAGGTCGCGTGGGTGCTTGCCGCCGACAACTTTCCGTTCACCAGGACGATGACCTCGTCGGCGCGGTCGAGTACGAGTGGAGAAGTCGTGGTGATCACGGTCGTGGTGTTGGAGCGGGCTTCGCGGATGCGGTCGATGACGGCTGCTTCGGTGTTGGCGTCGAGCGCTGAGGTGGGGTCGATCGCAAGCAGTACGTCGGGTTCGGCGTAGACCGCGCGGGCGAGGCGGATCCGTTGGCGCTGGCCGCCGGACAGATCGGTCCCGCCGGCGGCGATCGCGGTGTCGAGGCCGTCGGGGAGTGCCTCGACGATGTCATCCGCGACGGCGACGTTGAGCGCCGTACGGATCTTGTCGTCCTCCGCTTGCAGCCGTCCCGCAACGACGTCGCGCAGTGTGCCGGCGAAGATCTCGGCATCGTTGTCGGCGACAACCAACCGATGCCGGAACTGCTCGCGGTCGAGTTCTTCGATGGGGATATCGGCCCAGGTCACGCTGTTGGTGTTGAGGTTGCCGAGGCGCTCGATCACGGCGATCGCCTCCGTGGGTTTCGCGGCGACGAGCGCGGTGAGGAGGCCCGGGCGGATGATCACGCCGGATTCGGGATCGATCAGCGGGCCGTCCTGAGTCGGCGTACGACCGTTGGTGCCGGGTGCGACCGGCAGGTTCAGGAGATCGATGATGCGCTGCCCGGCGACGCGCGCGCGGGCGAGGTCGCCGCCGCCCTCGATCAGCGACGCGACCGGGACGACCAGTACGGCGACGTACCCGTAGACCGCGACGACGTCGCCGATCGTGATCGCGTGCGTGGCGGCCATCCGGGCGGATAACCACACGACCGCGGCGAGGAACAGCGCAGGCAAGCCGGTCGACAATGCACCGACCCAACTGGACGGGCCGGCGACGCGGTAGCCGTGGGCGATCAGGTTCTGCGACTCGCGTCCGTACCTCTCGGCAACGTACCTCTTCCCGCCGAGGCCGTTCAGGACGCGCAGGCCGGCGAGTACGTCGACGAGGCGCGTCGTCAGCGTGCCCTGGTGAGTGCGGTACGTGCCGCCGGTGCGCTCGATGCGTTGCAGGAACGGGCCGACGGCGATGGCGAGCAGCGGTACGCCGGCCAGAACGACGGCGGCGAGTAGGGGAGAGATGGTGAAGAGGACGACCGCGACCACGGCGTACGCGACGACCGCGCCGATGCCCGGACCGGTGACGGTGAGGGCCATCGCGACTGTGTAGACGTCGGAGATGCCGACCGTGACGACTTCGCCTGCGGTCATGCGTCTGCTGAGCGATGCGCCGAGGCGAGACGTGTGCCAGACGGTCGCGCGGACGGAGCGGAACGCGGCGTCCATGCGGATCTTCGTCATCGTGCGGTGCCGGGCGATGCCGATGAGTGCGTTGAGGACGGTGACGGCTAGGAGGATCAGGGCCCATTCGATCAGGGCGGGCGTGTTGCGTGCGACGAGTCCTTGGTCGACCGCGCGGGAGAGTACCCAGGGCGGGATCGTGAGGCCGACCATCCAGCAGATCCCGAGTGTCGCGCCGAGGGCGACGCGGCGCGACTGCGAGCGCGTCAGCCAGAGCAGGAGGCGGTACGGGCTCGCGAGATCCCTATCTGTTGGCGGGATCCAGCGCTCCGGCATCCTGTCCAACCGCTCTCGCAGACGCCCCATGGCGCAGATCCTGCCAGCTCGTGATCCCATTCACAAAGCTTCAGGTGAAGAGGGTCCGATTCTGGCGGACCCAGGCGATTTCCTCGTCCTCGCGTTCGAGGGCTCCGTCGTGGACCCAAGTCCGTTGTGGCTCCTGTCCTTCGTGTGCGAGCCGGCGTACCAGGTCGCGGGTGGCCTCCATCCGGCCGGTGACCACGCCGACAACGTCGAATTTCGGCAGATCGCCGTACGCGTCGAGGAACACCTTGATGCGATGTCGTCGATCGGGCACTTCCGGGAAATGATGCCAGCGCAGGGCGAGCTCGTCGGAACGGAGTGGCACGAACCAGTGCAACGCGTACGCAATGTCGTCGAGGCGCGGGCCGCGGTAAAGATAGTCCCAATCGATCAGGCCGACCGCGCTGTTGTCTTTCCAGACGAAATTCCACGGGCCGGGATCGCCGTGGCAATAGACGAGATCGTCGGCGGGGGAGTTCCAGGCTTGACTCTCGTCGTGAATCCTCCGGAGCAAACGTGCCGCAGACGCCAGACCTTCATCCGTGTGCTGATGACGCCAAGCATCGCCACCGCTGTCACCGGGAATGAACCGTAGCATCTCCACACCGTCGCCGAACCCGAGCGGCTCGGGCACACATTCCAGCCCACGCCCACGCAGAAACCGCAAAAACCCCTGCACAGTCTCCGCGTTGGAACCCGCCGGCCGTGTCACAACGCCATCAACAATCCGCACCGGCCTCGCTTGCGCATTGGCCACCTCAGCGCGCGCCACCGCCTCAAAGTCCACACCAACACCTTTCCACGAGTTCCGCTTGCTAGCGTGACGTGTTGTGACTGAATCTTCGGAGGTCGTGCGCGAGAACCGAACCTACTGGGAACAGCTAGCTCCACATCGCCCGGGGGAGCCGCTCGAGTTCTTCCGCGAGGGCGGCAGCGCGCTGACCGAACCCGAACTGGCAGCCATCGGGGACGTCCGCGGCCGCCGCGTGCTCCACCTGGCATGCTCGGTAGGCGACGAGTCCCTGACCTTCGCCCAACGCGGCGCAATAGTGACCGCCGTCGACCTCGCCCCGTCCCACCTGACCACGGGCCGCGTCAAGGCGGAGGCCCTCGGCCTACCGGTCGAATTCATCGAGCAGGACATGATGACTCTCGACCCGGCCATCACCGGATTCGACATCATCTACATTTCCTGGGGCGGTTTATGCTGGGTCCCAGATATTACACAATGGACCCAAATAGTCGCCGAACGCTTGAACCCCGGGGGAGTACTGGTAATCAGCGAACACCATCCCCTATGGGAAGTACTCACCGTCCGCGGCCCGAATTCCCTGTCCATCAGCAGCGATTATTTCGGCACCCACCGCGACGGCTACACCGACCCCTCCAAGGCCCCACAAGTAACGCAGCGCATCGGCACACCAACCGTCCCACACCGCAGCTACATCTGGAGCCTAGCCGCCGTCGCCACAGCCACCCTCAACGCAGGCCTCACCCTCCAATCCCTCCAAGAATTCCCCGAACCAGATTTGTACGACGGCCTGGGGGAGCAGGCATCCCACCTCCCTGCCACCTACCTACTCACAGCATCCCGCCCATAGCCATCCACAGACCGCCACGCCCACCTGACCCACAGCCTTCACCCATCCATCGGCCCAGAGACACACCACAGCCAACCATCGCCGCGACCAACGCACCGAGCATCCGGGCCATCGCCGACGCCAGCAGCTGACGACAGCGAAACTGTCCGTCGTTCAGTCGCACGACGTACGCCATGCCTCGACCTTCAACCAAGCACTCGACTGCCAGCCAGCACCGGCTCAGTACATGAAGTCTCCACGAACGGCCACAGCCGCCTGCCATGGGCGCGAGCCATTCACCAGGGGACAGCAGGCCCGACCCCATCAACCACCGCCAGAAGCCGACTAGTTGACATAATGTCCATTATCGGCACTTAAATCACGGGAGTTGCATCGAGCGGCACGCCCTCGACTCTGCCGCTGCCTACGCCCGCTACTTCGCCGTAGTCCGTGACACCTGATCGCGGGCGCACTCTTGCCGAATCCGGGAAGTTGCTCAGTGTAACTGACCTGGCCTATCCCGCCGTACCTGAGGTCGTCGGCGGAACGAAGACGCAGAACTCATTTCCTTCTGGGTCAGCGAGAACGACCCAACGGAAGCCGTGTTCAGTGAGTTCGTTGGAGAGCGGCCGGGCGCCAAGCTGCTCGAGTCTCTCTACCTCGGCCGGCAAGTCTTCCACCCGGAGGTCGAGGTGCATTCGATTCTTGCCCTGCTTGACTTCCGGAACCCTGGCTCTGACGGCGTTCTGTGACGTCAGATCTCCGTGAATTGCGACGGCACCTGCTGGTTGGGCCGGAAGTTGTCAGCGAATTTTGCCGTCACAGGTGGGGCTGCGGTGGGGAGGATCGTTGTGCGCAGTGAGGGGGCGCAGCCGATGCCGCCAGGTCAGTCGAAGGTGGAGCCTGTATGCCGCTCTGCGCCGTGACTCGTGGGCGGTCTGTCGAACAGGGCTTTGGAGCGCAAGTATGGCGTGGGGCTGGCGCACCGTTCGGCAGGCGCTGAGTTCGGCGTGGCCGCCGCCATCGTCGACCGGCTCACCTTTGGCGGCAACCTCATCGAAACCGGCACCGAGTCCTACCGGCTCACGCACGAGCCCACCTGACAAAGGCAGCTTCGAAACCCGTCGCTGCCAAAGACCGGACCGGCTCGCCGACGCCGATTGGTCCGCCAGGATGACCGATGTCGACCACTGGGCCCCTGACATCGCCGCCGTGGGCTCATGATCGCACCTTGCGGCGAGGTCAGGCCGAACATGCTGCGGCGGCTCCGCCGCGCCCCGAACTGGGTGTCGGCGCCGCTGGCCTGCGGGCTCGAGCAGCCCTTCCTTTGGCCAGCAGGATCGCTGCGGTGCCGGAGCCCGATGTCCAACCTCGAGCAGGTGATTGACGACCCTAGGCGGCATACCAAACGTGCTTGCTTCAGGGACCTGAGAGCCCAGTCGCCACGAACACATCCTTGCGACCCGTGCACGAAACAACGTTCGTTCTGGCCAGGTCTACCATGCCTCCGCCGACGTAGACCTCGTCGCCCAGCTTGCCGGCCGTGTGGCCGGCTGCATCGATCAGGGCGATTTCATTGTCGCGGGTGGCGACAGTCCAGCCTGGTGGCCAAGCGACGTCGACCAGCGTTATCCCGTTATTGACTGTCAGGCAGTTGGTCGACGTATCGATCTCCAAGGTACCCGTCAGTTGTGCAAGCATTTGCAGGAGGGGAAGTCCCCGCTGAAGGGACAGACCTGGCATGGCCGGGCGCGGTTTGCCTCTGCGAGGCTTCGCACCATTCGCGGGATTCCCCGTCTCGTCAACCATCAATCCCCCAAACTGGGTGGGTACCGCCCGGTGTAGATGCGCGGCGACGGTTCGAGTACCGGCCGACAAGGAAGCCGGGCGCGGTACCACCCGCGCGGACCCCTTGGTCTTGCGGGTCGTTTGTCAACGACAGGTAATGCTACCCGCGGAGGCAGCTATGCAGATAGATGCAGAGACAGTACTGCTGATGTCGTTAAGTCCCACGAACACGTCTCCCTCGTATCCGGGGGCACTGCTGTGGCCCGACAGTTGACCCCACGCCCATACGTCGCCCGGGTAGGGGTCGTTTGGGCCCATGGTAGTCAACCATGGCCCTCCCGAGTCACCCATCTGCGCGAAAGAACCATCCGTCACAACGACGGGGATACCGTTGAAAATTTTCCCTGGTGTGCGTTATGTGCGCCGTGTGAAGTCCGCTTCGTGACCCGCTGAACGCAACCAACTGGCCTACTGCATAAGAAGTTTTAATGCCCCGGACGGCCCGCGAAACGTCGGTATCCACAGGTCCCACCCAGACAGCAGCGTAGTAGGCATACGGGTTGCTGTTGTCCTGGATCAGCATGGTGTCGACCGCTGGAAATCTGTCGAGGATCTCTCCGTAGACCTGCTTGTTGTGGTACCAGATGTCCGTTCCTTGGTAGCAGTGGTTGGCGGTGCTGCCGAGATACCTGCCAGTCGACCAGAGCTTCCAGTTGAACCCCGAGGTGCAGATCGAATTGTTGTAAATGGCGGTGATGGCCCTAGGGTGCAGCCAGTCACCGCCATACCATGGTTCGTGGTCGGTGAGCCGACCAAGGGGCTCTACGAGAGGCACGCCCGGCTTCGGTGTAAAGAGTTGGAGCCGAACCCTGTCGTCGTGCAACGCGCTCACACGCTCGGTCCAGGCCGAGTTTTCACCGGCGTCATTCCGGGCAAGGATGATCACTCGGTTTTGGTCGTCATCCCAGCCGCCGCTCGCTTGAGTTAGGCCAGGAGCCCATTTTTGCTGGTTTTGGCCTAAGAGCAGCCTGTCGGCGAGGGCTAGCATGCGGACCGACACGGACAACCCGGCCTGCGTTCGCGATCCCGCCATCCAGCTGCCGCTCAGCCATAATGCAAGTCTGACAGCCAGAGTGCGGCCGCCAGTCCTGTCGTCCTCCGATCGCGCCTGCATGTGGGGACGCATACCCGGCTCGTTCACGCCGCAACGCGGGCGCCCGCTCTCCTGCTACTCCCGGCTTACCAACTCCCGTGCTGACGCCGTTTGTGCACGTCAAGGCAATGCAACGACATCGGCTGTCGGCGTCGGCTCCTAGCATCACCGCATGACCAACAAAAGGGTCCTCGGCGACGATGACTGTGACTCGCGGCGGGTGCCGGAGCCTGCCTTGTCGACCTTGCTGGCACAGGCGCTGATCGCGTACCGGATCGAGCTGGACAACGAGTTCGAAGCACAACTGGCACGGTCGCGATTCCCCGGGTTCAAGCTGCCTGTCGTGTTCTGGCCGCTGCTGCGCCACGTCGACGACCCGGGTACGACGGTCGCCGCGCTGCTCGAGCGGACGGGCTGGACCGAGAAAGAGCTGTTCCCGATGATCGGCGGCGTCGAGCGGTGGGGGTACGTCGAGGTACGGCTGCAGACCGATGCACCGATCCGGCGACCGTCGAGGGACGGATACGGCAGCAGTCGCCGGCTGCGCGGTACCTCGGTGCTCAGCCCGAAGGCTGTCTGTCGCCGCGCCAAGGAACTCTGGCCGCCGATCATCGCGGCGACGGACGATCGGTGGACGGAACGCTTCGGCCAGGACGCGATGGGTGAGCTCCGAAGTTTGCTGGAGGTAGTGACGGGCATGGCCGCGGACGGTTCGATCGCTGATCCGCTCGCGGCCGCACTACAGGCCTTCGCGCGGGAGGTCGAGAACGATTCGCCACTGCCGATGGCGATCGCCGCGAATTTCTTGCCGGCGCTCGGTGCCCACCCAGTCCGGGTCCGGGAGCTGCCCGGGCGGACCGGTCTGACGGGCCGACCGGTGGTCCCGGCGCTGGGAGTGCTGGAACGGTCGGGAATGATCACCCTACGTCCGGCCGAGACGAGCCGTGGCAGGGTCGCCGTACTGACCCCGGCAGGGCTACGGGAGCGTGACGCCTACATCGAGCGGGTGACACAGGTCGAACGGACCTGGCGTACCCGGCATGGCGCAGCCGTGATCGAATCCCTGCGCGGCACCCTCGAGGCGATGGGGTCCCGGTTCGCCGACGGCCTGCAACCGCCGGAGGGATGCTGGCGGGCAAGCCGCGAGTACGCGGCGCAGACCAGAGCGATCCTCGATGACCCGCGCTCAGCCCTGCCCCGGCATCCCGTCGGCCCGTGGCTCACAACCAGCTGACCATCGGTCGGCGCGAATGGCGCTCCGCCAGGTGCCGAAACATCTGGCGAGCATGCCAGAGAGACACTCCAACTCCCGGTTGATCAACTCCCGTTCCTGCCAGCCTGGGACGACGTCACCTCGACCGACGTCGTCACCATCCGCTTGTGAAAGACTGAATTTGCTCTCTCTCTCCCCCTCGGACGGGCCCGTACGCCAACTCGCTGTCACGTCCGGCAATGACCTCACCGCATCGCACCCGAACGGCGGCTACTCCCCCGGCCGGCACATTCACGGTCCCAGCCTGCGGCGAAGGCTCAAGGCGGTCTTCAGCACGCGCGCAGCGCGGCTCGGCACGTTGCACGAGCTGACCAAGGTCGGCCCGCTGCCGATCATCGGCTGTGCGCTTGGCTACCACCCGTCGACCATCGAGCACCACGCCATCGGCTCCATTACCAATACATCGCAGCCAGGCATCAGATGGCCTGATCGCCCGGACGCCCTGTGTGCACGCAGAACGCTCGATCGTGCCGACGTGCGGTCGCTTCGATAAGCCGTAGAAGGATCTCGGCCTGCTCGCGACAATGGCCCACGTTGTTGTTGGCCGAAAAGGCAGATCCGGCAAGGAGCGTGAGTCTCATCAGCGAGCAGTTCTACTCGGACGCGACGTTGTACGACTGGTTGTTCCCCGGAAGTGCGCAGGCTGTCGACTTCTACAGGTCTGCGGCCGATCGGCAAGGCGGACGTGTCTTGGAGCTCGGGTGCGGTACCTCGTGGGTCCAGCCGGCGTCACGGGCTTGATCGGCCAGCCGGGCGGCGGCCTCGGTGATCCGGGGTGCTTTCAGCGCGGCGGCCAGATAGGTGATCTGCTTGAGTGCCTCCGTGGCCGCAGCGGCGTTCCTCGTTGATTTGGTGGCGGCCATCAGCTGATTCCTTCCTCGGCGGTGAGCCCGAAGGCGCGGTCGTAGTCGGCGAGATCGCGGGCCAGATCATCACCGGCGGCCGCGACACCCCCGACGGCACGGGGTTGCTGGAACTGTTTGCGCAGCCAGGCGGCTGTCTGAACGTGGCCGGGGTCGGTGACGGTGGTTCCTCTGGCCCAGACCCGGCAGTGTTCGGCCACGACGCGGCCTTCGGCGCGGACCCGCACCCGTTCCAGGTCTGCGGCGACGTCGACCATCCGGCCGATCACGGCTGGATCGACGGAGTAGTCGTTGGTGTCGAGCCGGACGTAGTAATCGCGGGCCAGCCGGATCTTGTTGCGCCAGCCCAGGTGCAGCGGGATCGGCGGCAACGCCAGCATCGCCGCCCGATCCGTGTCGACCAGATCGGCCGGTGCGGCCTTGATCATGCGGACCACCCGGGCGTTCGCCTTCGTCAGCCAGTCGGTGAACTGGGCGTTGAAATCTGCCGGTGAACTGAACGTCCGGCCGGGCATGAACGAGGTCTCGAACCAGCCGTTGCGGCGCTCCACGATGCCCTTGGATTCAGGGTCTCTGGGCGGCAGCAGCACGAGTTTGGTGGCCAGCGTGCCCATGAACGCCCCAACGCCTTCGGCGCGACGCTGCCCGCGGCCGATGCCGGGTTCGTTGTCCCAGATCAGCCGGCGCGGAACCCGGCCCAGTTGCTGGATCAGCTCCCACGACCCCAGCAGCAGGTCCTCGGTCTTGCGGGTCGGGATCATCCGCGCCGTCACGAACCTCGAATACGCGGCCGTGATCACCAGCACCGGCAACAACTTCGCGCTGCCGTCTTCCAACGGGATCTTCCGCGGCGGGAACCACAAATCACACTGCGCGGCATCACCAGCCGCCCACACGATCCGGTCGACCGGATCGATCGGCCGCTGCTCGGGCCGCAACCGCGCCACGTTCTCGCGGAACCACCGGATCGATCCGGTCCACCCGTCGAGTGCTCACTTTTCACCGCCGAAAGTGTTCAGTTTTCGAGCGCCGCCGACACCGCTGAACTGCGGCAATGCCGGCTAACTCATCTCGGGCACCAGCCACGGGCCTCGTCCGCATCGAGCAACTCTCGACGACGGGCCACGATGATCGTTCCCTGCCAGTTGCGTCAGGTCATGGTAGGTGTACGAAACCTACATAGTTTGTGTTGGCGGGGCCTGGGCGGGTGGTTCCGTCGCGGGTCCAGCCGTGGTGTTTGTAGAAGCGGATTGCGCGGGAGTTTCGCTCCCAGACGTCGACCTCGCCTACGGCGTCAGCGTGGCGGGTGGTGGTGAGGAAACGGTCCATCAGGGTGCTGCCGATGCCGCTCGACCAATTGCTTGGGTCGACGAAGATGCCGACCAGGCGGACGCGCGTTTCGTTCGGCGCATTCGTTGGGAAGACTCCGTTGGCGTCCAGCGTGAGTACACCGGTGATGTCAGCGCCTACGACCGCTACGAGGACCTCGAGGCGAGGATCCAGCACCATCTTCCGCCACGCTTCGCGGTACTGATCGTCAGGGACCGCTGGTACGTCATGACCGCCGGCGCCGTAGTACGCAGCCCGCGAGCGGGCATGCAGCTCCGCGAGCACATCGGCCTCCCCCGGCGCTGCGTCTCGAATGCAGACTGGGGCGCCGGTTGGGAAGGAACCTTTCACAGTTGTCAGCCTGGCACACTCACAGGTTGTACCGCGGTTGTCGGATGAAGCGTGGTTGGTTCGTTGAGTGGTTGAAGAGCCGGATATGGGTTCAAGAGTTGAGGAGAAGTGTGATGACGCGAGCGTTTCGGTTTGGGGTTGTTGCGCCGATTACTTCGGAGCTGCCGGCGTGGCGGGATCGGGTGCGGCGGATCGCTGATCTCGGGTACTCGACGTTGTTGATGCCCGACGTACCCACGTGGCAGCCTGCACTTGCGCCTACGCTGGCGACCGCGGCTGCGTTGACTGATCTGCGGGTCGGGTCGTGGGTGTACGCGGCGGCGCTGCGTGAGCCGTTGAGTATGGCGTGGGAGGCGCACTCGCTTTCAGTACTTACGGACGGTCGCTTCGAGATGGGCATCGGCGCCGGGCGCCCCGGGATCGAGGTGGAGTTGGGACTGCCCGCCGTCTCCCCCGCTGAGCGTCGCACGAGGATGCGCGAGACCGTCGAGCAGCTGCGTACGTTCGACGGATCCGAGCTGCACACGCCGGTTGTCATGGCGGTCGCCGGGCCGAAGTCGCAGGCGCTGGCGCTCGAGGTCGCTGACGCGGTCACGTTCGTACTCGGACCGGACAACGACCGGGCGGAAACCACGAAGATGGTCCGCGGGTTTTCGACCAGCCGGGACATCGAACTCTCCCAGCACATCGCCGCCGTCGGTGACGGGGTCGCGCCGTTCATGGCGCCGCCCGACCTCGACACCGCGGCGCTGCGCACGGCCGACTCGCTCGTCATCCTTCCGAGTGATCCCGCCGCGGCCGCCGAGGAGATCGAACGCCGGCGTGAGGAGATCGGCTTCTCGTACTTCGTCATCGGCGCCGACTTCGCCGACACCCTCGCACCGGTCGTGGCTAAGCTCGCCGGACAGTAGGCAGGAAGGGCCCCTAGAGTTCCGGCATGGTTGCCCAGATCCCGATCGCAGTCGCTGCTCTTGTACGGGACGGTCTGGTGCTCCTGGTGCATCGCCACCCGGCGCGCCAGAACTATCCCGATTGCTGGGACCTGGTCGGCGGGCATGTCGACGCCGGCGAGTTACCTGACCAGGCGGTACGCCGGGAATGCCTGGAAGAACTCGGCGTCCACATCCATGACGCCGTACCGTTCCCGATGACGATCAGCGACCCGGCGCTGCACATGTACGCGTTCGTCGTCACCCGCTGGGACGGCGAGCCCGTCAACGCCGAGCCCGACGAGCACGACGACCTCCGCTGGTTCCACCCCACCGATCTCGCCGACCTGAAGCTGGCCAATCCAGCCGGCCTGTCGAACATCCTGTCCGCCGTCCAAACAGCAACCGCTGCGAACCGTTGAGCCCTCAGAGCAGTTGCTTGCGGAGGAGCGTTATTCGGGTTTCGTAGCGGGTTATGGTGCCGTCGGGGCCTTCCTCGTCCCATGCACCGGGTTCGGTGCCGCTGACGACGTAGCCCAGGCGCTCGTACAAGGCGCGCGGACGGGAGCGGTTGTCGTCGACGCCTAGTTCGGCCCAGTGCAGGCCCCGGGCGCGGATTCGTTGTTCCAAGGCGTTGATGAGTAGGGTGCCGATGCCGCACGAGCGTAGTTCTGCCTGGACTGATAGTTGCCAGATGGTCGCTGCGCCAGGTGGTTTCGTATAGTCCGCTCCCCCGACGGCCACCGGTAGACCCGACGGTGTGCAGACCGCGAGGTAGTCGACTTCACCACGACGCCTACGCCGGATCGCCTCAGCTACAGCCGCCAGCGCCGTCGCATTCCCGTACCAGCTGCAGGCTGGCAGATCGTCCTCGGTGAGATCGCGCACGGTCAGCGGAACCACAACCTCGGCCATATCCAAAGCCTAGAACCCGTGTCTACCTGAATTCTTTCTGCAGCAGTTGCCGGGACGACGCGAACCCGAGCCTCTCGTACACAGCTACGGCTTTACGCCCGGAATGAACCGTCACATGACCGGCCCCGAGCTGGAACGCGTAATCGGCAGCGGCTCGGACGAGTGCCGAACCAATCCCCTTCCCACGTTCCTCAGGTACGACGAACACGCTCTGAATGTCGGCCGAGCGCCGGTTGGTGACCGTTGGCAATACGGATGTCCATTCAGCACGCCTCGAGTGCGAAGAAGATGAAGCTGATGAATCGGGCCGGATGTGGCACGCCCTCGGGGCGCAGTTCGAGCGGTGTATCCGCAGAGATCGGTGGCTCACTGATTGTCGAGATGCGGAAACCTGCCTGCGTGAACGCGTCGGACATCGCGTGGATCGGCCGGTGCCAGATCGTGTACGTGACGGTCCGACCGGCATGCTCGGCGTCGAACGAGAACTCGGCGACGTCGAAGTACTTGCCGTCAGGATTCAGCGCCGTATAGACGAACGGGTGATTGAGCGACAGGATCAGCCGGCCGCCTGGCTTCAGTACGCGGCGGAGTTCGGCGAGCGGTCCCGTCCAGTCCTTCAGATAGTGCAGGACAAGAGAGGCGACAACATCGTCGAAGGCGGCATCGTCGTACGGCAGCGGCTTGGCCAGGTCGGCAACCTGAAGGTCGACGTCGTCACCCAGCCTGCGCCGCGCCAGTTCGAGCATCGACGCACTCAGGTCGAAGCCGCTCACGATCGCACCCCGATCGCGGAGCGCCGCGGACAACGGACCGGAGCCACAGCCGGCGTCGAGGATCCGGCGCCCGTCCACGTCGCCTGCGAGGTCCAGCATCGCGGGTCGTTCGTAGTGGCCGTTGAGGAGGTTGACCTCGTTGTCGGCGGAGTACGCCGCGGCGAATTCGTCGTAGTCGGTCTTCGGCATCCAATCGCTCCTTCTACCGCGGTAGGACAACGATCAGTACGACGTCACGGCTCGTGGGATTGTTCAGCGTTCACGCCAGCGGAAGTCGCAGACCACGCCCCTATGATCGGACGGGAACGTGCCGTCGACAGCGTCACCCGCGAGTACCGCCGACTCGACGTTGACGAGCTGATCCTCGTGGCCGGGCCGGTAGAAGATGTGGTCGATGCGCTGGTCGACGAGTTCCGGACCGGCCGCGAGCGGAGCGGACGGATGGGTCGACGGCAGCGTCACCGCATCAGCCGCGCCGCCTCCGGCCAGCCAGGCGTCGATCATCACGTCCCGGAGCGGACGCAGTACGGCGCTGTCCGCCGCGGCGTTCAGGTCGCCCATCACGATCGACGGGCAGGGACCGTCGGTGGAGGGATCGGTGCCGAGGTCGGCGAGCAGCGCGGCCTGCGCCTTCCGGTCGTCGCTGTAGGTCGTCGCGTGTTCCATACAGGCCACGACGATCGGCAACGGCCCGGCCGGATGAGCCACCCGCGCCTTCAGCGCGACGGGATCCCACGAACGATGGCGGGCCGGCAGCGGAATCGCTTCGTGTTCGAGGATCGGCCATCGGCTCAGCAACGCGACGCCCAGCCGTACGCCGTCGTGGTCGGGCGTCATGACCGGCTCCGGCGTCCGCGGGTACGACGGTGACGCGAACACCGCATGGAATCCAAGCTTGTCGGCGAACTCGTCGGCCTGCGTGGTCGCATCCGTGGCCCAGACCTCCTGCAGCGCGATCACGTCCGGAGTGAACCGCTCGAGGGTCGCGAGGATCCCGGACTGCCGCTCCTGCCAGCGGGGACCGAAACGCCACCAGATGTTCCAGGTCATCGCACGAAGCTGAGGGTCGACCACGGCTGCTCCTTCGGCTCGGCTGCGCATCACTGGTACCCAGCACCTCGCAAGGCAACCGGCCACTCAGAACGCGCGGAACGTACGCCGGTACGCCGTCGGCGAGGTCTTGATGTGCTTCGCGAAGTGCTGGCGCATCGCGATCGACGTACCGAACCCGCAGTACCGCGCGATCTCCTCGATCGGCAGATCCGTTGTCTCGAGCAACTCCTGCGCGCGGTACACCCGCTGCCGCAACAACCATTGCAGTGGCGTGGTGCCGGTCTGTTCGCGGAATCGGCGGTTCACCGTGCGCGGGCTCGTACCGACGTACGAGGCGATCTCCGCCAACGTCACCTGCTCCCCCAGCCGTTCCCGCAGCCACCGCATCGCCGGCTCGAGCGATCCGTGGTCGTCGCCGGGGTCGGGGTGCGCGATGTACGGCGCCTGTCCCCCGTCGCGCTGCGGCGGTACGACCATGTGCCGGGCGACGTCCGCGGCGACGGCGGAGCCGAAGTCCTGACGGATCATATGCAGGCACATATCAATGCCACTGGCCGCGCCGGCCGAGGTCAGGACGTCGCCGTGGTCGATGAACAGTACGTCGGTGTCCACGTGGACCTGTGGATAACGTTCGGCCAGCACGTTCGCGCGGGACCAGTGTGTCGCCATCCGCCGGCCGTCGAGCAGGCCGGACGCTGCCATCACCCACGCACCTCCGGTGCTGATCGAAGCGATCCTGATCCCGCGACGATGTGCCTCGCGCAGCAGCTCCAGCCCTTCCGCCAACGGTTCGGGGTCACGCGGGGCGCCGATCACGACGATGGTGTCAGCGGTGAGCGCGTCGGCCAACGGGTACGGCGGCGTCATCCGGTACATCTCGACGCCGCCGACACCGGCCACGAGCAGGTCCCGACCGTTGCCGCAGACATGGATGTCGTACAGCCGCGGACCGAACAGTTCGCCCGGCTCCGTGTCGAGCGAGTGCGCCGTACTGAACACCTGCAACGGCATCGCCAGGTCGAAGCTGTGGATCCCGTCCACCACGACAACCGCGATCCGGTGCATGGCGAGAATCTATCGCAGACGGGCATTCTTGCCACTGTCATGGAGCGTGGACAGTCCGGACGATGGGGACATGGTGCTCAACGTCCTATTCACGGCCGGTGGGATCGGCCTGTTCGTCGCAATGGGCCTACTGACCCAGCGCCTCCTCGGTCCTGACGTCGACCGCTGGGCGCGGCGCGTCACCGCGGACGAGACGCCACGGGGCGCTGGGATCGGCGCGCGCCTCATCAGGGCGAGGCGCGAGGTGGTTGTCAGGCTTCGTCTAGGGCTGATCGGTAGGTCAGGAGGCCGTCGACGCCGCGGAGGAAGGTGGCGCAGATCGGTTCGGGGTCGGTCAGGCAGCCGGCGGCCATGGCGCCGTCGCGGAGCATGACGAAGTGGCGGGCGGCGGGTTCGGCGTCCGGTTTGCCGGTGGCGGCGAAGAGTTCGGTCATCGTGTCGAGGAACCACTGGCGGTGCTTGAGTACGGCCTGGTGGATCGGGAACTCCGGGTCCGGGTACTCCGCGGCGGCGTTGAGGAAGGCGCAGCCGCGGAAACCGGGGCTCCGGATGTCGGCCGCGATGAACTCGGCGACCGCGCGGATCACGTCGTCAGGGTCAGTGTGGCCGGCTCGTGCGGCGTCCACTCGCTCGCGGATCGTGTCGTCGGCCTGGGTCAGGTACGCGACGATCAGGTCGTCCTTGCTCGGGAAATGCCGGTACAGCGTGGCGCGCGTGACCTGCGCCTCGGCAATCACCCGGTCGACGCCGACCGCGTGGATGCCTTCGGCGTAGAAGAGTCCGGTGGCCGTGCTGAGCAGCCGCATCCGCGCTTCCGACATGTCGTCGACGGTAGCAGATAGAACGGTCGGTCTTGACGTCTTTGCGTTTGTTGGCGCAGACTCCGAGGTAGACCGATCGTTCTATCTACTGGAGATGCTGCCGTGAAGGCACTGCGAACGTTGTACTTCGTCCGCTTCGGATTCGCCCTCGTCTGGGCCGCGCTGACGCTGGCCGTCGCGAAGTCGATCAGCCCCGGAGTGACCGTGCTGCTCGTGCTCTACCCGCTGTTCGACGTCGCCGCGGCCGTGGTCGACTTCCGTACGTCGGGCAACGCCCGCCCGAAGTCCCCGCTCTACGTGAACATGGCCCTCAGCCTGCTCGCCGCGATCGCACTGGCCGTCGCATCCGGAATCCCCGGTGTACTACGCATCTGGGGCGCGTGGGCGATCACCGCAGGAATCGTGCAACTAGTGGTCGCCGTACTGCGCTACCGTCTCGGCGCCCAATGGCCGATGATCCTCGCCGGCGCCATCTCCGTACTCGCCGGCACCAGCTTCATCGCAATGGCGGGCTCAAACCCCTCCCTCCGAACCGTCGCCGGCTACGCCCTCCTCGGCGGCATCTTCTTCCTCATCTCCGCAACCCGCCTCACCCGAACCACTCCCCTAACTCACGTCTGAAAACGGGGAAGCCGGGCCAGCGTCCACGCCGTGGGCGGCGAAGGTGGTGTGGAGGGTGGGGAGGCCTTGGGGGAAGGTCCATTGTTCGGCTTTGAGGCCGGCGGTGCGGGCGGCGGTGATGTTGTGGGGGTTGTCGTCGATGAAGAGGATGGTGCTGGGGTGGGCGCCGATGCGGGCCGCGGCGCGGGTGAAGAATTCGGGGTTGGGTTTGGCGACGCCGAGGTCGTAGGAGTAGCAGCTCACGTCGAAGAGTTCGTCGTACCCGAGCACGGTGCGCATGTGCGTCCCGCGGTACGACTCCTGGTTCGTGCCGAGGTGTACGCCGTACCCGTTCCGCCGGAGTGTCCGCACGATCTCGAGTGACTCCTCGATCAGCACGATGTTCTTCCACACGGCGTCGTACACCTCGGTCACCGGTGTCCGTACGCCGTACCGCTCCAACGTCGCCGCCAGCACCGGCAGGTAGTCGCCCTGCCCCGCGAGCATCGGCAACTCGTCCTTCCACGTCTCGTGCAAGAACTCCCGCGCCCGCTCCCCCAGATACGGCTCCATCGCCGAATACCACCCACCCGGCAACTCCTGCAGCACCCCATCAGCATCGAACAACACGTGCTCGATCGGCATCAGCACCACCTCGGACGGGCGGGCTGTCACAGGACCAGCCTGAGACAACCCGCCGGCACTCACACAGTCTCCCAGGAGTCGAGGTCCTCCGCGCAATCGTCAGCCGACTCGTCCGGTACGTCGGCGTCCTCGGGAATCCCGTACAGCGCGGCGCGGATCTCCGGGGGGAGGTTGCACATCAGGAGGGGTCTTGGAGGAGGCCGAGGACGTTGCCGTCGGGGTCGGTGACGAGGGCTACCAGGCGGCCGTTGGAGACGTCGCGCGGTGGCTGCTTCAGGGTGCCGCCGGCCTCGACGATCGCCTTGATCCGGTCCTCGATGTCGGTCACGTGCCAGTGTGCGACCGGCGCGGTCATGTCGCTGTTCGGTACCAGGCCGATCTGCTGCCCGGCGGCCTCGAAACCGACGTAGTACGGCGAGTCCGCGACCGGCTCGACGCCGAGCAGCGCGGCGTACACCGGCTTGGCCTTCTCGAGGTCGGTCACCGGGTGCAGGATCGTCTGGACACCTTGCGTGCTGGTCATTTCGTCATCTCCTGTTTCTGGGCCGCAGCCCCTGACTTCCGATGACTCAACGCTATTTCCGCACCCGTACCGGCTGCTTCTCGATTCCTGATCAGTTGCCGCGGTGATGGTCGGCGAGCCGGGTGAGCAGGTCCATGAGCTGTTCCCGTTCGGCCGGGAGCAGCGGCGCGAGCAGCTCTTCGTGCAGGTCGTCGAGCACCTTGTCGAGCCGCCCCAGCTGACGGCGCCCCTGGGCAGTGATCGTGATGACGTTGCGCCGCCGGTCGCCCGGATCCGGCGCGCGCTCGACGAGGTGACGCTCCGCCAACTCGTTCAGTACTCCGACCATGTCGCTGCGATAAATGCCGGTACGCCGGCTCAACGTCGCCTGACTACCAGGACCGAACTCCTCCAGCGAGGCGAGCACCGCGTAGTGCCACCGCCGGGCATCGACCTTCGCCAGCCCGTCGGTCACCAGCCGATCCGACTGCATGGTCACATGCGACAGCAGCCGGCTGGCCCGCCGCCGGAGCCGCTCCGGCGTCTCCTGACCGGCGTCGTCGAGCATGTCCTCAGTCACGACGACTCACGCGACGTACTCCGCGAGATGCTTACCGGTCAGCGTCTTCGGCTTCTTGATCAGGTCGGCGGGCGTGCCCTCGAAAACGATCCTGCCCCCGTCGTGCCCGGCGCCCGGACCGAGATCGATGATCCAATCCGCGTGTGCCATCACCGCCTGGTGGTGCTCGATGACGATCACCGACTTACCGGAATCCACCAACCGGTCGAGCAGGGCGAGAAGCTGCTCGACGTCGGCCAGGTGCAGGCCCGTCGTCGGCTCGTCGAGGACGTAGATGCCGCCCTTCTCGCCCATGTGGGTCGCCAGCTTCAGTCGCTGCCGCTCGCCGCCGGACAGCGTGGTGAGCGGCTGGCCGAGCGAGATGTACCCGAGCCCGACGTCCGCCAGCCGTCCCAGGATCGCCGACGCGGCCGGCGTCCGCGCGTCGCCCTCGGCGAAGAACGGCAACGCCTCCGAGACCGGCATCGCCAGAACCTCGGCGATGTCGCGACCGCCGAACTTGTACTCCAGTACGGCGGCCTGGAACCGCCGCC
This sequence comes from Kribbella jejuensis, assembly GCF_006715085.1. Lineage (NCBI taxonomy): Bacteria > Bacillati > Actinomycetota > Actinomycetes > Propionibacteriales > Kribbellaceae > Kribbella > Kribbella jejuensis. Next base: position 570,767 of record NZ_VFMM01000003.1, on the reverse strand, counting down.
CCTCGCACTCCTCACACGTCTGCTCGACGGTCGCCATCACGCCGAGCTCGGTATAGATCACGCCCGCGCCCTTGCACGCCGGGCAGGCGCCCTCGGAGTTCGCGCTGAACAGCGCCGGCTTCACGCCGTTCGCCTTGGCGAAGGCCTTCCGGATCGGCTCGAGCAGACCGGTGTACGTCGCCGGGTTCGACCGCCGGGATCCGCGGATCGCGCCCTGGTCGATCGCCACCACACCGTCGCGGCCCGCGATCGACCCGTGGATCAGCGAACTCTTCCCGGACCCCGCGACGCCGGTGACGACGGTCAGCACCCCGAGCGGTACGTCGACATCCACGTTCTGCAGGTTGTTCAGCGAGGCCCCGCGGACCTCCAGCACCGACGACGCCGTCCGGACCGACGGCTTGAGCGAAGCGCGGTCGTCGAGGTGCCGCCCGGTCAGCGTGTCGCTGGTCCGCAGCTTGTCGACGGTTCCCTCGAACACCACCTCGCCTCCGGCCGAGCCCGCGCCCGGGCCGAGGTCGATCACGTGGTCCGCGATCGCGATGGTCTCCGGCTTGTGCTCGACGACAAGCACCGTGTTGCCCTTGTCGCGCAACTGCAGCAGCAGCTCGTTCATCCGCTGGATGTCGTGCGGGTGCAGACCGATCGTCGGCTCGTCGAACACGTACGTCACGTCGGTCAGCGACGACCCGAGGTGCCGGATCATCTTGGTCCGCTGCGCCTCACCGCCCGACAGCGTCCCGGCCGGCCGGTCGAGCGAGAGATACCCGAGGCCGATGTCGACGAACGACTGCAGGGTCTCGCCCAGCGCCTTCAGCAGCGGCGCGACCGAAGGCGCCTTCAGCGAACGGATCCAGGCGGCCAGGTCGGTGATCTGCATCGCGGTCAGGTCCGCGATGTTCATCCCGTTGATCCTCGACGAGCGGGCCTCGGCGCCGAGCCGGGTGCCCTCGCAGTCCGGGCAGGTCGTGAACGTCACCGCGCGCTCCACGAACGCCCGCACGTGCGGCTGCATCGCGTCCACGTCCTTGGACAGATGCGAGCGCTGGATCGACGGGATGATGCCGGTGTAGGTGAGGTTGATGCCCTCGACCTTGATCTTGGTCGGCTCCCGGTACAGCAGGTCGTGCAGTTCCTTCTTGGTGTACTTCTTGATCGGCTTGTCCATGTTGAAGTAGCCGGAGCCGCGGAAGATCCGCCCGTACCAGCCGTCCATGCTGTAGCCGGGGATCGTCAGCGCGCCCTCGGCCAGGGACTTCTCGGCGTCGTACAGCGCGGTCAGGTCGAAGTCGGTGACCGAGCCCATGCCCTCGCAGCGTGGGCACATCCCGCCGGCGTACACGGCCTCCCGGACGACCTTCTTCTCCCCCGCACCCTTGTCCGCGGTCATCGAGCCGGTCGCGGTGCGCTTCGGAACGTTGAACGAGTACGCCGTCGGCGGGCCGATGTGTGGCTTTGCGATCCGGCTGAACAGGATCCGGAGCATCGCGTTCGCGTCGGTCGCCGTACCGACCGTGGACCGGGGGTTGGCGCCCATCCGCTCCTGGTCGACGATGATCGCGGTGGTGAGGCCGTCGAGTACGTCGACCTCGGGCCGCGCGAGCGACGGCATGAAGCCCTGGACGAACGCGCTGTACGTCTCGTTGATCAGCCGCTGCGACTCGGCCGCGATGGTGCCGAACACGAGCGAGCTCTTGCCCGACCCGGATACCCCGGTGAACGCGGTCAGCCGGCGTTTCGGGATCTCGACGCTGACGTCCTTCAGGTTGTTCACCCGGGCACCGGTGACCCGGATCATGTCGTGGCTGTCGGCAACGTGTTCGCGGCTCATGTCGTCCTCTCCCCGAAGAAGTTCAGCGGGCCTGGTTGATCCGGACGTGGTTGCCGGCCGGGTCCCGGAACGCGCAGTCGCGGACGCCGTACGGCTGGTCGACCGGTTCCTGGATCACCTCGGCGTCGCTGGCCTGCAGCCGGTCGAACAGGGCGTCGACGTCGTCGGTCTGCAGCACCACGGTGGCGTACGTGCCCTTGGCCATCATCTCGAAGATCGTTCGCCGCTCCTCTTCGGTGATCCCCGGGTCGACGGCCGGCGGGGTGAGCACGATCGAGGTGTCCGGCTGGCCGGGCGGTCCGACCGTGATCCAGCGCATCCCCTCGTAGCCGACGTCCATCCGGACCTCGAAGCCGAGCAGGTCGCGGTAGAACTTCAGCGACTGCTCGGGGTCGGTGTGCGGCAGGAAGCTGTTCAGGATCTTCAGGCTCATGCGGGTCACGCTACGTGCCGGAGGCCGGAGATGCTTCTCGATTCCTGATCGGTCGCGTCACCTGTTTCGCGACACACGACGGAATTCCGACGGTGGCGTCGGCGGCGGCGTCCTTGTAGACGCTCGGCGGCATCCCGACCAGCTCGGTGAACCGGGTGCTGAACGTGCCGAGCGACTGGCAGCCGACCTCGAAGCAGACGTCGGTGACACTCATCCCGCCGCGCCGCAGCAGCATCATCGCGCGCTCGATTCGCCGCGTCATCAGATACCCGTACGGCGACTCTCCGTAAGCGCGCTTGAACTCGCGGCTCAGGTGCCCGGCCGACATGTGCGCACCCCGGGCGAGCGCCTCGACGTCGAGCGGCTGTGCGTACTCGCGGTCGATCCGGTCCTTCACGCGCCGCAGCCGCGCCAGGTCCTCCAGGCGCTGCGCATCCGTCGTCCCGCTACTCACGGTAGAGATCCTGCCATATCAACCGCGGCCGATCGAGCACTCATGATCGGCAGGGCCCGATCGTCGCGACCAGGCCGTGGTGGTCGGAGCTCGGGATCGGGTACCAGCCGCTGTTGTCCGAGCACCACCCGGGTTTGACCAGCAGGTGGTCGATCCGGACCAGCAGGGCGGCCCACTTGGCGACCTGGGACGGTCGGCCCCAGCGGTCGAGCATCGCGTCGTTCAGGTGGTCGGTGAGCAGCCGGTAGTCGCGGCCGCGGTCGGTCGTGTTCAGGTCGCCGGCGACCACGACCGGCCGGTCGTCCCGCGCGGCACGGGCCGCGATCTGCTGGATCAGCCGGTGATGCCCGGCGACCGTCGTCTCGTACGGCTGGCCGTTGTCGGACGATTTGTCGTACGTCGACCCGTCCGCCGTCCACCACGGCCGCGGGACATGCACCGCGATCAGGTCGAAGTCCCCCGACGGCGCCTGCACGCGGAGCAGGAAGCCGGGCAGATCCGGTCCCGGCTGCTCGAGTACGGTCAACGGCCAGCGGCTGAAGATGCCGATCGACGGCCCGTTCCAGTCGGCCACGTGATTCGGGTACGACTGCGCCAACCGGTTCGTCAGCGGCTCGCCGATCTCGGACACCACCAGTACGTCGGCCTTCAGCCCGAGCAGCGTGTCCGCGCCCTCGAGCTCGCCGATCCCGATGTTCGCCGCCGCGAACCGGACGGCGCGACTGGGGTCGACCGTGCCGGAGCCGTGCGGGATCCACGGACCGAAGGTCGCGACGACCCCGACCAGCAGCGTCGACACCGCGAACGCGATCGCGGCCCGGCGGCGCCGGCCGATCAGGCCGTACGCGCCGACGCCGACCGCAACGACCAGTGCGAGCATCGGCAGCACGATCGCGACCACGTCGGTGACTACACCGAGCCGGTCACGCAGCACGAACCATGCCCACGGCAACAATGCGGCGATCACGATCCCCACGGACCGCCGCCCCAGCGGTTCCCCCTCCACACCCCCAGGCTATGTCACGGAACCTGATAAGAAGGCTGGACCTGCTCAGATTCAGGGTAGGTCGACCGTGAGTGGTAACTCCTTGAGGAACTCGACGGCGTCGAACATCGCCCCCGCTGAGGCCACGCCGGTCGCGCGGGTCTCGCCGGCCAGGATCCGCCGGACAGCGCCGACCGCGAGCGGGGCCGTGATGGCGTAGATGTCCTGCCCGGCGGCCGACGCACGTGCATCCCCTACCCGTACGTCGACGACGAAGGTCTGGTCGGAGTCGCGCGGTGGCGGCGGGGTGTCCGCGTCCGCCAGGTCGCCGGCGGCCTCGACGGACATGTAGGTGCGGACCTCGGGTACGGCGAGGTGGCTCGGGATCGTGACGATGTCGGCCATGCTGAACTCCGCGATCACCCGGCGCGTCCCGAGCGGCTCGGGGAACGTCCAGTTTTGCTGTACCGGCGAGTCGTCGTGGTACTGCAATCGCCCGTCGGCGTACCGCACCCGCCGCCCGGCCCGCCGATCGTGCGACACCTTCCCCGCGACGCGCGTGCCGGGGGTCGGATGCCAACTACTCAAGCCGTAGGCGACGTGCACCGGCGCGGGCTGATCGACAATCGCAGTGGTGAGGAGGTCACCCAGGGCACCGAAGAAGGCCATCGCGGGGACGACCGGCGTGGTGCTCTGCCGGGCGAGGGTGGCTGCGTTCGCCTCGATCTCGGCGGCGACGTCGACGTACGGAATCCGTTGCCGCGCGGCGGCCTGGATCAGCGGTTCGGCCGTCGTCGCGAACGGACCCGCACAGTTGACGACCGCGGCCGCGTTCTTCAGTGCCCGGTCGAGAGCGTGCGGATCGTCGACGGCGGCAGGCCGTACGTCGAGGCCGCCCCATTGTTCGGCGAGAGCGAGCCCGTTGCGGCCGGAGACGGCGGCTGGAAGGTTCTGACGGAGGAGTTCCTCGACGACGAACCGGCCGGTGTGACCGGTGGCGCCGTACACCACGATCGCGTTCATGCCGTCGAGTCTGCGGCGTCGGCCGCTCCGAGTGTGAGCGGCCGGAACGACGCTGTCCGTACACTTTCGGACATGCACACCGTCGCGCTGGCAACGGCCGGCCACCTGCTGCACTTCGAGCTGGGCATCGCCTACGAGATTTTCGGCAACCCACCCGTCGGAGTCGACGAGTGGTACGACGTACGCCTCTGCGGCGACGGCCCCACTCAAGTCGGCCCGTTCGCAGTCAATCCGTCGCACACGCTGGACCACCTGTCCGCCGCCGACACGGTCCTGGTCCCCGCCCTGGCCGACCCCGACCAGCCTCCACCTCCCGAACTGGTAGACGCCGTCCGTTCAGCCCACAGTTCTGGGGCGCGCATCGCCTCCCTCTGCACGGGCGCCTTCGTCCTCGGCGCGGCCGGACTGCTCGACGGCCGCCGAGCCACCACCCACTGGGCCCACACAGCAGACCTTCAAGCGGCCTACCCAGAGGCGGATGTTGACCCAGACGTCCTCTACACCGACAACGGCACTGTTCTGACAGCAGCCGGCAAGGCCGCCGCGGTCGACCTCTGCCTGCACCTGGTCCACCTCGACCACGGCGCCACGATCGCCAACACCGTCGCCCGGCGTCTCGTCGTACCGCCGCATCGCACCGGCGGTCAGGCGCAGTTCGTGTCGACTCCGGTCCAGGTCAGCGGCGACCATTCGCTCACCGAACTGCTGGCCTGGGCGCAGGAGCGGCTGGACCAGCCGCTGACGGTCACCGACCTCGCGCGGCACGCCAACACCAGCCCGAGGCACCTCGGCCGGCAGTTCCGTTCGATCACCGGCCAGACACCGCTCCAGTGGCTGCTGACCCAGCGGGTACGCCGCGCGCAGCAACTGCTCGAATCGACCGACGACGGGATCGAGAAGGTCGCCGCCGCCACCGGACTCGGGACCGCGACCACGTTGCGGCGGCACTTCCAGCGCGTGGTCGGCGTACCGCCGAACGCGTACCGGCGTTCGTTCCGCAGCGCGTAGGGTCGGATGCCATGACCGTCCAGGAACTTGACATCTCCGCGCCGGATTCTGCGGCCTCGTGGTGAGCTGAGTGATGGACGAGTTGCGGCGGTTGATTTTGAGGGCCGCCGGGCGGGAGGCGGTGATCGACGGGTTGTTGGTGTCGGTGGTGGAGGCGACGACGCCGCCGACCAGCGGGTTGGCCTCGCCCACGTTTGCGTTGGTGGCTCAAGGGCGGAAGCGGTTGGCGTTGGGCTCGGAGGTGTTCGAGTACGGGGCTGGGGATTACCTGGTGGTGTCGGTGGAGTTGCCGGTGACCGGGCACTTTGTCGAGGCATCGGTCGACGAGCCTTGTCTCGGGGTCGGGCTCGAGTTGCGGGCCGAGGCGATCGCGGCGTTGTTGCTCGACGTGGCCGACAAGCCCGGTGCGCCGGTTCGGGGGCTGGTGGTCAGCCGCGCGTCGGACGAGTTGGTGGATGCAGTCGTGCGGCTGCTTCGGTTGGTCGACTCGCCGGACGATGCGCGGGTGCTCGCGCCGTTGGTGCAGCAGGAGATCCTCTGGCGGTTGCTGCGCGGTACTCAAGGAGCCGCCGTTCGCGACATCGGCCTCGCCGACAGCAGCCTGTCGCATGTCGCTCGGGTGATCCGGTGGATCCGCGAGCACTACGCCGAGCCGTTCCGGATCGACGACCTGGCCGACATGGCCGGTCTCAGTACGTCGGCGTTCCACCGGCACTTCCGTACCGTCACCGAGCTCACGCCGATCCAGTTCCAGAAGAAGATCCGGTTGCAGGAGGCGCGACTGCGGGTGGTCGGGCTCGGTGAGGACGTGACGAGTGCCGGGTACGCCGTCGGGTACGAGAGTCCGTCCCAGTTCAGCCGCGAGTATCGGCGCGAGTTCGGAACGCCGCCGAGCCGCGATCAGGCAGGATCAGGCAAGTCCGTGGCAGCAATGATCTAACAGCTTCCGTGCTCTGGAACGTGTACTGGACGAGTACCTGTTCCAGACCCACGAGGAGATGTACACGATCATGCAGGTTGCTGTGATCACCGGCGGAAGTTCCGGCATCGGGCAGGGCGCGGCGTTCGAACTGGCGAGACGCGGTACGGCCGTGGTTCTCACCTACCGCGGCGGCCGCGAACGCGCCCTGGAGACGGTCAAGCGGATCGAGAAGGACGGCGGTACGGCGGTTGCGCTGCCGCTCGATGTCGCGCGGTCGGACACCTTCGACGCGTTCCGCCGGGCGCTGACCGACGTACTCGCGCGCTGGGACCGGACGACGTTCGACTTCCTGGTCAGCAATGCCGGTGTCGGGCAGCCGCCGGTGAGGTTCGAGGAGACGACCGCGGAGCTGTTCGACCAGATGGTCGACGTGCACCTCAGAGGTCCGTACTTCCTCACCCAGACGCTGCTCCCGCTGCTCGCCGATCACGGCTCGATCGTCTACACCACGAGTACGTCGGCGCTCGAGTCGGCGCGGCCTAGTCCTGGGTACTCCGTCTATGCGAGCGTCAAGGGCGCCCAGATCGTTCTCACCCGGTACCTCGCCAAGGAGCTCAGCGACCGCGGCATCCGGGTGAACGCGGTCGCGCCCGGCGTCACCCGGACCCGACTCGGTGACGACGCGTTCGCGCGGTACCCAGAGCTGATTCCGCCGATCGCCGAACGCACCGCGCTCGGCCGGATCGGCGAGGCCGACGACGTCGGCAAGGTGATCGCGTTCCTCGGCTCCCCCGACGCAGGTTGGATCACCGCGCAGACCATCGAGGCGTCCGGCGGGTACGAGCTCTAGCGTGGTTGCCGCTCTACCAGGCATCACCCCAGCTGGTACGGCGGGCGGCCCGGTACAGCTCAGAGGACTTCGGTACGACGATCCGCTCCGCCGCGCCGGCCGCCGTGCACAGGTCGAGTACGACGCGGTTCTTCGGGGTGGTCGGGCGGGCGATCACCCGAGCCGGGGCCGTGCGGATCGGGCTGTGGGTGGCGACGACGTACATGAACTTCTCGTCCTCGAAGTTGCGGGTGCCGTTCTTGAGCAGGCGGCGCAGTTCGGTGCGCGGGAGGCGGGTGGCGAAGTGGCACCAGGTCGCGGGGCACGGTGCTTCGTGCGGGCAAGGCGCGGCGATGCGGAAACCGTGGGCGAGCAGTTGGTCGCGCGCTTCGAGGATGTGGCGATGACCTCGCGGCGTACCGGGTTCGACGACGACCACCGTCTGCGCGCATCGGACCGCTGCGTCGACCAGTGCACGCCGTGCGTCGTCCGTCAGTTCGTTGAGGACATAGGCGATGGTCAGCAAGTCGGTTGATCCGCCGGGAGACCACTTGCGAAGGTCGCCGGTGGTCCAGCGCCACTTGTTGCCTGCAGCAATGGTCTTGCCCAGGTGGATGGCGGCCGGTTGGCGTTCGACGATCTCGGTGCGTAGACCCGGCCAGTGCGCGGCGGCGGCCCACGCTGCGGCTCCGGTACCGCCGCCGAGGTCGAGGTGAGTGTTGATCGGCGCGTCGACGTGACGCGCGACCGCGGCCAGTGCGGCGTGGATCGCATGGTAGGTGGCCGGCATGCGGACCACGGCGTACGCGAGGGCATCGAGGTCGTCGCTCATCCCCGGCGTCGTGTCGTTGATCTGCTCGTTGCGATACCGGGCGGAGAGGGCGTCGACGCGGCGTCGCAGTTCGTGATGCGGTACGCCGTGCAGCGCGCGGGCGAGGGCAGCATGAAGTTGGGTGTCCACGGAGGACATGAGGAAGCTCCGGTTCGATCGGCACGGAGCACGTCGCGGTCACAGCGACGTGCGTGATCCGCGGCCAGACGCCGCGACGCACCGATCGGTCCGGAGAAGACGCTGTCAGCAGGCAGCAGTCGAGGAGGGAACGGCGCGGAACCGGATAACCTTCCTAGCCATCACACACCTCCTCGCGTCACTTCAAACGCTAGCAGATCTCAACGCCCCTCCGACGTACACAAACAAACCTTGTTCCCCTGCGGATCCGCCAGCACAGTGAACGCCGGCGCCTCGTCGTCGTACACGACCTTGCCGCCCGCCGCGAGTGCCGCCTCGATCCGCGCCGGTACGACCTCGGGCGGCACCCACAGGTCGAGGTGGAACCGCTGCCTGGGTGGCTCATGTGGTGTCGTGCCTTGGAACCACAGGTTCGCGACGCGGCCGCTTGGATCGATGACGTCGTTGCCGGTGAACGCGTCCGCGCTGCCGGTCAGCACTGCCGCCCAGAACGGCCCGATCTCCACCAGCTCCGCAGTGTCCAGTGCGATCTCCAGCTGCGCGACCGCGGCCGGATCGGCGGCGAGCCCCTGTTCAGCCGCGTGTGCGCTGATCCGCCCGGCCGCGGCCGGGTCGCGCGTCGCGACGTCGACGTACGTCGAGCCGAGACGCACTTCAAGTCGCGGGTCATCGCACACGTCACCCACCGCCTGCGCGAACCGGGCGCCTTCAGCGAGCGACGCCGTACGGAACCGTGCATGCCAAGCCTGAGCCAGCTTCCGCCAGTCGGCCAAACCCTCGTCAGACACCCTGTCCACCTCCGACATCGACCCTAGAACGTCCCACCGACAGTTCCCGCAGGCAAGGTTGTGGCGTGGCGGCGGTGTTCGGGCTCTTCGGCGAGAATGGCTCGCATGGGTGTTCGGGAGGACTTCATTGCTGCGGCTGAGGTTGCGTCGCGGCTGCTGCGTGCGCCGGCTGTGGCGGCGAGCTGGGAACGGCCGAGTGCGCTTCCGGAGTTCAGCGTGGCGGGGTTGGCGGGGCATCTGGCCTTCCAGGTGCTCGCCGTTCCCGAGATCCTCGCGGCGCCGCTGCCGAGCGAGGAGACCGTACCGGTGCTCGAGCACTACGCCCGGGTGGCGTGGATCGACGCGGCGCTCGACGACGAGATCAGCGTCCGGATCCGCAGCGGTGGCGAACAGGTCGCAGCGGACGGAGCGGAAAGTCTGGCCGATCGGGTCGAGGCGGTTCTCGGCGAATTCCGCCGGAGCCTCGGTGGTACGGCGAACCGCCCGGTGCGGATCGCCTTCTGGGGGTCGTGGTCGCTGACGCTCGACGACCTGCTGCTGACCCGCACGATGGAGCTGGTCGTCCACGCCGACGACCTCGCGGTGAGCGTGGGCCTGGCCACCCCCGAGTTCCCGGTGAACGTGACCGATTCCGTGATAGATCTGCTGACGCGGTTGTCGGTACGGCGCCACGGTCCGGCCGCTGTGGTCCGGGCGCTGTCTCGCGCCGAACGTGCGCCGGCAACCATCACCGCCTTCTGATCGAATGGAGTGGCATGTATCGCAGGCTCGTGCTCAAGCTGTCCGGGCAGGCGATCGCCGGCTCCAACGAGTTCGGTTTCAGCAGTGACCGGCTCACCCATCTCGCCGCCGAGGTGATCGCGCTGCGGGCCACCGGTGTCCAGGTCGCGGTGGTGATCGGCGGTGGCAACGTGTTCCGCGGAAACCGCGCCGAGGACTGGGGTATCGACCGCGTCGAGGCCGACAACATCGGCATGCTCGGCACGGTCATCAACGCGGTCCTGCTCCGCGGCCGGCTCGCGGCGCTCGGCGCCCACGGCGTACGGCTGATGACCGCGCTCCCGATCGAGACCCTCGCCGAACCGTACATCCGCCTCCGGGCGCTGCGGCACCTGGAGAAGGGCTCGATCGTCCTGCTTGCCTGCGGCAACGGTCAGCCGTTCACCACGACCGACTACCCGTCCGTCCAGCGAGCGATCGAACTCCAGGCCGACGCCCTCCTGGTCGCCAAGAACGGCACTGACGGAGTGTATGACGCGGACCCGAACCAGCACCCGGACGCCACCCGCTTCGACCACCTCAGCTACCAAGAGGTGATCGACCGAGGCCTCGGCGTCATGGACCAGTCCGCCTTCATCCTCGCCCGGGACCACCACCTCCCCCTCCACGTCTTCGACATAGACCGCCCCCACGCCGCCACCACCATCGCCACCGGCACCCCCGTAGGAACGCTCATCAACTGACATGTAGTCCCGGGCTAAATGGTTTGTGGGGTCTCGGAGGGAGTTGGTGTACTCGGGGCGTACTGAGAACAGGTGATTGATAGGAGTCCGTCATGCGATCTCGCTTCATGTCTTGCGTGGAAACGGACCTCACCTGTTCTAAGGACATGAAGCTACGTGGAAGTACTGAATCTTGGGATTTTGGCGCATGTTGACGCCGGGAAGACGAGTCTGACGGAGCGGTTGCTCTACGCCGCCGGTGTCATCGACGTGGTGGGCAGCGTCGATGACGGGAGCACCCAGACCGACTCGTTGGCGCTCGAGCGGCAGCGGGGCATCACCATCAAGACGGCGGTGGCGACGTTCGCGATCGACGAGCTGCGGGTCAATCTGATCGATACGCCGGGGCACCCGGACTTCATCGCTGAGGTGGAGCGGGCGTTGGGTGTGCTCGACGGTGCCGTACTGGTGATCTCGGCGGTGGAAGGCGTGCAGGCGCAGACGCGCGTACTGATGCGCACCCTGCAGCGTCTCTGCATCCCCACCCTGATCTTCGTCAACAAACTCGACCGTGCCGGCGCGCTGTACGAGGGTGTGCTGCGGCAGATCGCGCAGAAGCTGACCTCGAGGATCGTCCCGATGGGTGAGGCCGCCGACCTCGGCACCGCGGCGGCGGCGTTCAAGCCGATCGTGCAGGACGACGTACTGCTCGACGTCCTCACCGAGCACGACGACGACCTTCTCCAGCGGTACGTCGACGGCGCTCCGCTCGCGCTGCACGACGTACTCGCGCAGCAGACCCGGCGCGCACTGGTCCACCCGGTCTACTTCGGGTCCGCGATCACCGGCGCCGGCACCGACGCTCTCACCGACGGCATCCGCGACCTGCTTCCCCGCGCCCGCTCGACCGGCGGTCCACTCGACGGCACGGTCTTCAAGGTCGAGCGTGGACCCGCGGGCGAGAAGATCGCTATGTACGGATCTTCGACGGTACGGCGTCCGTTCGCGACCGCGTCCGGTACGGCGACAGCGACGGCAAGATCACGGCCCTGCAGACGTACGGCGACAGCGACCCGGGCGACGGCCTCGGCCCCGGGCAGATCGGCAAACTCTGGGGCCTGCCCGACATCCGGATCGGCGACACGATCACCGACCCCGACCACCCGGCAACAGCCCGACACATCCAGGCGAGGTTCGCCCCACCGACCCTGGAGACCGTGGTCACGCCGCGCCGCCCGTCCGACAAGGGCAACCTGCGCGTCGCGCTCACCCAGCTCGCCGAGCAGGACCCGTTGATCAACCTGCGCCAGGACGACCTCCGCCAGGAGACGTACGTGTCGCTCTACGGCGAAGTACAGAAGGAGGTCATCGAGACCACGCTCGCCACCGAGTACGGGATCGCGGTCGACTTCCGCGAGACCACCACGATCTGCATCGAGCGGATCGACGGCATCGGACACGCGGTCGAGTTCAACAAGAAGGACGCCAACCCGTTCCTCGCCACGGTGGGCCTGCGGGTCGAACCCGCGCCGGTGGACGCGGGCGTCACGTTCGAACTCGAGGTCGAACTCGGATCGATGCCGTACGCGTTCATCAAGGCCGTCGAGGAAACCGTCCGCGAGACCCTGCACCAAGGCCTGCACGGCTGGCAGATCCCCGACGCCCGCGTGGTGATGACACACTCCGGCTACTCGGCGCGGCAGAGTCACGCGCACGCCGTCTTCGACAAGAGCATGTCGAGCACCGCCGGCGACTTCCGGTTCCTCACCCCGCTGGTGCTGATGACCGCGCTCCAGCAGGCCGGTACGACGGTGCACGAGCCGCTGCACCGGTTCCAGCTGGAGATCCCGACCGACACGACCCGCGCCGTACTCGCGGCCCTCGCCCGCCTCCGGGCGATCCCACAAGTACCTGCGCTCGCCGCGGAAACCTCAATTCTGGAAGGAGAAATCCCCGCGGCCGCCGTGTACGAACTCGAACAGCAACTCCCCGCCCTCACCCGTGGCGAAGGCGTCCTGCAGTCGGCGTTCGAACGCTACCAACCGGTGACGGGCGCGGTCCCGGAGCGTCCGCGCACCGATCACGATCCCCTCAACCGGCGCGAGTACCTGCTGCACGTCCAGCGCCGGGTTTGATGCCGGGTCTGATGCCGTGGACAACGTTCGCGCCGAGGTCGTCGTCCGTGACGACCTCGGCAGCGAGGCCGGCCGCGACCATCACGCTCTCCGCGTGCGGCGCCTGTCGATCGCTCATCTCGACGTACATGTGCCCGCCGGCCGCGAGCCAATCGATGGCGCCGGCAACGACTTGGCGAAGGTTCGCCAACCCGTCCACCCCGCCGTCCAACGTCACGTGCGGTTCGTACAGCCGAGCCTCAGGCGGCAGCAGCCGGATCTCGTCGGTCGGTACATACGGCACGTTCGCCAGCAGTACGTCGATCCGCCCGCGCAACTCCACCGGCAGCGCGTCGAACCAGTCACCCTGATAGACCGTCCCGCCGTACGGCGCCACGTTCCGCCGCGCACAGCGCACCGCGGCCCGCTCGACGTCGGCGGCGTACAACGACACCTCGACCTGAGCAGCCACGGCCGCGCCGAGTGCCCCGGAGCCGCAGCCAAGATCCACGACGACCGCACCCGGAGAGGTCACCTTCAAGGCCTCGGCGATCAGGAACTCGGTCCGCCGACGCGGAATGAACACGCCGGGATCGACGGCGATCCGCAACCCGCAGAACGAGGCCCAGCCGACGACGTACTCCAAGGGCGAACCGGCCACCCGCTGCGCGACCATCGCCTCGACCTCGGCCGCATCGCGCGCCGTCTCGACGATCAGCGCGGCCTCGTCCTCCGCGAACACGCAACCCGCCGCGCGCAGGCGGTCGACGATCTCGCCGACGATCTGACTGTTCACCAAGTGACGACTCTATCCGAAGGCGTTCACCCCGGTGAGCTCGGCCGACACCGTCCACAGCCGCTCCGCCGACGCCGGGTCGATCGCGTACGGCCGCACGCCCGGCGCGTCGTCGGTCGACACCTCCGCGATCTCACAGTCCTCGCAGAAGACCCCGCCGAGCCCGTCGAGCTGCGGCGACGTCGCCGCCCACACCTGGGTCGCCGCGCCCTGCTCCGGCGACTTGAACTGCGGACTCAGCGCGTTGCCGTCCTCGTCGATCCAGCCGAAGGCGACCATCTCCTCGCGCGGCAGGTACCGCTGCAGCGGGGTCAGGATGCCGCCGGGGTGCAGCGCGAACGCCCGGACGCCGGAATCTTTGCCGAGGGCATCGAGCTGGACGGCAAACAGGACGTTGGCGGTCTTCGCCTGCCCGTACGCCGCCCACTTGTCGTACCCCTGGCGGAACTCGAGGTCGTCCCAACGGATGTCGGACCGCCGGTGTCCGGTCGACGACACCGACACGACCCGCCCACCACCGTCCGCGGCGATCGCCGGCCAGAGCCGATTCACCAGTGCGAAGTGGCCGAGGTGGTTGGTCGCGAACTGCGCCTCCCAGCCCGGGCCGACCCGGGTCTCCGGGCAGGCCATGATCGCGGCGTTGTCGATGACGATGTCGATCGACCGTCCCGAGGCGAGGAACCGGTCGGCGAAGGCGCGGACGCTCTCCAGGTCGCCGAGGTCCAGCTCGTCGATCTCCACGTCGTCGACCCCGGCCAGGGCCTCCCGGGCCGCGTCGGGCCGACGCGCCGGTACGACGACGTGCGCGCCGGCTTTGGTCAGCGCCTTCGTGGTCTCGAGGCCGAGACCGGAATATCCACCGGTGACGATCGCGAGCTTGCCGGACAGGTCGATCCCGGCCAGGACGTCGTCCGCGGTGCTGTCGTGCCCGAAACCCGAGCCGATCTTGTGTTGTGCACTCATGTCTCCGAGCGTACGAATTAGAGCTCGCTCTAAGTCAAGTGCGGATCGGTGCGCAGTGACTCGACCAGGCGTTGCAGCGCCGGGTTCGGGTTGTCGGGGCTCCAGCAGGCGTGCAGCGTGACTGAATGCGCGTCGGCCGCGTCGAGTTCGCGGTACCGGACGCCCTCGACCCGCATCGCCATGATCGAGCGCGGGACCAGTGCGCAGCCGAGGCCGGCGCGGACCAGTGCGAGCATCGTCGGCACCTGGGAGGCGAGCTGACTGACGGCGTACCGGTCCATGCCGATCATCGCCGCGCAGATGTCGTGCAGGTACTGCGATCCCTCGGGGCTGTAGCCGATGTAGTCGTCGGTGGCGTCCACCAGCGACACCGGTCCGGTGCCGGTGGCGAGCGGATGGGTCGCCGGTACGGCGAGGACCAGATCTTCTGAATGGACGAGCAGGGACTCGAAGCGGTCCGGGATGGGCGGCCGGACCAGGCCTAGGTCGATCTCGAGGTTGGCCAGCGCCTCGAACTGCGCCGGGCTGACGAGCTCGGTCAGTTCCGCGGTCACGCCTGGGGTGCGTTTGCCGACCATGGTGAGGAAGTCGGCGAGTACGGCGTACGCACCGATCGCGGTGAACGCGAGGCGGAGCGTGCCGGTGGTGCCGTCCGCGGCTCGCTTCGTCGCCTCGGGTGCTATTTCCAGGAGTGCGAGCACGCGGCGGGCGTGTTCGAGGAACACTCCCCCGGCGGCGGTCAGCCGTACGCCTCGCCCGGTCCGGTCGAACAGCCGTACGTCGAGCGCTCGCTCCAGCCCCTGGATCTGCCGGGTCAACGGCGGCTGCGTGAGGTTGAGCCGCTGCGCCGCCCGCCCGTAGTGCAACTCCTCGGCGACGGCGACGAACCCGCGGAGCTGCTGCAGCGACAAATCCATGCAGCCACGGTATCGGTTCATGCGGAAATGGGCTTGGACCCGCATAACGGAAAGCGCCTACCGTCAGCTGTACACCCGACCGAAGGAGCCACCCGGTGCCAACCCGCAAGCCCCGCCTCGCCGCCCTCCTCTCCCCCGAACGCGCCGCCGACGTAGTCGACCAGGCCACCCGCACTCTGCTCCAGGAACGGTTCGAGGTCGTGTGGGCAACCGCCGAGCACACCATCCGCACCACCTCCCCGACACATCCGGCCGGGTCGGCTCGGCCGGGTACGCCGGCCGCGATTGATCCTGGCGCGGTGGCGGAGCTGGCTGCGGGCGCTGACGTGTTGCTGACGAGTTGGGGGACGCCGCCGTTGGCGAAGGAGCTGTGGGTTAGGGGGACGGGGCCTCGGGTGGTGGCTCATGCGGCGGGGACGGTGAAGAACTTGGTGGATCCGGCGGTGTTGGAGTTGGGCGTAGGGGTGTTTTCGGCGGGGCCTCGGATTGCTTGGTCGGTGGGTGAGTACTGCCTCGGGGCGATGTTGACGTTGGGCCGGCGGCTGCCGCGGTTCGACTCGGCGGTTCGTGCGGGTGGATGGAAACAGACCGAGTACCGCGGGCACGAACTCGCCGGCGCGAAGGTCGGAATCGTCGGCGCGAGCAGTACGGCCCGCGCGTTGATCGCGATGTTGAAGCCGTTCGGCTGTGACATTGCGGTTTACGACCCGTACCTGAACGACCAGCGGGCAAAGGAGCTCGGCGTACGGACAACGACACTGGAGGACGCGGCGAGCGCGGCGTTCCTGAGTATCCATGTGCCGAACGTGCCGGAGACGAAGGGCATGATCACCCGCGACCTGATCGAGAATCTGCCGGACGGTGCGGTCGTCGTGAACTCCTCGCGTGGACCGGCGATCGACCAGCAGGCGCTGATCGAGCATGCGGTCGGCGGGAGGATCTACGCAGCGCTCGACGTCTACGATCCCGAACCGCCTACGTTTGGCGAAGACGTTCTGAGATCCCAGAACCTGCTGCTGACCCCGCACATCGCAGGTGATACCGCCGAGGGGCATCTGGCGCTCGCCGGCTACGTGCTGCGGGACGCGCTCAGCTGGCTCGAGGCCGGGACGCGTGGGCCCAGTTTCGTCGACCCCAAGACCTGGTCGATCGCGGCATGAGCCGGATCACGCAGGTCGAGGTCTTTCCGGTGGCGGTGCCGTTCGCGCGGAAGTTCGTGCTCGGCAGCGGCGCCGTGGGCTCCCCCGACGCCGCCCCCGACCAAGCCGGTGCGGTGATCTTCGTGAAGCTCACGACGGAGGACGGCGTGGTCGGCTGGGGCGAGCAGCGCGCGCTCCCGAGCTGGAGCTACGAGACCGCCGAAACCATGGCCGTCGTCATCCGCCGCCATCTCACACCGATCCTCCTGCAGCTCACCCCGTTCGACGTCGAGCTCTTCCACCAGCGCGCCGCCAAACGCCTCAGCCCCGCGGTCTCGAACGGCTTCCCGTTCGCCCGCGCCGCCGTCGACGTCGCGATGCACGACGCGGCCGGCAAGCTCGCCGGCGTCCCGGTCCACGCGCTGCTCGGCGGCAAGGTGTACGACGAGATCCCGCTCTGCTCGGCGATCGGCGTCGGCGACCAGGACGCGGTTCGCGATCATGCGCTCCAGTCGTCGGACTATGCGGCGTACAAGGTCAAGATCGGTGGCGACCTGGACGCCGACACGGCGGCGATCGAGACCGTCGCGGAAGTTGCCGACGGCAAACCACTGTGGCTGGACGCGAACCAGTCGTACCGCCCCGCCGCGCTCCGCCGGCTGCTCGACCGGACCAGGCACGTCCGCACGATCCATTGCGTCGAGCAACCAGTACCGAGCACCGACACGCTCGCCATGCAGCGGCTGCGCGAGCTGGTCGACCTGCCGATCGCGATCGACGAGGGCAGCTTCTCCGCGCCGGACCTGGCCCGCGCGATCCGCCTCGGTGCCGCCGACCTGGTCGTGATCAAGGTCTGCAAGTCCGGCGGCCTGCGGAACGCCCTCAAGACCGCCCAGACCGCGCTCGCCGGCGGCCTGGAGATTCTCGCCAGCGGACTGACCGACTGCGGAGTCGCCTTCGCGGCCGCACTGCACGTGTTCAGTCAGCTCGAGCTCGCCCTGCCCGCCGAGCTCAACGGACCGGAGCTGCTGACCGACCTGTACGTCGACGGGCTCAGCATCACCAAGGCCGTCGCGACGGTCCCCACCGCCCCTGGACTGGGCGTCGAGGTCGACGAGGAGCGCATCCGCGCCGAGTCGATCGATCTGCTCTACCGGTGAGGAGATCTCCATGCAAACCAACCTGTCCCGCCGCAGGTTCCTGCAACTGACCGGTCTCGCCGGTGTAGGAGCGGTTGCTGCCGGATGTTCCTCAGGACCGCCGGCTGGTACGGCGACCTGGTCGATGTGGTCCAGCAGTGCCGCGGAGAAGAAGGTGTGGGATGCCTTCGGCAAGTACGTCGAGCAGCAGCTCGGCGTGAAGTCCGTCGCCACGCTTACCCCGTCGAGCGGTTACCCGACCAAGCTCGACCTGCAACTCGTCAGCGGTACGGCGAGCCTGGTCACCGCGCTGAACGGCACGCTGATCCCGACGTACGCCGCTCGCGGCGCGCACCGGCCGCTCGACGACCTGATCGCGGCCGACCCCGACTTCAGCCTCGACGACTTCTACGGCACCAGCCGGAAGATCTCCAGCTTCAACGGCACGACGTACGCGATCGGCTTCGACGTCGCGCCGACCGTCATGTACTACAACAAGGATCTGCTGAACCAGCAGGGCATCCCGCTCCCGTCCCGGACCGAACCGATGTCCTGGGCAACGTTCCGCGACCTCGCCAAGCAGCTGACGAAACCCGGCGAGCAGTACGGCTTCACCTGTGCGCCGGCGATCGACGACCTGGTGTCGTGGATCTACTGTGCCGGCGGCAACGTGATGAGTGACGACGCGAGCCGCAGTACGCTCGGCGACCCCGAGGCAATGGAGGCGCTGCAGTACGTCATTGACCTGTTCGTCAAGGACAAGGTCACGCCGCCGATCAAGAACCTGGTCACCGAGAGCTCGCTGTCGAACTTCCTGCAGGGCAACGTCGCGTTCATGCAGAACGGGCCGTGGCAGGTGGTGAATGCCCGGAAGGCGAAGTTCGACTGGGACATCATCCCGTTCCCGGCCGGCTCGGCAGGTAGTACGCCGCGGGTCTCGGGCTCCAGCTTCGCGATTCCATCGGGGGTACGCGAGGGGCCGCAGCTCGACCTCGCGTGGAAGCTGCTCAAGACCCTGACCAGCACCGGCGCACTCGACATCTACGCGAAAGCAGGCCGCAACAACCCGGCCCGGCTGAGTGCGGGCAGCGCCTTCCAGCCGCCGCCGGACAACCTCGGCATCGTCCAGGAGATCCTGGCCGGCAAGCTCGCCGGCGGGCACGCGTTCGACGTCACCACGAACTGGAACCAGGTCAAGCAGCTGCTCGG
Organism: Kribbella jejuensis; assembly: GCF_006715085.1. Classification (NCBI taxonomy): domain Bacteria; kingdom Bacillati; phylum Actinomycetota; class Actinomycetes; order Propionibacteriales; family Kribbellaceae; genus Kribbella; species Kribbella jejuensis. The sequence goes on along the minus strand of NZ_VFMM01000003.1, from coordinate 551,805 downwards.
ACAGGATCTGCCGCGGACGTTCCTCGGCCAGGTCACGGTCGCGGACGCCATCAACGGTCTGAACCCGCGGCTCGACGTACTGATGCGTCAGCATCTCGACACCACCCGCCAAGCCTCCGCCCGGAAGGGGTGATCCGGATGGCCGTCGATACCGTACCCGTCACGACCACACCCGCAATCCGTCAGCAAGCCCCACCGCGGCGCAGCCGCGAGACGCTCACCGCCTGGCTGTTCATCCTCCCGAGCCTGATCGGCTTCCTGATCTTCACCGCCGGACCGGTCGTCGCCGCCGGCGTCATCTCGCTGCTGAACTGGAACCTGTTCAGCGCCCCGACCTGGGCCGGGCTGCACAACTTCGCCCGCCTCGGCCCGGACCCGACGTTCTGGTCCGCGCTCGGCAACACCGTGTACTTCACCCTGGTCAGCGTCCCGCTCACGATCCTCGTCAGCCTGGCCCTCGCGCTTCTGCTCAACCAGGGCCTCAAACGGATCGCCGTCTTCCGCTCCCTCCTGCTGTTGCCGTACGCAACCATCACGGTCGCGGTGGCATTCGTCTGGATCTGGCTGTACATCCCGCACGACGGCCTGGTGAACACCGTGCTCGGATGGTTCGGGATCGACGGCCCGTCCTGGCTGATCTCGGACACCTGGGCGATGCCGGCGCTGATCCTGATGAGCGTCTGGAAGAGCTTCGGGTTCGGCATGGTGGTGTTCCTGGCCGGCCTGCAGGCGATCCCGCAGCAGCTCTACGAGGCCGGGCGGGTGGACGGTACGTCGCCGTGGAACAGCTTCCGGCACATCACGCTGCCGATGCTTTCCCCCGCGCTGTTCTTCGTCGTCGTGACGTCGGTGATCGGTTCGTTCCAGGTCTTCGACCAGGCGCTGATCATGACGAACGGCGGTCCGGGCAGCCGCACCACCACCCTGGTCATGTACATCTACCGGACCGGCTTCGAGAACTACGACCAGGGGTACGCCGCCGCGCAGTCGCTGGTCCTGTTCGCGTTCATCGTGATCATCACCGCAGGCCAGTTCCTGTTCCAGCGGAAGTTGGTGCACTATGACAACTGAAATCCGTCAGAAGCTGGTTGTCTTCACCTGCTTCCTGGTCACCGCGATCACGCTGATCCCGGTTGTCATGATGGTGCTGGTCGCGTTCCAGTCCGACGCCGAGTCGATGGCCGCCAAGCCGTCGTTCTGGCCGAGCAGTTGGCACCCGGAGAACCTGACCCGCGCGTTCGACCTCGTCCCGCTCGGGAAGTACCTGCTGAACACCGTCTACTTCGCCGGCGGTACGACGATCCTCGAGACCGTCACCGCGGCACTCGCGGCGTACGCGTTCGCCCGGCTGAACTTCCCCGGCCGGAGCTGGCTGTTCGGGATCTACCTCGCGACGCTGATGATCCCGTCGCAGGTCACGCTGATCCCGCAGTTCGTCCTGGTCGCCAAGCTGCACGGGATCGACACCTGGCCCGGGATGATCCTGCCGCACGCGTTCACCGCGATCGGTGTGTTCCTGCTCCGCCAGTTCTTCCTCGGCATCCCGCGCGACTACGAGGAGGCAGCCCGGCTCGACGGCGCGAACCGCTGGCAGGCATTCGTTCGGGTCATCGTGCCGCTCGCCGTACCGGCGATCGCGACGCTTGCGGTGTTCAAGTTCATCGGGCAGTGGAACAACCTGCTCTGGCCGTTGATCATTTCCAACAGCGACGCGACCCGTACGGCGTCGGTCGGGCTCCAGGTGTTCCAGGACACCAACGGTACGCAGTGGAACCTGCTGCTGATGGCGGCCACCGTCACCACGATCCCGCTGATCGTGCTGTTCTTCCTGACCCAACGCTGGTTCGTCCGAGGCATCACGATGAGTGGGCTGGGAGGCCGTTGATGTCCTATTTGTGGTCCGTCTTCACCAAACCGTGGGCGGGACTGCCCGGCGACGAACTCGGCCGGCTGATCGCCGGGCTCGGGTTCGGCGGTGCCGAGGTGCCGGTTCGCGACACGGCGTACGTGACCCCGGCGAACGCCGAGGCGGAGCTGCCGCGGTTCACCGGGCAGTTACGGGCCGAGGGCATCGAACCGATCAGCGTCGCGAGCGACCTGTCCGAGCGGGTGTTCGCGGCCTGCGCGGAGGCCGGCGTACCGACGATCCGGATCATGGCCGAGCTCGGCGCCGACGGGTACGCCGCATCGGTACGCCGGAACCGGGAACTGCTCGAACAGGCTGTCGTACTCACCGAACGGTACGACGTGCAGGTCGGCGTACAGCCCCACCACGGGCGCTTCGTGTCGTCAACGCTCGGCGTACTCCAACTGCTCGACGGTCTGCCCGACAGGTACAAGCTGGTGTGGGACGCGGCGCACGACGCGCTCGCCGGTGACCACCCGGCAGTGACGTTGCCGCTGGCCGCGGACCGGCTCGGAATCGTCAACCTCAAGAACGTGCACTATGTCCGGACCGACGGCACGTGGAAGACGTACTTCGTCGAAGCCGAGGACGGCCTGTCCGATTGGACAGCCGTCTTCGCGACGTTGCAGCAGCTCGGGTACGACGGCCCGATCTGCCTGACCGGTCAGTACTCCGACCCCGCCGTACCCGCCCGGAACCGGCTCGAAAATGATCTGCGATTCGCTGTCACATCGGCCGCACAGCATCCGTCAAGGCAGTGAACGCAACAAACACGACCCTGATGGAGACACCACGATGCAAGCACGGATGACCAACCCCGCGATGATCCTGCCGGACGCCACCAAGGGCATCCAGAACATCTACAAGGCAATCGGCTCGTCCGGCACCGACGGTAAGGTGCTGGAGTTGGTGCACCTGCGGGCCAGCCAGATCAACGGCTGCTCCCCGTGTGTGTTCGGCGGGATCAAGTCGGCGCTGAAGAACGGCGAGACCGACGAACGGCTGCACCAGGTGGCCGCGTGGCGGGAGTCCGACCTGTTCACCGACGCCGAGCGGGCCGCTCTGGAGATGACCGAGGCGGCGACCCGGCTGGCCGACAACCCGACCGCGGTCACCGACGAGATCTGGGCCGCGGCCGCCGACCACTACGACGAGAAGGAACTGTCCGCGATCGTGCTGATGATCGGACTCACGAACCTGTTCAACCGCCTCAACACCACCACCCGCCAGCCTGCCGGTGCGACCTGGTAGTCGCTACCGTGAGGCAATGAAATACATGCTGCTGATCTACGGGAACGACCAGACCTGGGACACGCTGCACGAGCAGGGCATCGACGGGGTGCTCGACCAGCACCGCGTACTGTCCGAGGAACTGAAGGCGAACGGTGAGCTCGTCGACGGGATCGGGCTCACCACGAAGAACGCGCGGGTGGTCCGGATCCAGGACGGCGTACCGGCCGTGACCGACGGGCCGTTCACCGAGGCCAAGGAAGTGCTGGCCGGGTACTACGTGGTGGACTGCGCGAGCCTCGAGCGTGCGACGGAGATCGCCGCGCGGCTGCCGGAGGCGCCGTACTCACCGATCGAGATCAGAGAATTCACCGACCCGATGGAGTCCTGACGTGACAGGACTCGTCACAGGGACTTGCCGGCCTCAGCTGGGCGTTGGACACCTGAGACCGGCGAGTCACTGACTCAGACTCCCGACGCGAGGATGACCCCACCTGAGGCGGGCTGATCGCCCATGCCCCGGCCACCTTGGACGTACACCGTGGTGCCAGGCACCGGTGCCTGGACACCGGACCTGAGTCGGAGCGTGGTCGTCATACCGTTGCTCAACCTCAGCACGGCCAGGTGTCGCGGCGGTACCGACGGAATCGACGAGCTCACCTCGTGGATCCCGGTACACACCGCCGGTTGGATCGCAGCTCGTCCGAGACCGGCGTTGCCGTGACTCCTCACATCACGGCACTGCCCGGCGAGCCTACTCATCGCTGACACACTTCCCCCTTCTCATCGTTGCCCCCGAGTGATGGCGGTAGCCGTCAACAATTGCTGAGAGTGACGATGTTTTCAAGGGATCGTGACCTGAATCCCGCGTACCGGAATCCAGGTCTCAGGAAAACTCAGGAAACAAGCGCTTACTGGCCACCGAACCCTGTCGTCGCGATCCCCTTGATGATCTGGCGCTGGAAGAACAGGAACACCACGACCAGTGGCAGCGCGGCGAGGATCGCCGACGCCATGTTCTGCGCGTACTGCAGGCCGTACGCGCTCTTCACCGTCTGCAGGCCGACCGGCAGCGTCATCAGGTGCGCGTCGGTCGTCACGATGAACGGCCAGAGGAAGTTGTTCCACGCACCGATGAACACGAAGATCGCCACCGCGGCGAGGATCGGCCGCGACAACGGCAGCACGACCGACCAGAACACTCGCAGCCGGCTCGCACCGTCGACTCGCGCCGCCTCCTCCAGTTCGAGCGGGATCTGGTCGAAGAAACGCTTGAGAATCAGCACCATCGCGGGCGCGAACGCCTGCGGCAGGATGATCCCCCAGTACGTGTCGACGAGGTTGAACGCCAGCATCTGCCGGAACAACGGCACGATCAGCAACTGCGGCGGGATGATGATCGCCGCGATGATCGCGGCGTACAACCAGCGCTTGCCCTTGAAGTTCACCCGTGAGAACGCGTATCCGGCAAGCGCCGAGGTCGCGACGGTGATGACGGTGATCGCCACCGACGTGATCAGGCTGTTCCACGCCCAGGACGGGATATCGCCGGCGGACAGCACCTTGCGGTACGCCGCGAAGCTGAGACCGTCGGGCGGATTCAGGCTGAGTGTCGAGGCCCCGGCGTCGGCCTCACTCTTCAACGAGGTCAGCACCGACCAGGCGAACGGCACCAACCAGGTGGCGGCGAGGAACGCCAGCACCAGCAGGGCGGCGATTCTCGACAGACTCCACGGGTTCTCACCGGGCTTGTGGCCTTGTTTGATCATGCGGCGCTCCTGCGGTTGATCAGCTTGTACTGCGCCAGCGACACCACGACGATGAGCGCGAAGAACAGGTACGAGATGGCCGACGAGTAACCGAACCGGTAACCGGTGAACCCGGACTCGTAGATGTACTGCACGATCGACCGTGTCTTCCCGGCCGGACCACCGTTGGTCAGCATGTAGATCTGGTCGAACACCTTCAGCGACGCGAGAATCTGCAGCGTCAGGATCAGCATCGTGGTCGGCGTCAGCTGCGGGATCACGATCGAGAACAGCTGCCGCCACTTGCCGGCGCCGTCGATCGCGGCCGCCTCGAACTGCTGCTCGGGGATGTTCTGCAACGCGGCCAGGTAGAGCAGGAAGTTGAACCCGATCGTCCACCACAGTGTGGTGATCACGACCGACAGCATCGCGACCTTCGGATCCTGCAGCCAGGCCACCGGCGCCGCGCCGAACTTCGCCAGGACGCCGTTGATCAGTCCGAGCGTCGGGTTGTACATCCAGCTCCAGAACATCACCACGACCGTGGACGCCAGCAGGTACGGCATGAAGAAGGACAGCCGCCACAACCACCTGCCGGGCAGGCCGAGGTTTACCAGCAAGGCCAGGGCGAGCGACAGCACCACCAGCGGAATCGTGCTCAACACCGTGAACCACAACGTGTTTCCGAGCGACTTCCACATGTCCGGGTCGGTCAGGGCCTCACCGTAGTTGGCGAAGCCGATCAGTCCGCTGCCTGCACCGGTCAGCGTTTCCCCGGTGAAGCTCAGGTACAGGCCGTACACCGCCGGCACCACCAGGAACAGCACGAACAGGACCGCGAACGGTGTCGCGAAAGCCCAGCCGGCGAGCGTCTCGTCACGCTTTCTCATCTACGTCTCTCCTCTCACACCGGCTGCGGACGGTCGAGCAACTTGTTCAGCCGGGCGACGAAACCGTCGAACCCCGCTCCTGGATCACCGTTGCCGAGGTACACGTTCTGCACGTTCTCGGCGAAGTAGTTCTGGAAGTCGCTGCCCGCCCCGCTGAACCACACCTGCGGGTCGTAGTTCACGTACGCCGGAATGCCCGCGTAGTTCGACTGCGGCTTCAGCGCCTGGTACTCCGCACTGGTCGCCACCGGCTGGTACGCCGGGATGTGACCGCCGCCGGCCCATTTCACCGACCGCTTCAGCAGCTCGGCCACCATCGTGTAGACGTGCTTGCGGCGCTCCGGCGACACCTTCGACTGCCTCGGCAACACGAACGTGTGCGAGTCCGCGTACGCGGCCTGGGTCCCGAACATCGTCGGGATCGGCAGCGCGTCGACCGGCATCTTCGCGTCCTTCAGCACCGGCAACTCCCACACACCGCCGAAGAACAGGCCGCTCTCGCCGTGCAGGAACTCGCTGGTCGCCGTACCGCCGTCGCCGCTGCGCGAGGCGATCTTGTCGTTCAGCAGCGAGCGGATGAACGTGAGCACCTGCACCGCGGCGTCCTTGTCGACCTCAGCCCGCTGGCCGGGTACGAGCTTCATGTCAGCACCGGTCTGCCGGTACAGCGTGTAGAACAGGCGCCACATCTGCGAGCCGTCGCCGAGATAGCCGTAGGACAGGCCGTGCTTCCCGGTGACCGCTTGCAGCTTCGTCGCGACCTCGGTGAACTCCTCCGGGCTCTTCAACGAGTGCAGCGCGTCCGTGACACCGGCTTTCTCGGCGTGATCGGTGTTGTAGTAGAGGACGAACGGGTGCGTGTCGAGCGCGATCGCGTAGAGCTTCCCGTCGTACTGGCACTTCTCCCAGACCCTGGCCGGGAAGTCGCTCTCGTGCAGGCCGGCCTCGGCGAGCAGGTCGAGGTCCCACGGCTCGAGCAGACCGCCCGGCGCGTACCCGGCGATCCGGGACGCGTGCATGATCGCTACGTCCGGCGCGCGGCCGCCGGCAGAGGCCATGGCGAGCTTGGTGTAGTACGGCGGACCCCAGGCGAGCACGGTCTGGGAGGTGTGAAAGCCGAGGTTCGCGGCGTTGACGGCGTCCACCAGGCCGGCCATCACCGTCCCGTCACCACCGGTCAAAAGGTGCCAGTAGCTCAGGTCGGTCGTCGAACGCGACGCACCGGGCGCGCAGCCGACGAGCAACCCGCCACCAGCCAGCGCCGCTGCTGCTCTGAGCAGAGAGCGCCGGGAGAAATCTTCAGTCATTCGGTCTCCTTCGAGGGCGGGACCGATGATTACATCGTTAGAATCGGCGGCACAAGACTCTGATGTTGGATTTTGTGGAAACGTATCCGTTAGCGTGTGGTGCTGGCTCGTTCGACAACGCGGTGGGGGATCATCACCCTGCGTGGGGGCGCGCTCTTGTCGGTCATGCGCTCGGAGAGGAGGTCGAGGGCGGCGGCGACGAAGGCGCGGCGGTCGAAGTCGATCGTGGTCAGCGGCGGGATCATGAACTGGCTTTCGAGGATGTTGTCGAAGCCGGCGACCAGCGTCTGCTCCGGTACGTCGATGCCCGCGCTCCACAGCGCCGACAACGCACCGGACGCGACGGTGTCGGTGAAGCAGAAGAACGCGTCGGGCAGCTCGTGCTCGGTCAGGTACTTCCCCACCACAGTCGCCGCGCCCTCGGGCCGCCAGCGGTCGAGCGGGATCTGCAGGGAGGGGTCGATCGGTACGCCGGCCTCCTCGAGCGCCTCGCAGTACCCCTGGGTGCGCAACCGGGATGCCGCCGTACCGGGTGCCTGCGCCGAGCCCGCGAGCATGCCGGCACCGCTGGATCCGCGCGGGATCTCCGGCGTACCGACCGCGGCGATGCGCCGGCAGCCCTGTGCCAGCAGGTGTCTGGTCAGATCCCGCGCCGCGGCGACGTTGTCGATCGCGACCTGGCTGACCAGGTCCTGGTCGACGTCACCGATCAGCACGACGGGCGGCAGCGGGCCGGCCGACATCACCGCGCTGTCGTCGAGGTTCACCGGGTTCAGGATCAGGCCGTCGACCAGATACGCCCGCGCCTTCGACAACAGTTCGAACTCACGGTTCGGCTCGGCCGCGGTCTGCTCGATCTGGACACCCCAACCGCGCTCGTGGGCGAGCTCGACGACCAGGTGCACGATCTCGGCCGAGTACGGCCGGAGCAGGTCGGGCAGCGCGAGCGCGATCATCCCGGAGCGGCCGTTGCGCAGGCCGCGGGCACTCATGTTCGGCACGTAGTCGAGCTCGGCGAGCGCGCTCTCCACCCGTGCCCGGGTCTCGGGCCGCACGAACACGACACCGTTGATCACGTTCGACACCGTCTTCGGTGACACCCCGGCCAGCTTGGCGACATCTTTGACGGTGGGACGCATGTCGCCCATTGTCACACCTGGCCCACGTTGTCAGCTGCCAGAAGGTATCTCAGCGGGTGATCAGGGCTCCGCCGTTCACGTGCAGCACCTGGCCGGTGAGGTGCCGCGCGGCCGGCGAGGCCAGGAAGTGGATCGTCCCGGCGATGTCGGCCACCGAGCCCTCACGCTTGGTCATCGTTGCCTGGAGCAACGTACGGCGACGCTCGTCGGTCAGCCGCCCCTGGAAGAACTCGGTATCCGCGGTGAAGCCCGGTGCGACGACATTCGAGGTGACACCCTGCGGACCGAGCTCCGCCGCGACGTCGGCGTTCCACATCGCCAGCGCAGCCTTCGATGCGCCGTACGAACCGGGACCGCGAGCGCCCGCGATCGAACCCAGGTGCACGACCGCAGTGGTCAGCCGCGGCGCGAGCGCGGTCGTGGTCAGGACCGCGCTGATCAGATTCGCCTCCAAGTTGGCGAGCCAGTTCGCCTTCAGTTGCGCGAGATCGCCGTCCGGCCGGTTGAAGTCGGTGTTGCCACCGGCATTGTTGACCAGCACGTCGACCCGCTCGGGCAGCTCGTCCAGCAGCCGCTCGACCTGCGCCGGGTCGGTCGCGTCGCAGAGCACTCCCCTGACGCCCAGGTCCGCAGCCGACTTCTCCAGTACGTCGGCCCGCCGGCCGGTGATCACCACGTCGTCGCCGTCCGCGTGGAACAGTTCCGCGGTCGCCCGGCCGATTCCGGTCGCTCCTCCGGTCACCACGATCGTTCGCATCTCGATCCTCACGTTTAGCTCTAAATGTTTAGCCCTAAACGTACCATGGCTGGCGTGACCGACAACTACCCGCTCGACGCCCCGAGCCCGTACCCGGCGGCGGAGATCGCCCGCGCCTGGCAGCGCGAGCGCCCCGGGACGCCGACCGACTCGATCGAGATCGTCACCCCGCTGTGGCGGCTCGCGAAGCTGTTCGCCGACGACCGGCGGCGGGTGCTCGCGGATGCGGGCGTCGACCCCGCGACGCTCGATCTCCTCAGCGTGCTGCGGCGCGCGGGTACGCCGTACGAGCTGAGTACGCGCGAACTCGCCCGCCGTACGCTCGTCACCGCGGGCGCGATCTCGCAGCGGGTCGCCCGTGCCGAGGACAGCGGTCTGGTCGCCCGGCGGGCGGCGGACGACGGGAGCCGCGCGGTGCTGGTCGCGCTGACTCAGGCCGGGCACGACCTGATCGAACGGACCGTCGACCAGGTTTTGACCCGGGAGTCCGAACTTGTCGCGTCCCTGTCCCCCGACGGCCGCGCCCAACTGGCCGCCCAACTGCAGCAACTGCTCGACGAGGTCGCGCGAGTGGCCCGCAAACCTTCGTGACAGCTGACGTCATGCCGCGAACCGGGTCAGGTCGGCCAGCTCGGCAGTCAGGTCGGCGGGCTCGAACAGGTCGGTCGAGAGGTCCGCGTGCCGCCACGCGCCGATCGCTCGGCCGGCCTTGATCACCGCCGGGCTGAGCATCCCGCCGCCCGGGAAGATCGACTTCGGCAGGTCCTGGAAACGGTTCTGGTAGCCGAGGAGGTACGCGTCGAACTCGCCGAGCATCCGGACGTCCTGACAACCGGGCAGGTCCTCGACCGCGTGCAGGTCGGCACCGTCGACGTCGAAGGATTCGGTGGCGACGGCCGTGATCGCGCGGCGGGCTTGTGGAACGGGCAGACCCGCCCAGGTGGCGAAGTCGCGAGCCGTTGCCGGGCCGTAGGCGGTCAGGTACCGGTGGGCGAGAGTTTCGAGGTCGCCTTCGAGCACAAGCGGCTTGCCCAGCCAGTCGCTGACGGCGACCCAGGTCTCTCCCGGTCCGTAGCACACGCGGCCGAGGAGCCCGGCGTACCGGATGAGCGCGTACACCGCCTGCCCCTTCGGCGCTGGGATCAGGCCGGCCCGGACGAGTACGTCCGCCAGCTCGGCGCGGTTACCCGGGCCGTGGGCAAGCAGGTGTTCCTCGAGTACGTCGGCCGCCTGGTCGCGGATCCGCTGCGGGAGACCGAGCTCGCCGTAGCGGCGTTCGGTGTCCTTGATCAATTTCGCACCGAGCAGGCCGAGCAGCGGGCCGGCGTCCTCGGTCGCGACGAGTTGCAGCGTTCCGCGCATGAACCAGCCGCGGACGACGGAGCGCTCGGTCTCCTGCGCGTGCGTCACGTTGGCGGACGTGGTGGCGGTGGAGCGGGCGCGCACGGCGTACGCCGCACCTCGCCAGGTCTGGGCCTGCAGTCCCCCCGTCCGGCGTACGACGTCGGCCACCCCTCCGGGGCCGGCATCGTTCACCGGACGCGCGAGGCAGTTGGCCTGCATCCTGGCCGCCAGCAACCAGTCGGCAGACCTCCTCGTCACTCCTGCATGACACCACGAACTCGCCGGTTCCGCATCCCCGAGAGCACAGGTGCCGCCCCGGGAGCGGGGCGGCACCAGTCGGGCGAGGGGTCAGAGCGCCGGTTGGACCAGGTTCGCGTACGCCGCCTGGCCGCTGACGTTCGGGTGGTACGACTCGCTGACCGGGTTCGACAGGCCGTTGATCCACTCCGGACTGCCGCAGACGGCGTGGCCGATGAACGCCGGGGTCGGGTTCACGAACGCGAATCCCGCCGCGCTCGCGGCGGTCGCGATCTTCGAGTTCAGCAGGTCGGCGGTGGCGTTCAGCTTGGTCATCTCGTCGCCGCTGAAGAACGTGCCGGCGTTGCAGTCGGTGCCGTTGAACAGCCTCGGATACCCGACCACGACGACCTTCGCCGAGGATGCCCGACTCTTGATCGACGCGTACAGGGTGTTCAGCCGGCCGGGCAGTGTGTTGTTGATGATGGATTGCGCGCCGGCCACCGCACTGTTGCAGTCTCCGAGCCACGAGGGCTCCGCGCAGGTCGTGATGACCGAGGAGAAGTTGGCGTCGTTGCCGCCGACCTGCACCGAGACGATGTTGGCCGAGCTCGTCACCGACGGCAGTTGGTTCGCGGTGACGTCGGCGACCTTGGCACCGGAGCAGGCGACGAAGGTCAGGTTCGCGCCGATCCGCGCGGCGTCGATGTAGGCGTAGGCGTACGTCGACCGCTGACACGAACCGCTGCTCGAGATGTACGTGCGGGTGCCGACGCCGGAGGCGTACGAGTCACCGAGCGCGACGTAGTTCGGCGGCGCGGCGTGCGCGACGCCGGGGATCAGGAGGGAGGCTGCGCCGAGGGCCGCAGCGGACAGCAAACTGGCGATGGACTTCATGGGCGGACCGCCTTTGTGAGCGAGGGGTGGCGACTGAACCACTCACCGTCACCATCGCTGACCGGCGAGTAACACACAAGGGCCTGGTAACAAATTCACCGTGGATTCTCGGCGACGGTCATCAACTAGCGCTCGGGTCCGGAGACGGACAGCGGATCGAAACCGTAGGGCAGCTCGAGCCGGTTCGCGGCCATCAGGTCCGCGTCGCCGAGCAGGTCGCGGGTCTTGCCGTCGGCGACGATCCGGCCGTTGTTCATCAGCAGGCTGCGTTCGCAGAGCTGGAGCGCGTACGGGAGGTCGTGGGTGATCATCAGCAGCGTGACGTCCAAGCCGGCGAGGATGTCGGCGAGCTCACGGCGCGCGGCCGGGTCGAGGTTGCTCGACGGCTCGTCGAGCACGAGTACTTCGGGACGCATCGCGAGCACCGTGGCAACGGCGACCCGACGCCGCTGGCCGAACGACAGGTGGTGCGGCGCGAGATCCGCGTAGTCCTGCATCCCTACCTGGACCAGCGCCTCGTGAACCCGTTCGTCGAGCTCGGCGCCGCGGAGCCCAAGGTTCGCGGGACCGAACGCCACGTCGTCGCGCACCGTCGGCATGAACAGCTGGTCGTCCGGGTCCTGGAAGACGAGTCCGACCTTGCGCCGGATCACGGTCAGGTGTTCCCGGTGTACGCCGGTACCGCCGATCTGGACCCGGCCGCTGCCGGTGCCGCCCGCGACCGAGCCGAGGATGCCGTTGAGGTGCAGAACCAGCGTGGTCTTGCCGGCACCGTTCGGCCCGAGCAGCGCGACCCGCTCGCCGCGCTCGACGGTGAAGTCGACGCCGTACAGCGCCTGCCGCCCGTCGGGATACGCGAACACCAGCCGTTCGACCTGAATCGCCGGACCGCTCACAAGCCCACCACCCTGGCCGCGACCGCGATGACGACGGCGCCGATGGAGATCGCCAGCCCTTCGAGCCACTGCCCGCCGGACGCGCCCGACGGGCTGAGCAGCGGCATCCGCCCGACGTACCCGCGCGAGCGCATCGCCAGGTGCACCCGCTCGCCGCGCTCGAAACTGCGCACGAACAGCGCGCCCACTCCCCCGGCGACCGCCTTGAGATGACCGATCCGGCCGCCGGTGTACCCGCGGGACTCGCGAGCGATCCGCATCCGGTGCAGGTCGTCCGACACCACGCTCAGGTACCGAACCATGAACGACAGGATCGCCACCAGGGTCGCAGGCAACCGCAGCCGCTCGAGCCCGGCCAGCAGGTCGCGCGGCGCGGTCGTCGCCGACAGCAGGATCGCCGCGATCACCCCGAGCGTGCCCTTCGCGAGCACGTTCCACGCGCCGAGCACGCCCGACTGGGACAGGTGCAACCCGAGTACGTCGAACTGCGGGCCGGCGGCAACGAACGGGAGCAGCAGCGCGAACACGATGAACGGCGTCTCCACCGCGAGCCGTCGGGACACCACCGGCGCCGGGACCTTCGCCGCGACCACAGCCGCCACGAGCATCACGGCGTACAGGCCGAACGCCCAGAAGACGGCGGCCGGGGTCGAGACCACGGCGAGGACGAAGACGAACAGCGCGACCAGTTTCACCTGCGCGGGGATGCGATGCACCGGGCTGTCCACCGCCACCAGCAGGCCGTCGCCGCTCATCAGGCCTTGTCGGCCTTCAGCGAGGCCAGCTTCGCGATCGCCAGCCCGACCACGATCGTCACCAGTACGCCGATGATTCCGGCCAGCGCGCCGGACACCTGCGTGTTGCCGATCCCGTGCACGCCGTAGTCGGCCAGCGGGCTGCCCGCCACTGCCGAGTCCTTCGCGGCGCTCTCGAACCCGAGCTTCGCGCCGACGAACTCCAGCCCGTCCGGATGCGCGCTCGCGAACAGGCTCAGCCCGCCCGCGACCATCAACGTGACGGCGATACCGATGCCCAGCGAACGCCCGGCCGGCTGCGCGGCGATCGGCCGATCCGGTGCGACCGTCGAGGTGTTGCCGTCGGCATCGATCAGGACCAGGTCCTGCTGCAGGTGCCGGGCCGCGTAGACGAGGTCCGGCCGGGTCGCGACCACGGCGCTCAGCACGGCCGCGGTGATGACCGCTTCGCCGATGCCGACCAGGACGTGCCAGCCGACCATCGCGGTCGCCAGCTTGCCGAGCGGGATGTCGACCGCGCCGCCGATCGCGTACAGCCCGGTGAACGCCAGCGCCGCGACCGGAACCGAGACCAGCGCGCCGACGGCCGTCGCCGGTACGACGCTGCCGGCCCGCCGCGGCAGCACCTTCAGCAATGCGCGGGTGAGGAAGTACCCGACGAGGACCGTGACGAGACCCATCAACGTGATGTTCGTACCGAGTGCGGTCAGCCCGCCGTCGGCGAACAGCAGGCCCTGGACGAGCAGGACCGTGGACATCACCAGGACGGCGGTCCACGGCCCGACCAGCGCGGCCGCCAGCGCACCGCCGAGCAGGTGGCCACTGGTCCCGGCGCCGACCGGGAAGTTGACCATCTGCACGGCGAACACGAACGCCGCGGTCAGCCCGGCCAGCGCCGGGCCGCTCTCGCGGAGCTCCCGGTTCGCCCGTTGCAGGCTGAAGCCGACCGCCCCGGCCGCGATCAGACCGGTGGCGACGGACGTGGGCGCGTCGAAGAAACCGTCGGGCACATGCACCCGGCCATTCTGGAGCTAGTTGCGACTGGTTCGCAACTAGAACTTCAGTGCCTCACCGATGGCTCGATGGAATGTCGGATACGCGTAGATCATCTGCCGCAGCGTCTTCACCGGTACGGCGGCGTGCACCGCGACTGCCAGCGCGCTGAGCACCTCGCCACCGGTCGGGCCCGCGCTGGTCGCGCCGACCAGGACGCCGCGGTCGGCGTCCACCACGACCTTGATGAAGCCCTCGTTGCCGGCCTTGTGGATCCAGCCGCGGGTCGAGGCCGGGATCGGGGTCGAGCCGATACGAACGTTCAGGCCGGCCTCGCGGGCCTGCTTCTCGGTCATCCCGACGGCCCCGATCTCCGGGTCGGTGAACGTCACCCGCGGCATCGCGTGGTAGCTCGCGGTCGGGGCGTCCGGCTCCTGCAGGATGTCGCGGACCGCGATGTCGGCCTGGTACATCGCGTTGTGCGTGAACGCGCCGACGCCGGTGACGTCGCCGACCGCCCACACCTTGTCGCCCGCGCGGACGTGCTCGTCGACCTCGATCCGGCGCGCACTCGGGTCCAGGCCGAGCTTGTCGATGCCGAGGTCCGCGGTCGCCACCCGGCGGCCCGTTGCCACCAGCAACTTCTCGCCGGTCACCGACGTACCGTTCGCGAGCGTGACGGTGAACGCGCCGCCGGCGTACCCGACCTGCTGCGCGTGCGCACCGAGGTGGAACGTCACGCCGTCGCGTTTGAGCGCCTCCCGGGCCAGCACACCGGACTCCGGCTCCTCCATGGCCAGCACCTCCGGGGCGCCCTCGACGACCGTGACCTGGACGCCGAAGCGCGCGAACACCTGCGCCAGCTCCATCCCGATCGCGCCGCCGCCGAGGATCAGCAGCGAGGCCGGCAGCGTCTCGGCCTCGATCGCCTCGCGGTTGGTCCAGAACGGTGTACCGGCAAGACCGTCGATCGGCGGGATCGAGGGCACGGTGCCGGTCGCGATCACGATGCCGCGGGCCGCCTCGTACTCGATGTCGCCGGCGCGGACGGTGTTCGGGCCGGTGACCGTCGCGACGTCCTTGATCACGGTGGCGCCCTTGTTCACCAGCCGGTCGACCGCGACCTGGTCGTTCCAGGTGTCGGTCGCCTCCTCGCGGATCCGCTTCGCCACCGGCGCCCAGTCCGGCTGCACGGTCGCCGTACCCGCGATGCCGTCCACGCGCCGGGTCTCGGCGATCAGGTTCGCGGCCCGGATCATCATCTTGCTCGGGATGCACCCGTAGTACGGGCACTCGCCGCCGACCAGCCGGGACTCGATCCCGACCACCCGCAGCCCGGCCTGCGCCAGCCGGCCGGCCGTCTCCTCGCCGCCGACACCGAGCCCGACCACGACCACATCAACCTGTTCAGCCATGAGCCCAAATCTCTCAGACCACCAGACCCGGACCAAACCCCACCCCGGCGCGTCACCACACCGTAAGCAGACACTCTCCGCCGGGCGGCCTGCGGCTAATCTGCTGACCATGTACGTCATCGCGCACCTCAGTGACCCGCACCTCGACGGCTCCGAGCAGGCGCGCGACCGCCTCCGGCGCGTCACGTCGTACGTCCGTTCGTCAACCGTCGACGTCGTCCTGGTCACCGGCGACCTGGCCGACCACGGCCTGCCCGAGGAGTACGTCGAGGTCGCGCGTGAGTTGACCTTCGACGTACCGACCCTGGTCCTCCCCGGCAACCATGACGTCAGCCAGCCGTTCCGGGCCCTGCTCACCGAGCCGGATCACGCCAGCGGCCACCCGGTCAACCAGGTCCGCGACGTCGGCCAGGCCCGCTTCGTCCTGGTCGACTCGACCGTCGAAGGCAAAGACCACGGCTACCTGTCGGACGACACGCTCGCCTGGCTCGAAACCACCCTCACCCATGCGGTGGACGGCCCGCTCTTCGTCGCCATGCACCACCCACCGTTCGAACTCCACCACCCCGTCATGGACCAGTGGAAGCTCGAGAACCCCGACGATCTCGCGAAGGTCCTGGAAGGCAAACCCGTCACCGCGCTCCTCACCGGCCACGTGCACAACGCGATCACCACCACCTTCGCCGGCCTGCCCGTGCGCGGCGCTCCCGGTATCCGCTCGACTGTCCGCCTCCCCTTCGAGCCGCAGACCGAGTCGCTGGTAGACCTCACGGCCGACCCGGGCCTCGCCTTCCACGCCTACACCGCCGAAGAACCTCTCCACACCGTCTACAGGAGCTTGTGATGACAGCCGAGCTGGTCCTGCGACCGATCGCGCGGGTGGAGTCCGAACTGCGGGAGCGTGCGGACGCGCCCCGGCAGGGGGACGAAGGCGCGCCGGCTGCTTGGGTGGTGTTCGAAGCCAGCGTGACCGAGGCGCTGGCGGACCTGGGCGTCGGTGATGAGCTGATCCTGATCAGCTGGTTCGACCGCGCCGACCGGGACGTACAGAAGGTGCACCCGCGGGGCGATGCGACGCGCCCGGCGACCGGCGTCTTCAGCACCAGGTCGCCGGACCGCCCCAATCCACTCGGCCTGCACCGGGTACAGGTACTGGAGGTGGACGGCCTGCGAGTCCGCGTCAGCGACCTGGAAGCCCTCGACGGCACCCCGATCGTCGACGTCAAACCCGTACTGGGCGGCATCTCCGAGCGTTAGAAAAACGACACCGGCGGCAGAAGGATCTGCCGCCGGTGTCAGGTGAAGCGGGTCAGAAGTTGATCATGTGGCCTTCGAGGCCGTGGAAGGCCTCTTGGAGGGCCTCGCTCAGGGTGGGGTGGGCGTGGACGTTGCGGGCCAGTTCCTTGGTGGTCAGGTCCCACTTCTGGGCCAGGGTCAGCTCGGGCAGCAGCTCGGTGACCTCCGGGCCGATCAGGTGCGCGCCCAGGAGTTCGCCGTACTTCGCGGAGCTGATCACCTTGACGAAGCCGGTCGGGTCGCCGAGGCCGTGGGCCTTGCCGTTCGCGGTGAACGGGAACTTGGCGACCTTGACGTCGTGGCCAAGCTTGCGAGCCTCCTCCTCGGTGTAGCCGAAGCTGGCGATCTGCGGCTGGCAGAACGTCGCCCGCGGGATCATCGCGTAGTCGAGCTCCATCGTCTCGTGCCCGGCGATCGTCTCGGCGGCGATCACGCCCATCGCCTCGGCCGCGTGCGCGAGCATCAGCTTCGCGGTCACGTCGCCGATCGCGAAGATGTTCGGCACGTTGGTCCGGCAGAAGCCGTCCACGCCGATCGCGCCGCGCTCGGTCAGCGCGACCCCGATCTTGTCCAGGCCGTACCCGTCGACGCGCGGCTGGAAGCCGATCGCCTGCATGACCTTGTCGGCCTCGATCGTCTTCTGGACACCGTCCTTGCCGGTCACGGTGACCTTCACCGAAGCGCCGGAGTCGTCGATCGAGTCCACCCGGGTCGAGGTCAGGACGTCGACACCGAGTTTCTTGTACGCCTTGGCGAGCTCCTTGGAGACCTCCGGGTCCTCCAGCGGGACCATCCGGTCGAGGAACTCGACGATCGTCACCTTCACGCCGTAGTTCGCCAGCACGTACGCGAACTCGACGCCGATCGCACCCGCGCCGGCGATCACGATCGAGCCGGGCAGCTCCTCGGTCAGGATCTGCTCTTCGTAGGTCACCACGCGGTCGCTCAGCTGGGTGCCCGGCAGCAGCTTGGTGGTCGCGCCGGTCGCGACGATGCACGAGCCGAACGTGACGGTCTCGGACGACCCGTCGTTCAGCGTCACGTCGAGGGTGTTCGCGTCGGTGAACGAACCCCAGCCGTCGAACTCGGTGATGTTGTTCTTCTTCATCAGGAAGTGGACGCCCTTGACCCGGCCGTCGGCGACCTTGCGGGAACGCTGCACCGCGGTCGGGAAGTCGAAGCTGACCTCTCCGCTGATGCCGAAGGTCTTCGCCTCCGTCCGGAAGATGTGCGACAGCTCGGCGTTCCGCAGCAGCGCCTTGGACGGGATACAGCCCACGTTCAGGCAGACACCGCCCCAGTACTTCTTCTCGATGATGGCGGTCTTGAGGCCGAGCTGGGCAGCGCGGATCGCCGCGACGTACCCACCCGGACCCGCGCCGAGGACAACAACGTCAAAGTGCGAGGCCATGGGGTGAATGCTAGCCGGGGTTCCGTAAGGACCGTACGACGCCTACGCTGGGCTATCGCGTGAGGCGAGTTACATGGGGGATGGATGCATCTGGGGAAGCGCCGAGGGCTGCGTTTCGCGGCAATCGGCACCTTACTGGCGGCCGTGGCACTACCGGCGTACGCCGATGACCCCACGCCCACCGCCTCCCAGCCGCCACCCGCCTCCGTCACCGACGTGAACCGGTCGCTCGAGCAGCTCCAGGCCGAGGCCGCCGCGGTCCAGGCCGACTTCGCGAAGGCCACGATCGCCTACACGAAGGCCCTCAAGGAAGCGCAGAGCGCCGAGGCCGCCGCGAAGGCCGCCGAGGCCACGGCCAGTACGTCGAAGAGCCGCGCCGACAAGGAGCGCCACCGCCTCGGGGTGATCACCGCGCAGGCGTACCAGCTCGGCATCCCGACCGTGATGGGAACCGAATCGCTCCTGTGGTCGCTCGCCCCGGTCGCGGAGAACCTGCAGGAGATCGCCGACCGGCAGACCGCGATCGTCCAGCTCGGCAGCACGCAGGTCTCGCAGTACAACACCGCCCTGGCCGCCGAGTCGGAGTCGAACCGGCTGAAGGAGGACGCGGTCACCAAGCGCGCGGCCGCGAACGAGGCCGCCGCGAAGGCGCAGGAGCTGAGCAAGCAGGTCCAGCAGAAGGCCGCCGACGCCTCCGCGATGATGGCCGACCAGACCGCGGACCTCGACGTGGCTTCCGGGGTCTCGCAACAGCTGCAGACGGTCCGCGACGCACAGGCCCTCGCCCAGTGGAAGACGTACCTCACCGAGCTCGCCGCAGCGAAGGTCACTCCCCCCGCCGCCGCGGTACTCAAGAACCCGGCCAAGCTCCCGGCCGGCCTCGCGCCGCTCACCCGCCGTGGTGCCGCCGTGCCCGGCGTGGCATCCGTCACAGCATCCGGCCGGACCGTCCGGGTGCTGTCCGCCGAGACCATCCGCGCGGTCAACCAGGCCTTCAGCCTCGTCGGCAAGCCGTACGGCGTGGCCGCGACCGGCCCCGACAAGTACGGCTGCCTTGGCGCGGCCCGCGTCGCGTGGGAGCCGTACACCACACTCCCGAACCTGGTCGGCAAGGTCTACCCCGACTACCAGGCCGTGCCGACCACGCAGATCCAGCCCGGCGACCTGCTGATCATGGGCAGCCGGTCGTACGGCCTCGTGCACATCGGCATCGCGCTCGACGACAACCAGATGATCGCCGCCGACGAGTCGAAGGGTGCGGTCGTCGTCACGAGTGTCCCCGACAACCTGTACGCCGCTCTTCGCCCGACGCTCGGCGCTCCCAGCAAGCCGCAGGTGGCGCCGGTCGCGACCTCCGAGGCGTACTCGTTCCGCTGCGGCAACACCGCCACGTCGTACGACGTCGGCTCGGGCGCCTGGACCTGGCCGCTGCCGGACGGCACCTACGAGATCGGTACGCCGTTCGGTCAGGCCGGCTCCGAGTGGTCGTCCGGCTTCCACACCGGGCAGGACTTCCCGGCCCCGATCGGTACGCCGGTGCGCGCCGTCACGTCCGGCGTGGTCCGGATCGAGCACCCGGCCTGGGCCGGCAACCTGGTGCGGATCGACCACGGCAACGGCCTGGAAACGCTGTACGCGCACCTGAGCCGGGTCGACGTGACCGAAGGCCAGCAGGTGACCGCCGGACAGCAGATCGGTGCCGTCGGCGACAAGGGAAACACGACCGGACCGCACCTGCATTTCGAGGTGCGGCTCGGCGGCGACCCGGTGAACCCGATGCCGTTCCTGGCTACGGGCTCGGCCAGCACCGGCTGGGGCGGTTACAGCAACGGCATGATCCCGGCCGACAAGCTGTGCGCGATCGGGGCCGGTCACATGCTCCGCTGCGACGCCGCCGCGGCGTACCTGAAACTCGCTGCGGCCTACCGCGCGCAGTTCGGCAGGACCCTGTGCATCACGGACTCCTACCGCTCGTACGCGTCCCAGGTCAGCCTGTACCAGCGCAAGCCCTCGTTGGCGGCCCTCCCGGGTACGTCGAACCACGGCTGGGGCGTCGCGGTCGACCTGTGCGGCGGCATCGACAAGTACAACACCGCCCAGTACCTGTGGATGAAGGCGCACGCCCCGTCGTACGGCTGGCTGCACCCCGCCTGGGCCGAGCCGGGCCGCAACCGCGAGGAGCCGTGGCACTGGGAGTTCGGGAACCCGGTGAACTCGTAATCGTGTGACGTACGCGTGAGTACGGCCACGCACTTCTCACCGCAAACTGGTGACGCCATTCACTACGCGCACGGACGCTGACTTTCCGAAGATGTCGGCGAGGCGTCCGACGATTCGTGGAGGATGGCGATGGAGCAGTACGAGCTCTACTGTCTCGTCGACCGGTACTTCTACGACGTCCCGGCCCACGGAGTCGAGCACCCGGACTTCGCCGTCTGCGCGCGACCGGTCCCGGACGGCTGGGACCACGTCGCCGGCGACCTGTGGATGCACTACGCACCACGCGCGATGTCGCTGCCGCCCCAGGGCTGGAAGATCCACGTGTCGTCCGGTCTCGAGGACGCCGACCGGACGCTGAGCACGGTCTGGGACTACTGCGTCCGGCGCGGCCTCCCGTTCAAGTTCCTGCGCAGCGAAGCCGTCATGGTGATGATGAACTCGAAGGCCGCCGTCCGCGGGTCGAGCGGCAAGCTCGTCACCGTCTATCCGTCCGACGAGGCGCAGCTCGAGCTCGTGCTCAAGGAGCTCGACGAGCAGCTCGTGGGCATCCGCGGCCCGTATATCCTCAGCGACCTCCGGTACGCCGACGGCCCACTCTTCGTCCGGTACGGCGCCTTCACCGAGCGGCACTGCCTGTCCGAGACCGGCGAGCGCGTCCTGGCCGTCGAGGACCCGACCGGCCGGCTCGTTCCGGATGTCCGCGGACCCGTCTTCGCGACGCCGCCCTGGGTGCGGCTGCCGTCGTTCCTCGAGACCCACCTGGCCGCCCGCAACGCGGTCACCACCAACGAGCTGGAGTACGAGATCGAGAGCGTCATCCAGTTCTCCAACGGCGGTGGTGTCTATCTCGGCCACCACCGGGACACGCAGGCGCGCGTCGTACTGAAGGAGGGACGGCCGCTGGCCGGGCTCGACGTCGACCGCCGGGACGCGGTCGCGCGGATCCAGCACGAACGGGCGATCCTCGAGCGGCTGCGCGGCCTGGACGTCGTCCCGGCTGCGCACGGTTACTTCGTCCTCGGGGACCACCACTTCCTGGTGCAGGAGTTCATCGACGCGAGCCCGCTGCAACGGCTGGTCGTCGGACGCTACCCGCTCACCCGCCCTGATCCGTCCCCCACTGCCCTGCAGGAGTACACCGACTGGGCCGTCGCGATGCTGGATCGGGTCGAGCGCGCGATCCAGAGCCTGCACGAGCGCGGCGTGGTCTTCGGCGACCTGCATCCGGACAACATCCTGATCAGCGTCGACGACCGCCTGGTGCTGATCGACTTCGAGGTCGCCACCCTGGCCGGGCAGCAGGCGCACTCCGCGCTGGCGCATCCCGGGTACGTCGCTCCCCCGGGCCGCAAGGGTGTCGAAGCTGACCGCTACGCGCTGGCCTGTCTCGCCATCGGCCTCTTCGCCCCACAGACGACGACGCTCCTACAGGTCCATCCGGGCAAGGCACAGCAGCTCGCGGACCTCGTCACCGAGACGTTCCCGGTGCCCGAGGCAACTATCGGGCGTGCGGTCGCGACCATCACCGGCGTACCGCGGCCGGACCGGCTGCCGTCCGGCCTGCCGATGCCCGGCCGGGCGCCCTGGGCCGACGTCCGCGCCGCGATCACCCGCGCGATCGTGGCCGCCGCCACCCCGGACCGCGACGACCGCCTCTTCCCCGGCGACGTCGCGCAGTTCCGGCCAGGCGGTGGTGTCAACCTCGCATACGGAGCCGCCGGCGTGCTCTACGCGCTCGACCGCACCGGCGCGGGCCGCTTCCCGGAGTACGACGACTGGCTTCGCAAGCATGCCCAGGACCCGGCGATCGGCCTCGGTCTGTACGACGGTCTGCACGGCGTCGCCCACGTTCTTGCCGAACTCGGCTATCGCGAGGACGCACTCGACGCGCTGGATCGTTGTCTGGCGATGCCGCTGGAGTCGAACGAGCTCGGGCTGCACTCGGGCCTGGCCGGGATCGGGCTGAACCTCCTGCACTTCGCGGACGAACCCGGCCTGCGCGCCGCGGCGACAAGGGTGATCGACCTGGTCGCCGACCGGCTCGGCCGGGTCGACGACGTGCCGGAGATCAGCGGTGAAGGAAACCCACGCGCCGGGCTGATGTTCGGATCCTCGGGACCCGCGCTGCTGTTCCTGCACGCGTACGAGCGATCCGGGGACCCCGGACTGCTCGACCTCGCCGAGACCGCGATCCGGCAGGATCTGCGCCGGTGCGTCCGCGACGAGGCCGGCACGCTCCAGGTCAACCAGGGCTGGCGAACACTTCCGTACCTCGAGCAGGGCTCAGCCGGCATCGCGCTCGTCCTCGACCGTTACCTGCGCCATCGTCACGACGGCGAACTCGCCGAAGACCTCGCGGCGCTCCAGCGGGTCGATCGCTGTGGATACTTCGTCCAGCCCGGACTGTTCATGGGTCGCGCCGGCCTGATCGCGGCGGCGGCGCTCACCGGCGACGAGACCACCGACCTGATCCGCGGACTTGCCTGGCACGCACTGCCGTATGCCGACGGGCTGGCCTTCCCGGGGAATCAACTCCTCCGGCTCTCGATGGACCTGGCCACCGGTTCGGCCGGGATCCTGCTGGCTCTGGGCGCCGCGCTGCACGAGCAGCCGGGCGCTCTTCCGTTCTTCGGACCCCCGACCGCGGCGAGTGGTCCGAGCCCGACCGATGTGCGGAAGGAGGTGTAGACATGGCGCTTCTCGACCTTCAAGGTCTGCAGGCCCCCGGCAGTTGTGGCGGTGGCAGTGGCGGTGGTGGCGGCAGCACGCTGACTGTGCTCGGCTGCGGTTCGCAGCGTCCCAGCAACCTCAGCGTCGTTCTTTGCCACTGAGCGACAGTAGGTTCGATGCTCCGGACAGCTGCCGGCTGTGATGTTTGGTGCCGGCTTTGCTGCCCGGGCATCGGACCGGGGAAGGATCCCGTGCGCACCCTTGGCCTCAGGTATCCCGCCGCCGATCGACGGCCGACCGTCGACCGGCTGCACGGCCATGTCGTTGCCGATCCGTACCGCTGGCTGGAGAACCCGGCCGACCCGTGCACCCTCGCCTGGCAGGCCGCGCAGGACGAGCTCTGGCTCACGCACGCCGCGGAACTGACCAACCGCTACCGCTTCCGGGCCCAGGTCGCGCGCTTCAGCGACGTCGGCATGGTGACTCCGCCGGTGTGGCGGGGTGAGCGGCCCTTCGTGCTGCGCCGGACAGCCCGGCAGGATCATCCGGTCCTGTACGTCGCCGACCAGGCCCTGATCGACCCGATGGCGCTCGATCCCACCGGTGGGACAACGCTCGACCACTGGCAGCCGTCGCCCGACGGGAGCCTGCTGGCGTTCCAGCTGTCGCGCGGCGGCACGGAGGAATCCAGCCTCTACGTCATGGGCACCGGCACCGGCCAGGTGCTCGACGGCCCGATCGACCGCTGCCGCTACTCCCCCGTCGCGTGGCTGCCCGACAGTCGCGCCTTCTACTTCGTTCGCGACCGGCAGGTCTGGCTGCACCGGATCGGCTCCGGCAGCACCCCGGTGCTCACCCGCGAGGCGACGTACGGGCTGGAGATCAGCGCCGACGGACGATGGCTGGCGATCTCGGCGGCGGACGGCGCGCGCAACGACGTCTGGCTCGCCGAGGTGTCGGAGACTTTCACGCTTTCGGTCGTGCAGGAAGGCGTCGACGCGCGGACCGCACCGACCGTGGGCCGCGACGGCCGGCTCTACGTCGTGACCACTGCCGGCGCTCCGGCGGGGCGGATCTGTGTCGGTGATCCGCTTCGGCCGGCGGACTGGCACGAACTGGTCCCCGAGGATCCCGAGGCGCCACTCAGCGAGATCGCCATCCTCGACGATCTTCTCGTGGTCGCCAGGACCCGGTACACGATCGGCGAGCTCGCCGTGCACGACCTGCGGACCGGGGAACGCCTCGGCGACGTGGCGCTGCCCGGTCTCGGGTCGATCGGATCGCTGACCGCGCGCCCGGAGGGCGGTCACGAGGTTTGGTTCAGCTACACCGACAGCGTCACCCCCGCGAGCGTGTACCGGTACGACGCCCGCACCGGCGAGACCGCGGTGTGGGCCGTGCCGCCCGGGACGGTCGACGTACCGAGGACCGAAGCCCGACAACTCGTCTACCGCTCGGCCGACGGCACTCCGATCCGGATGCTCGTCCTCGCCGCGCCCGGACCGCAGGTTCCGCGGCCGACGATCCTGTACGGGTACGGCGGATTCGGGCAGCCGCTGACCCCGACGTACTCCTCGTTCACCCTCGCCTGGATCGAGGCAGGAGGGGTGTTCGTCACCGCCAACCTGCGTGGCGGCGGCGAGGAAGGCGACACCTGGCACCGGGCCGGCCGGCTGCACAACAAGCAGAGGGTGTTCGACGACTTCGTCGCGGCAGCCGAGACGCTGATCGCCGACGGCTGGACGACGCCCGCACAACTCGGTATCTGCGGGGAGTCGAACGGCGGGTTGCTGGTCGGCGCGGCCTTGACGCAACGACCTGAGCTGTTCGCGGCAGCCGTCTGTTCGGCGCCGGTTCTGGACATGCTGCGGTACCAGTACTTCGGCCTCGGGGCGTCCTGGATCCCGGAGTACGGTTCGGTCGAGGATCCGGACCAGTTCCGGGACCTGCTGGCCTACTCGCCGTACCACCATGTTGCTGAGGGCAACGATTATCCCGCGGTCCTGTTCACCGTGTTCGGTGGTGACACGCGGGTGGATCCGATGCACGCGCGGAAGATGTGCGCTGCGCTCCAGCACGCGACCGACGGTTCGCGACCGGTCCTGCTGCGCTCCGAGGACGGCCGCGGGCACGGCTCCTCGGCAGTCAGCCGCGGGGTCGCCCTCGCCGCCGACCTGCTGGCGTTCCTCGCCGCGCACACCGGGCTGACCAGATGAGCGCGCCCGCCCTCACCTTCGCCGCGGCGGCTCGCCACGGCCGAAGCTGGCTGCCGCTGATCGGCTTGTCCGCGCTGCTCGGGAGCGGAGTCACGCTCGCCCTGCCGACCGTGCTCGGCCGCGCCGTCGACGCCATTGCCTCCGGCCACACAGTGAACGGCTGGCTGACACTGGCCGGCCTCCTGATCGCCCTCGGCATCGCGAGTTCCCTGGTCGACGCGTTCGCCGGTACGGCCTGTGTCGCCGGAACCACCGCCTGGCTGCGGCACCGCCTCGTCGGCCGGGTGCTCACAGGCGGACCCGAGGGCACGCGCCGGTTCGAAACCGGTGATCTCGTCAGCCGCGTGTCCGGCAGCGCGAGCGACGCCGCACAGGCCGGTCCCACCGTGGTCACAGCCATCGCCGCGGCGGCGCCTCCGGTCGGCAGCCTCGTGCTGCTCGCGCGCATCGACGTGTCGCTCGCGGCCGCCTTCTTCGGCGGTGTCCTGCTGGTCATCGTGGTGCTGTGGGTCTTCGCCCGCCGGACGACCGAGATCAGCCTGGCCTACCAGGAGACGCAGGGCCGGATCGCCGCGCTGCTCACCGAGGCGCTCGACGGCATCCGCACGATCGCGGCAGGCGGCACTGTGGAACGGGAGGAGCGGCGGATCCTCCAGTTCCTGCCGGAGTTGCACCGCAACGGGCGCCTGACCTGGACCGTGCTCGCCCGCTCGGGCGCGCAGGCCGCCCTGATCGGGCCGCTCGTCCTGATCTCGGTCCTCGCGATCGGTGGTCTGCAGCTGGTCGCGGGCCGGATCACGGCGGGCGAACTGTTCGCCGCCTCGCAGTACGCCGTCATCGGGGCAGGCCTCGGCAGCCTGACCGGTCTGCTCGGCGAGCTGGCCCGGGCGCGGGCCGGCGTACACCGCAGCGCCGAGATCCTGGCCGTCGAACCCCTGGCCTACGGCGGCCTGCGGCTGCCGCCGGGCCCTGGCCGGCTGGAGTTCGACGACGTCACCGTGGTGGCCGACGGCGTGACGCTCCTCGACCACGTCACGCTGGACCTGCCCGGTGGGGCCACGATCGCGGTCGTGGGCGCGAGCGGTGCCGGCAAGTCGGTGCTCGCGGCGGTCGCCGCCCGCCTGCGTGACCCCGATTCCGGGCTCGTGCTGCTCGACGGCGTACCGCTGAAGGCACTGCACCGGGCCGCACTGCGCCAGGCGGTGGGATGCGCGTTCGAACGGCCGGTCCTCGTCGGGCGCACGGTGGCCGACGCGATCTCGACCGGGCGGCTCTCGCCGGTCCGGCTGCTCGCCGCCGCCCGCGCGACCCACGCGCACCACTACGCCAGCCGGTTACCGAACGGCTACCGGACTCCGTTGCCCGAGGCACCGATGTCGGGCGGTGAGCGGCAGCGGCTGGGACTCGCCCGCGCCTGGCATGCCGACCGGCTGCTGGTCCTCGACGACGCCACGTCCAGTCTGGACACCGCGACCGAGATGGAGATCAACCGGACCCTGACCGAGGATCGCTTGCACCGAACCCGGCTGATCGTCACGCACCGGGTTGCCACCGCGGCTCGGGCGGACCTGGTCGTCTGGCTGCACCACGGGCAGGTCCGCGGCGTCGGTCCGCATACGAGCCTGTGGCGGGCGGCGGCGTACCGGGAGATCTTCGGATGAGGCGCGAGCTGCGCTTCGGGGTCGCCGCGCTGCGGCGGCGGCCGGCGCTGTTGCTGGCCGCTTGGTCGGTGCCGGAGATCCTGCCGACCATGGGGTACGGTCTCGCGGTCGCCCACGCGACCGACGCCTTCCTCGGCGGTCGATCCGCGGCCGGACTGGGGTGGCTCGGAGGCCTGGTCGCGGCCGCCGCACTGGGCGCGGTCGGCGCCGGCCAGGTCTACCGCAGGCTCGGCGACCTGGTCGAGCCGGTGCGCGACGAACTGGTTCGCAGGGTGGTCGGCGGTGCGCTGCGTCGCGGCGTCACGGGTGAGCGGACGGACGGTGCGGTGTCGCGGCTGAACCGGCAGGTCGAGATCGTTCGGGACACCTACGCCGGTCTGATCCTGGTGATCCGGAACTTCCTCGTCACCGTGGTCGCGGTGCTGAGCGGGCTGTTGTCCCTCGCGCCTGTGATCGCCTTGCTCGTCGTACCGCCGTTCCTGCTCGGTTTCGCCGCCTCGCTGGGAATCCTCGGCAAGGCCGCACACCGGGTCGAGGCATCACTGGCCGCCGACGAGCAGCTGACCACCTCTGCCGGTACGGCGTTCGCCGGGGTCCGCGACATCACCGCGGCCGGCGCCGAAGACTTCACCGCGGCGTGGGTCGGCGAACCGATCGAGGCACACGCCACCGCGGAGCGGGCGCTGGCCAAGGTCGCCGCGTTGCGGATGCTCTGCTTCGCCCTCGGCGGCTGGCTGCCGCTGCTGCTCCTGCTGGCGCTCGGCCCCTGGCTCGCCGGCCGCGGCGTGAGCACCGGCACGCTCCTCGGCGGGCTCACCTACGTGCTCCTCGGCCTCCAGCCTGCGCTGAGCACGGTCATGTCCGCCCTCGGCGACAGTGGCCTGCGGTACGTCGTCACGCTCGGCCGCATCCTCGACAGCGGACCGCCGCCCGAGCAGCCCTCGCTCGCGGCCGTGCCGCACGGGCACCAGGCGCGACTGCAAAAGGTGTCGTTCGCGTACGGCGCGCACGCCGAACCGGTCCTGCACCGGCTCGATCTCGTCGTGCCCGAAGGCGACCATCTGGCCGTCGTCGGCCCGAGCGGCATCGGCAAGTCCACCCTCGCCGCGCTGATCTGCGGACTGCTGCCGCCGACCCAGGGCCGCATCGTGCTCGGCCGGGTCCCACCCGGGCAGCTGTCGACCGAGCTACTGGCCCGAACCCGTGTCCTGATCCCGCAGGAGGCATATGTCTTCTCCGGGACCGTCGCCGAAAACGTCAGCTACCTGGCTCCGGACGCGACCGCCGCCCAGCTCGAACGGGCAATCTCGGCCGTCGCCGCCGGCGCCCTGGTCGCGAGGCTCGGGGGGCTGCCCGCAACGATTCACCCGGCCCAACTGTCCGCCGGTGAGCGGCAGCTGATCGCGCTGGCCCGGGCGTACCTCTCGCCGGCGCCGATCGCCGTACTCGACGAAGCGACCTGCCACCTGGACCCCGACGCCGAGCGGTGTGCCGAGGAAGCCTTCGCTGCCCGGCCCGGGACGCTGATCGTGATCGCGCACCGGATCAGCTCCGCCCTACGGGCCCGCCGCATCCTCGTCCTCGACGGCACCGAAGCGGCGCTCGGTCGGCACAGCACGCTGCTGCGGATGTCTCCGCTCTACCGCGAGCTTCTCGGCCACTGGCAGCAACCCGCGCAGCACGAGGACGATCAGATCCAGCCGGCATCCTGAGCCTTCAGGACCGCCTCGATCCGGCTCCGGGCGCCCACCTTCGCGAGGATGTGCGACAGGTAGTTGCGAACCGTGCCGGTCGACAGGTTCAGCTTCCGGGAGATCTCCTGCGCCGTCGCGCCGGTCGACACCAGGCGCAGTACCTCGCACTCCCGCACGGTCAGCGGATTGTGCTCGGCCCGCAGCGCCGCGAGCGCCACCGCGGGGTCGATCACCGGTGTGCCGTTCGCGACGCTGCGCACCGCCGCCACCAGCTCGGCCGGTGAGGCGTCGGTCGCGATGAAACCGACGCGTGGCACCTGCCGCGCGAGCTCCAGGTGCGCGCCGTGCACGGTGCCCGGGTCGATCAGCACCAGCACGCCGGCACCGGCCAGGGCGCCGCACAGCTCATGCATCACCAGTTCGCCGGCCAGCTCCGCGTCGAGAACCAGCACCTGTGGTCCCGTCCGGGCGGCAGCTTCCAGCACGTCACCGACCTTGTCGATCTCGGCCGGTACCTCCATTCCTGGTTCCTGGGCCAGCACAGTCGCCAACGCTCCCCGCAGCAGCGCACTGTGGTGCCCGAGTACGACTCGGACCACGTCCCCCGCCCCCCATGGCATCGGATCAGCGATTTGGAGACCGGCCGGTCACGAAAAGTGCCGGTCGAGTCCCGATCGGTGACGCCAGTGTGAAGCCAACGATTGAGAATGTCACGCGTTCAAACGCTGGTTTCCTCTACCGGTCGGGCGAACTGCTTGCCCGGATCAAAGAAACTCCGGACCGCTCACCGGACAGCACGTAGGGTGGTGCCGTGGCCGAGAAACAGGATCCCGACCGCACCGACGACAACATCACCCTGGACGCTGCGGACGACCGGTGGGAGTGGCGGCGCCGGATCCGGGAAAACCCCAGGAAACTGATGTTCTACCGCGTCGGTGTGGGCGTGGTCGGTGGGCTGCTGCTCATCGCCGCCCCGCTGACCGGCTGGCTGCCGGGACCGGGCGGGATCCCGTTGTTCATCGCGGGGCTCGCCGTGCTGGCCAGCGAGTTCGAATGGGCGCAGCGGCTGCTGTACCGGGTCAAGGACTGGGTGAAGGCGCTCACCGCCTGGACCGGCAAGCAGCCCGCCTGGCTCAAGGCGCTCGGCACGATCGCGCTGTTCGCCTGTGTGCTGGTCGCGATCTGGCTCTACATGGGCGTCCTCGGCGTTCCGGGGTGGCTGCCCGACGCCTGGGAGTCATGGCTGAACGATCTTCCGCTGCTCGGTTGAGTACGACGGGAGCTCGATCAGCTCGCTCATGTTCTGCGCCATCTTGAGCATCTGGTTGAGGAGGAACGGCCGGTTCAGAATCTTGTTCCGCGCGCTGATCCCGAACCGCGTGGCCGGCGCCAGGAAGGTCCCCGCCCGGCTGCCGTCCTGCGTCGTCGACACCGCCTTCCGCAGCGTCGCCTCGTACCGGTCGAACGCCGTCCGGAGGTCGGCCCGCGCCAGCTCACCCGCCAGTACGTAGGCACCGACAACCGCCGTACCGGTGCCGAGCGCGCCGAACGTCGCGCCGTACCCGGCGTCGCCGAGCAGCACGATCCGGTTCGTCGACCACCGGTCCACGCGGACCCGGCTGATCGAGTCGAAGTACAACTCGGTTGCCGCCGGCAACGCTTCGAGCAGCTCGGGTACGTACCAGCCGAGCCCGCGGAACTGCTCGGCGATGATCGCCTTCTGCTGGTCCAGGTCTCGCCGGTTGTACTCCAGCACCGGCGACTTGAACACGAACAGCGTCTGCGCCAGCGCCGGATCGCGGCGGTCCGCGCCCACACTCGCCAACTTGCCCGGCACGTTGTACATCAGCGAGTCGCCGGTGATCCCGTGCGTGTTCGGCACCTCCCAGCCGGCGACGTAGTAGTTCAGGTGCCGCTCCACCACCTGCGCGGCAGGCCAGGCGAGCCGCCGTACGACGGAATGCATCCCGTCCGCGCCGATGACCAGGTCGTACGTCTCCTCGATCCCGCTCTCGAACCGGACGTCGACGCCGTCCGCGTGCTCGTGCAGGGCCGCGATCGAGTCCCCGAACCGGTACGTCGCCTGCTCGCGACTGTGCTCGTACAACACCCGCGACAAATCGGCCCGCAGTACCTCCAGCTCGCCGCCCGCGAACTCGGCCGGCAACCGCATCAGCCGGCGGCCCGAGGCGTCGACGAACCGCATCGCACTGCCACCGGTCTGCAGCGCGCGCAGGTCCCCGAGCACGCCCATCCGGTCCAGCACCGTGGTGAACACCTCGCCGCGGAAGTCCACGGCGTACCCGCCCTGCCGCAGCGCGGGCGCGATCTCCACCACCGTCACGTCGTGCCCCGCCCGGCCCAGCCAGAGCGCCACCGACGGCCCCGCCACGCTCGCACCCGAAACCAGCACCCGCATGATCGTCTCCTCGCATCAGTAACTGTGTCTGCCGGACACAGTAATGTGTATGGTAGACACAGTTCAAGCCGAATTCCGGACGGAGACCCATGACCGAGCTGCTCTGGGGAAAGGAACCGCCGCGATCCCGCGGTCCCAAGCCGGCGATCACGCTGACCGAGATCGCCGAGGCCGCGATAGCGATCGCGGACGCCGAGGGTCTGGACGCGGTCTCGATGCAGCGCGTCGCCGGCGACCTGCCGGTGACCAAGATGGCGCTGTACCGCTACGTCCCCGGCAAGACCGAGCTCGTCGCGGTGATGAGCGACCTGGCCATGGGTGCCCCACCCGCAGCACCGGACAAGCCCTGGCGCGAGGCGCTCCACGCCTGGGCCCTCGACCTGTACGAAGGGTTCACCCGGCACCCCTGGCTACTGCAGTCCACGATCGGCCGCCGGCTCCTCGGCCCGAACGAACTCGCCTGGATGGAGCGCGGTCTCGGCGCCCTGACCGACACCGGCCTGACCGGTGGTGAGCAGCTGGACTCGATCCTCGTCATCACCAGCCACGTCCGGAACATCGCGCAGCAGTCCACGACCTTCCCCGGCCACACCCAGGGCCTCACCGAGCAGGACATGCAGCAGTCGCTCGCCGAGATCATGACGACCGAGGCCGCCCGCTTCCCGCACCTCGTCGCCGCGATGAGCACGTCGGCCGGCAGCGAGAACCAGGGCCTCGAGTTCGGGCTGCAGCGAATCCTGGACGGCCTAGAGCTTCTCGTCAAGAGCCGGATAGCTGTGCCGGACCGAATTGAAACGTTGTCGGTAGAGCGACGCAGGTAGCCCATAGGCGGACTTGAAGCGGCGGGCGAAGTAGTTCTGGTCGGGCCAACCGACCGACTCCCCGATCCGGTGGATCGGCAGATCCGTGTGCAGCAGCCGGTCGGCCGCCAGCTCGACGCGGTGCCGGGACAGGTACGCCATCGGCGGTAGCCCGGTCACCGATTTGAACAGCCGGACCAGGTAGCCCGGGGCGAGGTGCAGCTCGCCGGCGAGGTCGCTCAGCGTCCAGTGCCGGGCCGGGTCGGCCTCCATCATCCGCATCGCGTCGACGACCGCGGGATGGGTGGACTCGCTGCGCTGGTCACGGTCCGCGACCGTTCGCGCGACGCAGTTCAGGTAGAGCGACAGCCAGCCGATCACCGCGCCGCGGTGCCGGCTGAGCGGCTGGTTGCGGAGCCGGCGCAGTCCGTCGAGGTGCCCGACGGCCTCCTGCACGCTGTCCGGACCGAGATGCGTGGCCAGCATTCCGCGGCGTTGCGCGGAGAACGGGCCGGTCCACAACAGGTATCCGAGCAGCGGATCCTCGCGTGCCCAGGCCAGTTCGCGGCGCACCAGGTCGGCCGAGAAGCAGCAGTTGTAGACCTCGAGCGAGTCGCAGTCGACGTACTCGTGCCAGACCCCGGGCCGGAGCAGGATCGCGTCCCCCGGCCGGAGTCGCTGACGGCCCGCGAGACTGTGATGAACGCCCTCACCCTCCGTGACCAGAGCGAGTTCGAAGAAGCTGTGCGTGTGCAGCGGATGGCTCTGCTGGTGCAGGTGTTTACCCGCGTGCACCACCGTCCCTTCGACGAAGTGCAGCACGGTTCCGCGCGTCATGACCGGCTCGTCTGCCATTTCCGACACGAGCTCACGGTACGAGCCGAGGTGCAGATCGTGCTAGAGCGAGTGCACATCGGGCTAGCAGCCGCCGGGCGCTGGTCGCAGGATCGGAACATCCTCTGAATCGTTTCATCCCGTCTTGATGAATCCCATCGGTTGGAGTCACATGTCGCACCCCGCCGCACCCACCTCCCTCCGCTTCGAGCACCGTCCGGCTCCGGTGGCCGGCATCGGTACCGCGAGCCCGCGGATCTCCTGGCAGGTCCCGGCCGCCGACGCCGGCTACGCGCAGACGGCGTACGAGATCGAGATCGCCCGCGACACCACCCAGGTCTTCACCGTCGAGTCCGCCGACCAGGTCCTGGTGCCCTGGCCGGCCGACCCGCTCGCCTCCCGGGAAACTGCACAGGTCCGAGTCCGCGTCCGCGGTAACGAGGAGTGGAGCGACTGGAGCGAGCCCGCGTCGGTCGAGGCCGGGCTGCTCTCGCACGACGACTGGTCCGCGCGGTTCGTCAGTCCGCGCGACAACCCGCACGGCTCGCCCGCCCCGCTGGTCGCCGGTACGGCGGACCTCCCGGACGGCATCGTCAAGGCCCGCCTGTACGCCACCGCGCACGGCATCTACCTGCCCGAACTGAACGGGCAGCGCGTCGGCACCGAGGAGCTCGCGCCCGGCTGGACGTCGTACCAGTACCGGCTGCGCTACCAGACCTACGACGTGACCGAGCTTGTCCGGCCTGGTGAGAACACGCTCGAATTCCTCCTCGGCAACGCCTGGTACCGCGGCCGGATCGGCTTCCGGGACCAGAAGCAGCTGTACGGCGAACGCCTCGCCGTCCTCGCGCAACTCGAGGTCACCACCGAGGACGGGCAGCTCCACACCTACGGCAGCGACGGCACCTGGACGTCCCGGGAGAGCAACGTCACCGCCGACGACCTGTACGACGGCCAGACCACCGACCTGCGCAGGCAGCCCGGCGAACCCACGCCGGTCGACGTACTCGACGCCGACCTCACCCTGCTGGTCGCGCCGGACGGCCCGCCGGTCCGGATCACCGATGTCCTGCCCGCAGTCGAGATCACGACCTCGCCGTCCGGCAAGACGCTCGTCGACTTCGGCCAGAACCTGGTCGGCCGCGTCCGGCTCAAGGTCCGCGGTCAGCAGGCCGGAGACGAGATCGTCCTGCGGCACGCGGAGGTCCTGGAGCACGGCGAACTCGGCGTCCGCCCCCTCCGCACCGCGAAGGCCACCGACACCTACATCCTGGCCGGCCCCGACGAGGTCACCTTGGACTCGCCGCTCACCTTCCACGGCTTCCGGTACGCCGAGGTGAACGGCGTGACCGATCTGCGCACGGAAGACCTCGAGGCGATCGTGATCGGCAGCGACCTGCAGCGCACCGGCTGGTTCGAGTCGTCGAACGAGCTGCTGAACCAGTTCCACCAGAACGTGGTCTGGGGGATGCGCGGCAACTTCGTCGACGTACCGACCGACTGCCCGCAGCGCGACGAGCGGCTGGGCTGGACCGGTGACATCCAGGTCTTCTCCCCCAGCGCGACCTTCCTGTTCGACACCGCCGGGTTCCTGACCAACTGGCTCGCGGACCTCGCCGCCGAGCAGCAGAAGGACGGCTCGGTGCCGTTCGTCGTCCCGGACGTGCTCCGCGACGAGGGGCCGGCCACAGCCGCATGGGGTGACGCGGCAACGATCGTGCCCTGGGTGCTGTACGAGCGCACCGGCGACGCCGGGCTGCTCGCCCGGCAGCTGCCGAGTATGCGCGCCTGGGTGGACAAGATGGCCGATCTGGCCGGCGGCGACCTGCTCTGGTCCGGCGGCTTCCAGTTCGGTGACTGGCTCGACCCGACCGCCCCGCCGGACAACCCGTTCCGGGCGAAGGCCGACCCGGACGTGCTCGCGACCGCGCACCTCGCGCGATCGGCCGAGGTGGTCGCCAAGGCCGCCGAGGTGGTCGGGCAGACCGATCTCGCCCGCGAGTACGCCGACCTGGCGGCGCGCGTCCGGCAGGCGTTCGCGGCCGAGTACGCCACCGAGGGCGGCCGGGTATTGAGCGACTCGGCAACGAACTACGCACTCGCGCTGCAGTGGGCGCTGCTGCCGACCGAACACCAGCGGCAGCGGGCCGGTGAGCGGCTGGCCGACCTGGTCCGCACGTCGGGCTTCCGGATCAGTACCGGTTTCGTCGGAACGCCGTTGATCGCGGACGCGTTGGCCGATACCGGTCATTCTGAGCTGGCCTACCGCCTCCTGCTACAGACAAGCTGCCCGTCCTGGCTGTACGCAGTGACGATGGGAGCGACGACGGTCTGGGAGCGCTGGGACAGCATGCTGCCCGACGGCAGCATCAACCCCGGCCAGATGACGTCGTTCAACCACTACGCGCTCGGCGCGGTCGCCGACTGGATGCACCGGCGGGTCGCGGGCCTCGCGCCGGCCGAGCCGGGCTACAAGAGCATCGACGTACGGCCGCTGTTCACCGATCAGCTGACGAACGCCTCCGCGAAGCACCTGACGCCGTACGGCGAGGCATCGGTCGCCTGGACCCGAGCCGACGGCCACGTCTCGCTGACGGTCACCGTCCCGGTCGGCGCCCGCGCCACGGTCGACGTACCGGGGCTGGATGTCGTCGAGGTCGGGCACGGTACGCACGAGTGGACCGTCGACGATCCGTGTGCCGAGACGCCCGCCCTCCCGGCCGACGCGACGCTCCGCCAGGTCGTCGACAATCCACCGATCTGGACGGCGCTGGCGGCCGCGGCGGTCGAGACCGGTCTCGTCGCCGACGACGCCGAGCTCGCCGGCCGGCTCGAACGCTTCCTCGACCGACCGGCCGGCCCGCTCGCCGAGCCCGCGGAGGCCGACGCGGTCAAGACCGCACTCCGCGCCTTCCTGCACTTCTGAAACCACTTTGAAACTGTCTGAAACCGTCTGAAATCCCAGCCCTGACCGCCCCGCTGCGACACACATCCCCCTTTTGGAGGTCACGATGAGGTTCCGCCCAGGAGCCAGCGGACTCGCACTGCTGGCTGTCTGTTCTCTCACCCTCGCAGGCTGCAGCGCGGGCAGTCTCGGCTCGAGCGATTCCGGAGGCAACGGCTCGATCGAACTCACGTACCTGATCGGCAACCAGGACCAGGACGTGAAGGAGGGCGAGCAGATCGCCAAGGACTTCCACGGGAAGTTCCCGAACATCACGGTGAAACTGGAGACCCGTCCGGCCGGGTCCGAAGGCGACAACATCGTCAAGACCCGGCTGTCGACGGGTGACATGCCGGACGTGTTCGCGTACAACACCGGTTCGCTGTTCCAGGCGATCGCGCCGCAGAAGAACCTGGTGTCGCTCAACGACCAGCCCTACATCAAGGACCTGGACGACAACTTCAAGAAGACCGTGACCGCAGACAACCAGGTGTACGGCGTACCGTTCGGCGGCTTCATGGGCGGCGCGGTGCTGTACAACATCCCGGTCTACAAGAAGCTCGGCCTGACGATCCCGAAGACCTGGGCCGAGTTCATGGCCAACAACGCCAAGATCAAGGCGGCCGGCGGTATCGCCCCGGTGATCCAGACCTACGGCGAGACCTGGACGTCGCAGCTGTTCGTGCTCGGTGACTTCCACAACGTCTCCGCGGCCGACCCCTCGTTCGCGGACGACTACACGGCGAACAAGGCGAAGTACGCGACCAACCCGGCCGCGCTGAAGGGCTTCGAGCACACCGAGGCGGTGCACGACGCCGGCTACGAGAACAAGGACTTCGCCTCCGCGAAGCTGCCGGACGGGTTGAAGATGCTTGCCACCGGCAAGGGTGCGCACTACCCGATCCTGTCCGGCGTGGTCGCGAACATGGTCGCGACCTACCCCGACGCGGCGAAGAACGTCGGCCTCTTCGCGCTGCCTGGTGACGACGCGAGCAAGAACGGCCTGACGCTGTGGACCCCGGGCGGCGTGTACATCCCGAAGACCACCACCGGCGACAAGCTGGACGCGGCGAAGAAGTTCCTCGCGTTCATCGCCAGCCCGGAGGGCTGCGACTCGCAGAACAAGGCCGGCGCGCCGACCGGCCCGTACGCGGTCAAGGGCTGCAGCCTCGGGAACGACGTACCGCAGGCGATCAAGGACATGCAGCCATACCTGGACAAGCCCGGCGCGTCCAGCCTCGCCCTGGAGTTCCTGTCGCCGG
The DNA here is from genome assembly GCF_006715085.1 of Kribbella jejuensis. Taxonomy (NCBI): domain Bacteria; kingdom Bacillati; phylum Actinomycetota; class Actinomycetes; order Propionibacteriales; family Kribbellaceae; genus Kribbella; species Kribbella jejuensis. The sequence continues at coordinate 514,864 of NZ_VFMM01000003.1, read as the reverse complement.
TCAAGGGCCCGTCGCTGGAGCAGATCACGGTCGAGGTCGGCTCCGGGATCCGCAAGGCCAAGGACGGCGCCGCCCGGTACGACGACGACGTCAAGAAGCAGGCACAACAGCTCGGACTGGCAGGCTGGTGAGGTCGGTGGCAGTGATCGCAGAGGAACGAACCGAAGCGGCTGTCACCGCCAACAAGACGGCTAGTAAGGTCTATCGTCCGTACTCGAACTGGTTCTACCTGCCCACCGCGATCATCTACGGCGTGCTGTTCCTGGTCCCGACCTTCGCCTCGCTGTACTTCAGCCTCACCCGCTGGAGCCTGTTCGAGTCGAAGTTCATCGGCCTGGACAACTTCAAGCTGTTCTTCCAGGAGCCGCAGCTGGTCAAGGGCTTCACCAACACGCTGATCTACGCGGTCGTGACATCGGGGTCGAAGGTGGTCCTCGGGCTGCTGCTCGCGGTGCTGCTGACCTCGCAGATCGTTGCCCGCGGCTACCTCCGCTCGGTGGTGTTCTTCCCGGTGCTGGTCTCCACGATCGGCGTCGGGCTGACCTTCACCGTGCTGATGAACCCGGACCAGGGCCTGATCAACAAGTCGCTCGCGGCGATCGGGATCCAGGGTCCGGGGTGGCTGACGGATCCGAAGTGGGCGCTGCTGTCGGTGGCCGCGGTCGACGTCTGGAAGGGCGTCGGCCTGGCCACCCTGATCTACATCGCCGGCATCGTCTCGATCCCGCGCGAGTACATCGAGGCGGCCCGGGTGGACGGGGCCGGGTCGTGGCAGCAGTTCCGGCGGATCGTGCTGCCGCTGTCCCGGCCCGCCACCGTGACCGTCATCATCTTGTCGCTGATCGGCGGGCTGCGGTCCTTCGACCTGATCTGGGCGATGACCCGAGGCGGCCCCGGATTCACCTCGGATGTGATCGCGTCGGTGATCTACAAGCAGTACCAGGCCGGCTTCTACGGCCTGTCGACCGCCGGGAACGTCGTGCTGTTCGTCGTCGTCACGGCGATCATCCTCCCGCTGTCCTGGGCGCTGAACCGGAAGGAGGTGGACCTGTGAGTACGGCGGAACTCGTCAACCACCGGCCCGCGCGGAAGTGGGCGTTGAGCGCGGTCGCGATCCTGGTGTCGATCGTGGTGTTCATCATCCCGTTCGCATTCATCGTGCTGACCGCGGTCAAGGACCGGACGCAGTCGGCGGACCTGAGCTTCTCGTGGCCGCACCAGTTCCGGATCGTGCAGAACTTCGTCGAGGTCGTCAAGGCGCGCGACTACATGCTGGTGATCGCGTTCATCAACAGCACGATCCTGACCGTCGCCAGCGTCACCGGGATGGTGGTGCTCGCGGCGATGGCCGGGTTCGTACTGCAGCGCCGGAAGAGCCGGTGGAACGGTTACATCAACTTCCTGGTGCTGGCCGGGCTGATCATCCCGCCGGCGGTCGTGCCGACGATCTGGGTTCTGCAGAAGCTCGGCCTGTTCAAGACGATGCCGGGCCTGATCCTGATCGAGATCGCCTTCGGTCTGTCGTTCTGCATCCTGCTGTTCCGGGCCTTCGTGGCGACCATCCCCCGCGAGCTGGACGAAGCCGCGGTCATCGACGGCGCCGGGCCGCTCGGGCTGTTCTTCCGGGTGATCTTCCCGCTGCTCAGATCCGTGATCGTCACGGTCGTCGTGGTCCAGTCGGTTGCCGTCTTCAACGACTTCACCAACCCCCTGTACTTCCTGCCCGGCGACCAGAACGCGACCGTCCAGCTGACGCTCTACAACTTCAACAGTCAGTTCTCCACGCAGTACAACCTGCTGTTCATGAACATCCTGCTGATCACGATCCCGCCGTTGATCATGTTCCTGTTCTTCAACCGGCAGATCGTCGCCGGTATGACGTCCGGAGCGATCAAGGGGTAGCAGCAGGCTTCCGGACGATGTGTGCGGCCTGCCCGGCGTCCTTCTCGGCGGGCAGGGCCGCGCGCGTCAGCGACGCCACCTCGACGAACCCGGCGTCGGCGAGCAGGCCCGCGACGTCGTCGGCGGCGTACATGTAGACCTGCAGGTCGACGTCGTGGCCGTACGCGTGGGTCAGCGGCCGGCTCCCCACGCCGACCTTGAACCCGTGCACCAGCACACCCCCCGGTCGCAGCACCCGGAACAGCTCGGCGAACGCTGTCGGCAACTGCTCGCGTGGTGTGTGAACGAGCGAGTACCACGCGAGCGCTCCGGCCAGCTCGCCGTCTTTCAGGTCCAGGTCGAGCAGCGACCCGACCTCGAACCGCAGCTCCGGATACTCCTGCCGCGCCACCTCGACCATCCCCGGCGTCAGATCGACCCCGAACACGTCGAGCCCCCGGCCGGCCAGATACGAGGTGATCCGCCCCGTCCCGCAGCCGAGATCCCCGACCGGCCCGTCCTCGATCAGCGCACGGAAGTAGTCCAGCGCGCCCTGCTCGAACGGATCGTGCTGGTGGTAGTCCCTGAGAACCGCGTGGTAGTCGGCGGCAGCGGTGTTGTAAGAGCCCTGGATGTCGTTCACCCGAGGAGCCTAGGCAGGCCCTCCGACAGTTTCTCGTAGTCCGCGAGTGAGTTGTACGCGTGCGCCGACAGCCGGATGAACTGCCGGTCCTCGAACCCGGTGAACGTGATCTCCGCCTTCAACTCGCCGGAGATCCGCATCTTCAGCATGTCGCCGCCGGACAGGTCGACCCCGGACGGAAGCTCGACCAGCCGCATCGTGGCCGGCGCGTGCCCGACCTCGGCGACGCCGGTCCCGAGCGCCTTCGCGAGGACCTTCGCACCCTCCTCGACCAGGGCGGTCAGCTGCGGGCGGCGCGTCGGCCAGTCGAGGTCGGCGAGGACCTCGAGCGACTCGGGCGCGGCGATCCACGGGACGTAGTCGTACGTGCCCTGCATGTCGAAACGTTCCGGCATCCGCTCGTCGTACTCCGACCAGGACACGATCAGCGGCATCGACGCGGACCGCCACCGCTCGGCGACCACGAGTCCGGCGGTCGCACGCGGTGCGGCCGGCCACTTGTGGAAGTTCCCGGTCCAGAAGTCGGCGCCGGCCGCGGCCGGGGCGTCGATCAACGCGGGGGCGTGCGCGCCGTCCACCACGATCGGTACCTCGTGGTCGTGGGCTGCGGCGACCAGCGCGTCGATCGGGAACACCTTCGCCGTGCCCGAGGTGATCTGGTCGACGATCAGGACGGAGGCGTTGTCGAGGTGCTCCGCGATCAGCGCGACCACGGTGTCGTCGTCGGCCTCGAGCGGGATCGCGACCGTCACCACCTCCGCGCCGCGGTCCCGCGCGAAGCGCTCGGCGGCGTACCTGACGGCGCCGTAGGCATGGTCGGTCAGCACGATCCGGCTGCCCGCCGGGATCGGCAGCGTGTGCAGCGCGACAGTGACGCCGGCGCTCGCGTTCGGCACCAGGGCGAAGCCGGCCGGGTCGGTCCGCAGGAACGACGCCAGCGCCAGGCGGCTCGTGGTCAGCCGGTCGGCGACGGTACGGAACCAGACCATCGGGTTGGCGTCCATCTCGGTCCGCAGGCTCGCCATCAGCTCCTGGGTGCGGCGTGGCACCGCCCCGTACGAACCGTGATTGAGGTGCAGGACGCCGGGATCGAGGGTCCACAGGTCGGGGCGCGGGCTCAAGGTCACCGCCACAACTCTACCTACCTTGACATACTGCAGGCGTGTACCCGTACCTCGACCACGACGGTCCGATCGCCATGGCCCATCGCGGCGGCGCGAAGCATCCCGAGCTGCTCGGGTACGAGAACTCGCTGCGCGCCTTCCAGCACGCCGTCGACCTCGGCTACCGGTACCTGGAGACCGACCTGCACGCCACCAGCGACGGGGTCGTCGTCGCGTTCCACGACCACCGGCTCGACCGGGTGACCGACCGGACCGGCGCGATCGCCGACCTGCCGTGGTCGGAGGTGCAGAAGGCGCGGATCAACGGTCACGAGCCGATCCCCCGGCTGGACGAGCTGCTCGAACAGTTCCCGGACACCCGGTTCAACCTGGACATCAAGGCCGAGGGCGGCCTCGAACCGTCCGCTCGGGTGCTGCGCGCCGCGAACGCGATCGACCGGGTCTGTGTGTCGTCGTTCTCCCAGTCGCGGGTACGGCGGATCCGCAAGCTGCTCGGCCCGCGGCTGTGCACCGGGTACGGCGAGTGGGAGACCGCGCTGATCCGGTTCCTGCCGTTCGCACTGCCCTCGAAGGGCGCTTGTCTGCAGATCCCGGACCGGTACGGCGCGCTGCGCGTGCTGACGCCGGGGCTGCTCCGGCGGGCCCGCTCGCGGGGCAAGCAGGTCCACGTGTGGACCATCGACGATCCGGGCACGATGCGCCGGCTGCTCGACGCGGGCGTCGGCGGGATCATCACGGACCGCACCGACCTGCTGCGCGAGGTCTTGATCGAGCGGGGTCAGTGGCACTAAAGGGGCACTGAAGGGGCACTAAAGGAGCACTGAAGTGTTATCCGTTGGTACGCCGCTGCGTATCCGGGAAATGACACACTTCCGCGCATGGGATTCCTCTCGCCCCCGGCGACGGTCGACAAGCGTGAGTACTGGGGGTTCAGCTTCTACGACTGGGCGAACTCCGGCTACGTCACCACCACGGGCACCGTCCTGTTCGCGCCGTACCTGACGTCGGTCGCGGAGAAGGCCGCCTGCGGATTCGTCGGGACCACCGACAACCCGTGCAACACCAACCTGAGCATCCTCGGGCTCGGCGTCTCCCCCGGCTCGCTGGCCTTCTACGTGGTGACGGTCGCGACCCTGGTGTCGGCGCTGTTCCTGCCGGTGGTCGGCGCGATCGCGGACCGGCTGGCGAACAAGAAGCTGCTGATGTGCGGCTTCGCCTGGGCCGGGGCGGTCGCGGCGAGCTGCATGGTGTTCGTCGGCGGCGGCCGGTGGGTGCTCGGCGCGGTGCCGCTGTTCATCGGGAACCTGTGCCTCGGGTCGTCCCTGGTCGTGTACGACTCGATCCTGATCGACATCGCTCCGCCGGACGACCGCGACACGGTGTCGTCCCGCGCATGGGCCCTTGGGTACGCCGGTGGTTTCCTGCTGCTCCTGGTGAACCTGGCCGTGGTCACCTTCCACGACGCGCTCGGCATGAGTCAGGGTACCGCCGTCCGCCTCAGCCTGCTCAGTGCGGGGCTGTGGTGGGGTTTGTTCACGTTCTTCCCGTACCTGCGGCTCCGGAACCGGCCACCGCGGAACGTCGAGGTCGTGCGGAGTGGGAGCCTGATCCGGCAGAGCTTCGGGCAACTCGCGGGGACGCTCCGGCACATGCGCGCGTACCGGATGACGATGCTGTTCCTGATCGCGTACCTCTTCTTCAACGACGGTATCCAGACCGTGGTCTCGGTGTCGTCGACGTACGGCGAGAAACAGCTCGGCTTCGAGACCCAGGTGCTGATCGCGACGATCCTGCTGGTGCAGCTGATCGCGTTCTTCGGGGCGCTGGTATTCGGGCGGGTCGCGGCGCGGTACGGCGCGCACAAGACGATCGCCGGCGGTCTGGTGGTGTGGGTGCTGATCGTGGTGGCCGGGTTGCTGCTGCCTCCGCACCAGATCGTGCCGTTCCTGACCATGGGCGTCGCGATCGGGATCGTGCTCGGCGGCACCCAGGCGCTGTCGCGGTCGGCGTTCAGCCAGTTGATCCCGAAGGGCCGCGAGGCGGAGTACTTCTCGCTCTACCAGGCGGGCGAACGCGGTACGTCGTGGCTCGGCACGCTGCTGTTCGGGCTCGTGCACCAGCTCACCGGCTCGTACCGTCCCGCGATCGTCGCACTCGGCATCTTCTTCGTCATCGGCCTCGCGCTGCTCGCCAAGGTCGACATGCGCCGCGGCATCGACGAGGCCGGCAACACCCAGCCGGCGGTTGTCTGAGCAACGGTTGTTCGAGCGGAGGCGGATGTCTGCGGTCGTCAGGCGGGGACGACCGAGGCGACGAACGCGCGGACGTCGGCCTCGGCCGGGCGGGCGCCGGTGCGGTCGGCGAACATCATGTGGGTGCTGCCGATCAGGGTCAGGCCGAGTACGTCGGTGTCGGCGGTGGGCGGGATCCGCCCGCCGGCCTGCTCCGCGGCCAGGTAGTCGCGGATCACCTGGCCGGCCTCACTGAGGATCGGCACGCCGGTCGGAACGGCCTCCCGCAGCCGGGCCCGTAGGCCGTCCCGCGAGATCGTCAGACTGACGATCGCCACCGCCACCGACCCGAACAGTTCGGTCAGCATGCCGGTCAGATTCTCGACCACACTCCCCTGCCCGACTGCTCCTAGCAGCACCTCACCCCGCTGACGGATCCGCGCGATCCGATCCACCACGAGCTCGGCCAGAAACCCGTCGAAGTCCGTGAAGTGCTTGTGCAGCAGGCCCTTCGCACACCCTGCCTCGGTAGTCACCGCCCGACTGGTGAGCGCCTCCGGCCCGTCCCGCAACAACACCCGCTCAGCCGCGCCGAACAACAACTCCCGAGCGTCCCGCATCGCCACACCAGTAGGCATACCAACCCATCCTTGACAAAAGTGGGCACCCGCCCACTATCGTGGGCACATGCCCACTCTACCGCCACCCGAGCCCGAACCCTCCACCTACCCGCCCCCAGCCTCCGGCCGCCCCCACCCCCATCCCCCAACCGCCGACCAGACGAACAACGAGCCGACCGACCAGCCGCAACCCGACGAGCAGAGTGGGCTTACAGCCGGTGGGGCGGCGAGCCGGGACGCAGCCGGTGGGCCGGCGGGCCGGGAGGCGGACGGTGGTGGTGGGGGTGGTGGGTTGGTTGGGGGTGGGGAGCCGCATCGGCGGCGGGATATGGCTGAGTCGTTCGGGGTGGATGCGGGGTTGTACGACCGGGCTCGGCCTCGGTATCCGGACGGGTTGATCGAGGCGGTTGTTGCGGCGATGCCGGGGCGGGAGGTTGTCGACGTGGGGTGCGGGACCGGGATCGTCGCGCGGCAGCTGCAGGCGGCGGGGTGCGGCGTGCTCGGTGTGGAGGTCGACGAGCGGATGGCGGCGTACGCGCGGGCGACCGGGGTCCAGGTGGAGGTGTCGCCGTTCGAGACGTGGGACCCGGCGGGACGCACCTTCGACGGAGTGGTCGCGGGGATGACGTGGCACTGGGTCGATCCGGTGGTTGGTGCGGCAAAGGCTGCGGAGGTGCTGCGGCCTTGCGGGCTGTTCGCAGTGTTCTGGTACGTGCTGCAACCGCCAGAGGACCTCGGCGCCGCGTTCGCCGACGTGCTCCGCGACGTACTGCCCGAGAACCCAGCCGCAGGACGGGCCGCCGCCTCACCGCTCGGCGCATACGAACACTTCCTCGACCGCACCGCCGACAACCTCGGCCCCGCCTTCACCGACATCCGGCGCCCGACGTTCCCCTGGTCCCGCACCTACACCCGTGACGAGTGGCTCGACCAAATGCGCACCAGCGGCCTGGCCAAACCGCTCGCCGCCGCGGGCAAACTCGAATCAGTCCTCCAGGCCACGGGCGCCGCCATCGACGCAGCAGGCGGCTCCTTCACCCTCGACTCCACAGCCGTAGCCCTTTTCGCCACCCGCACCTGAGACCACGCGACCGGACCGCCTCGCCTGCAGCTCGTTCCCCAGCACCCGTCCGTGAAGCTGCACCCGGCCGGGGTGCTGGCCGGGCGCACGGCTCGGGGCGGACCGGCAGGCCATCGCAATCCTCGGTCGTGGACCGCGCCGGCGCTCAGCGGCGCGGTGCGCGGGCGATTGTGATGGCCTGGGGATCCTCAGCGGGTCGACGGGGTCGCGCTCGGGTTGCCGCGGAACCCGCCGAACGAGCCTTGGCGGACGGTGTTGGCGGTGATGGTGCCGTTGGTGTTCTGACCGCTGACGACTACCTGTTCGCCGGCCTTGAGGTCGGCGGCGGTTCCCTTCGAGGTGATGTCGTACGTCGTCGAGCCGGTGAGTTTGACCGTGACGTTGCCGGTCTGGGTCTTCACGACCAGTTCGGAACCGTTCGCGGAGACGACCGTGCCTACGGTCCCACCGCCACCTTGACCGGCGCCGGGAAAGTTTCCCGGCCGGTTCGCGCCGTTCTGGCCGCGGAAGCCACCGGAGCCGCCGTAGCCGCCGTAGCCGCCGAAACCGCGCCCCGCCTGCGGCTGGTTCGACGTGCTGTTCGACGCGAACGCCGCATGCAGCCCCGCGCCACCCGCCAGCCCGATCGCGAGCACGACGACACCGGCCAGAATCGCCGTCGCCAGCGGCAGGTTGAGGGTCTTCTTCGGCTTCAGCGCCGCGTCGACCTCCTCGTCGGACCCGATCTGGGCGAACTCGTCCGGCGTCTGGTTGCTCATCTGCTTCTCTCTCACTCGTGACGTAGTGCATCGATGGGACGGAGGCCGGCGGCTCGGTGCGCCGGCATGCTGCCGAAGAACAGGCCGACCGCCGCGGACACGCCGAGCGCGAGTCCGATCGACGACGGCACCAGCACCGGCTGGACGCCGGCCAACTGGAAGCGGGTGACGATCAGCGCGGCCCCGACCCCGACCGCGCCGCCGATCAGGCTGAGCAGCGTCGCCTCGATCAGGAACTGCCCGAGGATCGTCCGCCGCCGGGCACCCAGTGCCTTGCGGATGCCGATCTCCCGGGTCCGCTCGGTGACGGTGACCAGCATGATGTTGGTGACGCCGATGCCACCGACGACCAGACTGATCGCCGCCACCGTCGCGAGCAGCGCGGTGAACGTCGCTGCGGTGTCCTGACTGGTCTGCAGGATCTGCGCCGAGTTCGTGATCCGGAACGGCGACGTCGTCTCGGTCGCCGGTACCTGGTGGCGTGCCGTCAGCAGCTGCGTGACCTCGGCCTGCGCCATGTCGACGCGGTCCTTGTCCGACGCCTGCACCACGATCTGGTTCAGAGCGCCGTACCCGGCCTGGGTCGCGCGCAGCGTGTTGATCGGGACGATCGCGGTCGCGTTCGGGTCGTTGAACCCGGTGCTGTCCTTGCTCGCCAGTACGCCGAGCACGGTGAAGTCGACGGCACCCAGCTTGATCGTCTGCCCGACCGCACTCGCCGGCCGGGTGAACAGTTCGGTCGCCGCGGTCTGCCCGAGCAGGATCACCCGCTGCGACGTGTCCACATCAGCCTGCGTGAACGCCTGCCCGATCTGCACCGGCGTGTTGGTCGCCGGCAGGTACGCCGGTGTCGTACCGATCACCTGGTTGACCGTGTAGCTCGTGTCGCCGTTGGTCGCCGTAGCGGAACTCGTCATCACCGGGGCGACCGACGCGATGTCGGGCGCGAGCGTCTTGTCCGCGAGCGCCGCCGCGTCGTCGAGCGTGAGGCTGTACTGCTGGTTCGCCGGACCCGCCTGGCCGCGGACGAACCCGCCGCCACCGCCGGTCGTGGAGACCGTCAGCAGATTGGTACCCATCGCCTCCAGCCGCTGCTGCACCGCCTTGCCGGAACCGTTGCCGACCGCAACCAGTACGATGACCGCGCCGACGCCGATCGACACGCCGAGAACGGTCAGCAGGGACCTGAGCTTGTTCGCGGTGAGCCCGCGGAGCGCGGCGCCCATCAGGTCGCGGGGCGACATCAGCGGGTCACCTCGTCGCGGACGATCCGGCCGTCGGACACCTGCACCAGCCGCCGCGCGCGGGCCGCGACCTCGTGCTCGTGCGTGATCACGATGATCGTCCGCCCGTCGGCGTGCAGGTCGTCGAACATGCCCAGCACCTCGTCGGTCGACTGCGCGTCCAGGTTGCCGGTCGGCTCGTCGGCGAGCAGGATCCGCGGGCCGGTGGCGAGCGCGCGGGCGATCGCGACGCGTTGCTGCTGGCCGCCGGACAGCTGGTTCGGGCGGTGCCCGGTACGGTCCGCGAGGCCGACCAGCTCGAGCGCGCGGTAGGCCCGCCGCCGGCGCTCGGCCCGGCGCAGGTGCGCGTACGTGAGCGGCAGCTCGACGTTCGCCAGCGCGGTGGTCCGCGGGATCAGGTTGAACGACTGGAAGATGAACCCGATCTTCCGGCCGCGGACGAGCGCCTGCTGGTCCTCGGTCAACCGGGCCACGTTGCTGCCGTCCAGCCAGTACTCCCCGCGCGACGGTACGTCGAGGCAACCGAGGATGTTCATCAACGTCGACTTGCCCGATCCGGACGAGCCCATCACCGCGACGTACTCCCCCGCCTCGACCCGCAGCGACACGCCCTGGAGCGCGTGCACCGCGGTCTCGCCGTGGCCGTACGTCTTGGTGACGTCCCGGATCTCGATCAGGGACTCAGCGGCCACGAAGACCTCCGCCACCCGCGCCACCCGTGCCGCCAGCGCCGCCCCTGCCACCGAAGCCGCCGCCGGTGCCCGCGCCAGGGAACTGACCGCCGCCGAACTGCCCCTGCCGGTTCTGGGTGCCCGTGCTCCCGATCGTGCCTTGGAGCAGCTCGATCTGATCGCCCTCGTTCAGACCGGACGTGATCTGCGTGTAGCTGTCACCGCGGACCCCGACCTGCACCTCTCGGGTCCCGCTGCCGTCGGCCATGGTCACCGTGTACGTCGTACCGCTCGTCGCGATCGCGGTACTCGGGACGTACAGCGCGTTGACGGCCTTCGCGGTCTGGACCGTGACGTTCGCGGTCTGGCCGATCCGCGCGTTCGCCGGGAGCTTCGTGAGGCTGAAGGTGGCCGAGTACGAAACGACGCCGTTCGTGGTGGTCGGAACCGGCGAAACGGTCGCCAGCGAGGCGGTCAGCGTCGTACCCGGCTCGGCATTCAGCGTGACGGTCGCGGACTGTCCGGCCTTGATCTTGATCGCGTCGGCCTCCGCGAACGCGGCCACCACCTGCAGCGACTTGAGGTCGGCGATGTCGACGAAGCCGGTCCCGGACGTGGACGACGTACTGGCCGCCGTCGAGGATGAACCTTGACCTGAGGTTGAGCCCTGTCCCCCGGTGCCGCCGGATCCTGACCCTGAGCTGGAGCCGCCCGTCACCGAGCCGACGGCGCCGTTGATCGCGGTGATGGTGCCCGCGATCGGAGCCTTCAGCGTGGTCGCGTCGACCGCGGCCTGGGCGGCCTCGACGTCCTGGTCGGACTGTTCCTTGTCGGCCTTCGCCTTCGCCAGGTTGGCCTCGGCGTTGCTCACGGCAACTTCCGGACTCTGAGCCTGACCCTGACCTTGAGACTGCTGTTGCTGCTGTTGACCGTTGGCCGGAGTGGGCGTCGGCGATGCCGAGGCCTCTTCCGCTGCTTCGAGCGCGTCCTGCGCGTCGCTGAGGGTGCCTTCCGCCGCAGTCACCGAGTTCGCCGCGGCGATCTGGTTCTGCTGGGCGATCACCAGCTGCCGCTCGGCCGCGGACGGGTCGATCTTGGCGATCGCCGTACCCTTCGCCACCACCTGGCCGACCTTCACCAGCACCTGGGTGACCGTGCCGGAGGTCTCGAACTGCGGCGACGCGGTCTGCGAACTCTGCAGCGTGCCGCTCGAGGTCACGCTCGCGGTGACTTCCCCCCGCTGGACGGTGGCCGTCGGACGGGTCGCGCTGGCGGCCGGCGGGTCCTTCTTGAAGAACAGGAAGTAGGCGGTGACGCCGATGACGAGCACGATGGCCACCAGGGCCACGTTCACGAAACTGAGGCCACGGAGCTTGTGGCGGGGTAGCACCATGGATGCTGAGGCTAAGGAGGATTACTGAAGAGGAGATCCTCACTTCCTGGCAACAGGCTGTGAACCAGATATCGTTTTGGAACGTCGTACGTCGGTCGGCACGCGACACGCCGTGCCCCCTAGTGCCCCCTAGTGCCCCCTAGTGCCCCCTAGTGCCCCCTAGTGCTCTGTGAACACGCGATGACGCCGGGTCACGACGGCGTTATCAAGTGCCGTCAGGTGCGTACATATGGCTCGGACATGCCAAAATGGGAATGATCCGGGCCGGCCGACCGTTGGCACGGATGACGATCTCGGAGGTTTGACATGTCTAATCGCGTACTGCGTGGTTCGGGGCTGGGTGGGGTCAGCTTCGAGGACGACCGTGGTGTCGAGTTCGCGCCGCGCCAGATGATCACGTACGACTGCCCCCGCGGGCACGTGGTCGAGGTGACGATGGCGCACGACGCCGAGGTACCCGCGGTCTGGGAGTGCCCGCACTGCGGCAGCGAGGCCGCCCGCTCCACCGGCGAGAAGCCGGAGCCGAAGCAGGAGAAGCCGGCCCGTACGCACTGGGACATGCTGCGCGAGCGCCGGAGCATCTCCGAGCTGGAGGAGCTGCTGGCCGAGCGGGTCGAGCTGCTCCGCAAGGGCGAGATCGGCCCGGCGCACCTGCACCGGACCAAGCGCACGGCCTGAGCCACACCGGGAACCCTCATCGCAACGGCGCGGTGAGGGTTTCTTCATGCCGTGATTTGCCTAAAGCTTTTAGGTAATTGCATAATGAGTTATGGCTAGAGCAGGGTTGACCGGCGAGCGCCTCGCCGCCGCCGGCGCGGAACTGGCCGACGAGCTCGGCTTCGACCAGCTCACCGTCTCGGCGCTGGCCCGCCACTTCGACGTCCAGGTCGCCAGCCTGTACTCGCATGTCCGCAACTCCGAGGACCTCAAGACCCGCATCGCCACCGTCGCACTCACCGAGCTCGCGGACCAGGCCGCCGCTGCCCTCGCCGGCCGATCCGGCGCCGACGCGCTCACCGCGATGGCCGACGTCTACCGCACCTACGCCCGTGAGCACCCGGGCCGCTACGCCGCAGCCCGCCACACCCCCGCACCCCCCACCGACCAACCACCGACCGGCGCCCGTCGCACCCCGGCTCAGCCAGAGGCCGGAGTGCGCCGCGCTCGCTCCACCTCGGCTCTGGGAACGGAGTACGTGGAGGCCGGGCGGAGGCATTCGGAGCTCTGGCGGGCCGTCCTACGCGGTTACGACCTGGGCGAGCCGCAGCAGACGGACGCCGTCCGGCTCATCGGAAGCGTCGTCCACGGCTACGTGACCCTCGAGCTCGCCGGCTCCTTCAGTTACAGCGACCCGCCGAGCGACACCAGCTGGCCACGCATCCTCGACGCCCTCGACCACCTCCTCCGGACCTGGAGCTGATATGCAGACCGTTCCCCTCGCCCTCGATCTCCTCCGCGGCGCACTCGACCTGGAGCAGACCGCCCGCGGCTACCTCCCGCACCGTCTCCCAGTCTGGGCGCGGGAGCAGTACGACGACCCGCAGACGGACATGGTCGACTCCCAACCGTCCGGCGTCCGCCTGGTGCTCCGTACCGCGGCGACCGAGATCGAGCTCGACACCCTCCCGACCAAACGCGACTACATTGGCGCTCCCCCGCGCCCCGACGGCGTGTACGACGTACTCATCGACGGCAAGCTCGTCACCCAGCTCACTGCCGCGGACGGCGACGTCATCACGATCGACCTGACGACCGGCGCCACCGAGACCCGCGAAGGCACGCCCCAGACCCTCCGCATCACCGGTCTCCCGGCCGCCGAGAAGATCGTCGAGATCTGGCTCCCGCACGACGAAACCACCGAACTCGTTGCCCTCCGCACCGATTCCCTCGTCGAACCGGTCCCGTCCACCGCCCGCCGCTGGATCCACCACGGCAGCTCGATCAGCCACGGTTCGAACGCGACCCACCCGACCGGCACCTGGCCCGCCCTGGTCGCGGCCGCCGCCGGAGTGGACCTGCTCAACCTCGGCCTCGGCGGCAGCGCGTACTTGCAGCCGTTCTACGCGCGGATCATCCGCGACACGCCGGCCGACCTGATCAGCCTCAAGCTCGGCATCAACATCGTGAACTCCGACAGCCTCCGCCTACTCACCTTCACGCCCGCCGTCCACGGCTTCCTCGACACGATCCGCGACGGCCACCCGGACACACCGCTGCTGATCGTCTCCTCCATCCTCTGCCCGATCCACGAGCACACCCCCGGTCCGACCGGCTGGAACTTCGAGGCCCTCGCCGCCGGCGAGCTCCGGTTCACCGCCACCGGCAACCCCGACGAGGTCGCGGCCGGCAAGCTCACCCTGTCGGTGATCCGCGCCGAACTCAAACGCATCGTCGCCCAGCGCGCCCTCACCGACCCGAACCTGCACTACCTCGACGGCCGCACCCTGTACTGCGAGACCGACAACGTCGCCCACCCCCTGCTCGACGACCTCCACCCCGACGCCGCCACCCACCAACTGATGGCCGACCGCTTCGTCGAGCATGCATTCAGTCCGAAGGGGCCGTTTGCGTCGAGGTAGCCGCGGCGGTCAGTAGGCCCGGCTGCAGGCGGCGGACTACTTCGAGGTGGTCGTACGTCCACAGGATCCGGATCGCGGTCGGCGTCGCCTGGTCCTTGGCGTCGAACAGGTCGTGCCGGACGGCGTCCACGAGTCGCGCCTTCGCCGGGTGGTCGTGGGCCAGCGGCTCGGGCATCGGCGTACCGCCGTCGAGCGCGTCCGCGAGGTTCGTGTACCACTTGAGCAGCCGGTCCGCCGACGCGAGCAAGGCCGCCTGCGCCGCGGCCCGGTCGTCGGAGGGCGGTCGCCCATCGGCGTACCGCTCCCAGAGTTCGAGTACGGCGTCCGCCGCCAGACGGATCGCGACGACGCCGGTGACGAGCGCGGTCATCTCGCTCAGCGGCACGGTCTTCGCGCCACGCTCGGCCAGGTACGTGCGGAAGGTGTCGTCGAGCCTGCGCGCCGCGGCCGCCGCGCGCCGGCCGTCCCGTGGCGCGGGCGGACCGGGTACGCAGCAGGAGACGGCGTACCGGACGACGCTGACGAGGTACTGCGCGCTGTCGACGTACGCCTCGGCGAGCGCCTTGCCGACCGCCTTCGACGCGCCGCGTGGCCAGAACAGCAAGCCGACCGCGACACTGACCGCGCAGCCGAGCGCGATGTCGCCGATCCGGAACAGGATCAGCGACCAGCCTTCCGGTTGCGCGATGTTGAACAGGATCACCAGCGTCACCGTGAACGCGGCCTGCCCGGTCGCGAACGAGATCGCCGCCGGCACGATCCCGGCGACCAGGACCGCGAGCGGCAACAGGATCCACAACGCGGTCCGGTTGTCGCCGATCAGCTGCAGCAGGCCGGCGCCGATGATCGACCCGACGACCGTGCCGCCGATCGCGCGGAACGCGTTCTGGCCGGTGCTCAGCGCGTTGGAACGCAGGACCGACAGCGTCCCGAGGATCACCCAGAAGCCGTGCTCCACGCCGGTCAGGTTGGCGAGCGCGACCGCCGCCGCGAGACCGACCGCGCCACGGATGCTGTTGTGCAACCAGACCGAGTGCGGCTCGAGGTGCGCGGCGGCCCGCTCCCTGGCGCTGGCGAACGGGCCGGCCAGCGCACTCGGATCGCGGCCGAGCAACCGGTCGGTCCAGGTGCGTTGATCGGCCCTCCGCGCGCCCTCGACGTTCTGCGCGATCTGCAGCACGCCGAACGCGATCTCCTGCGCGCGGAACGACACGTTCAGGCTGCCGAGCAGGTCGGCCTCGGTGCGGTACGTCGACGGCAGCCGGTCGACCGCGCCGTCCTCGAGCTTCGCCAGAGCGTCACGGAGCGCCTGCATCGCGCCCGTCAGATTGTCGACGATCTGGGCCGGATTCTCGAGCAGGTCCGCGCTGTACTCGAGGACGTCGGCGGCGGTCAGGTGTACGGCGGCCGACTCCGGGTCGCAGGTCGTTGCCTCCGGCCCATGTTCGTCGATGATCGCGCTCAGCCAGGTCAGCTCGTCGACGAGCCGCACGAGCGCGCGGGACCCGGTCGACAGTCCGGTCGGGCGGTACGGCGTCGCGGTGAACGCGCGGCGCAGTTCGTCGGTGGCGGTCGCGGTCGCCTGCCTCCGTACGACGCACACGTCCCCGGAGTCGAGCGCCTCGGATCGCAACTGCGCCGCGGCGGCCCGGCACACCTTGGCGGCCGGCGCATCGAGCGGGTCGACCGACGTGCGCGGCCAGAGGAACGAGACCGCGACGACTGCGGCGACGGCCGCGATCGCCACCCCGGCGAGGCGATCGGGAAGCGTCGAGAGTGAACCCGGCGTGGCGACGGACAGGATGAACGACAGCAGCAACGACGTACCAGCGCCGGCGAGGACGGAGCTGACGACGCCGGAGAACAGTACGACGAAACCGACGACCGCTGTCGCCACGATCGCCGTCCACAGGGAGTGCCCGGCCACGGTCCCGAGCGACACCAGTACGAGCCAGGCGACCGCCAGCTGTACTTGCGCGCGGATCCGCTGCAGAGCCCTCCCCGAGAAGTCGACCAGCAGCAACATCGCGAACGCCCCGAACGCGGCGTAGGTCGCGATCGTCGGCGCCTTCAGCATGCCGGCACAGAACGCGAACAACACCGGCATCACCACAGCGGTCCGTGCCGCCCGCCGCGTCGCCGCCAACCCTGGATCCCGCCGCCGCAACCACCCGGCGATCCGCCGAACGAGCATCGTCACCGTGTCAGTCTCCACCACCGCTTCCCGCTGGTCACGCGAACCGGGACATCCGCATCACAGTCAGTCGACTCGACCATGTTCGGCGCAGAGGCACCCGACGCCACGGTCGATCCACTCGGGCAGGCGCCAGTCGGGATGGCGCGCGATCATCAGCGCGCGGACCTCGGCCGCAATCGTGTCCTCAGGTTCGGCGGAGTCGCGCCGCTTCCACGTCTCGTCCCGCAGCTCGACGAGGTAGTCGTGCACCTGTGCCAGCAGCCGCCCGTCACCGACCTCACCGTGCCCCGGTACGACGATCCGCGGACGTCCGGCGGCCAGCCGATCGAGTACGTCGATCCAGCGCACGCCGGACACGTCCACGTCGTACGGCGGGAACCACGGGAAGATCGCGAACTGATCCGTCTCGACGAGATCGCCGGTCAGCAGAATGCCTTCGCCGGGGACCGTGACGACCTGGTCACCCTTGCTATGGGCGCGGCCGGTCGCGCGGAGCTCGACCACCCGGCCGCCGAGGTCGAGTTCGTACGTCTCGTCGTACGTCAGATCGGGCGCCGGGATCGTCGCGCCCTCCAGTTCACGCGCGACCGGCTCGCCGAGTTGACGGAACATGGCGAGATACCCGTCGCCCTTGGTGGTCAGGTCGTCGGCCTGCGCACGGTTGACGAGGTACGTCGCCTCGCCGGCGAACACGCCCGCGCCGAACGCGTGCTCGGGATGGAAGTGCGTCGTCGTCAGGTAGAGCCGGCGTCCGGCGGCGTACTCCACTGCGAACTCGAGAACGCGCTGCGCGTTCCGCGGACCGAGGCCGGTGTCGACGACCAGTACGGCTTCGGTGCCGCCGATCAGCGTGATGTTGGGGACGAGGTCGACGTTGTGGTTCGGGATCACGACGACGTCGCGGGCGAGCTCCTGGACGTCGGTGAGGTTGACGATCGGGTCTTCGAGCATGCGTCCAGCTGACCATCGGCGTACCGGCCGCGTCCAAGACTTGTCCGGCATCACCGATACCCGACGGGTATCGTCGCAGGTGATGGAACTACGCACGCTGCGGTACTTCGTCGCCGTCGCCGAGGAACTGCACTTCGGCCGCGCCGCGACCCGCCTCTTCATGAGCCAGCCTCCACTGAGCCGCGCGATCCGGCAACTGGAGACCGACCTCGGTACGACGCTGTTCAACCGGTCGGCGTCGGGCGTGAGCCTCACTCCGGCCGGGAGCGCGCTACTCGTGGATGCGCGCCGACTGCTCGCGCAGGCGGATCGGGTGCGCAGCCGGGTCGCCGCCGCCGCGGGCGCCGCGTCGTTGACCGTCGGCATCCTCGGCAACAGTACGGACCCGGACATCGCGCGACTCGCCGCGGCGTACCGCAGCCGTCACCCGAACGTCGAGGTACACATCCGCGAGACGGACCTCGACGATCCGACCTGCGGCCTCCGCGCCGGCCTCGTCGACATCGCGCTCACCCGCGGTCCGTTCGATTACTCGGGGCTGCAGACGTACGAACTCCGCTCCGACCCGGTAGGCGTCGTACTCCGCTCCGACGACCCACTCGCGACCCGCGAATCCCTCACCCTCGCCGACCTGTCCGACCGCCGCTGGTTCCAGTTCCCACCCGGCACCGACCCCATCTGGCAGTCCTACTGGAACGGCGGCCAACCGCGCCAAGGCCCAGTAGTCCGAGCCGTCCAAGAATGCCTCCAGTCCGTCCTCTGGAACGGCACCATCGGCCTGACTCCCCTACCCCACCCCAACCCCGGCCCCCAACTAACCACAGTCCCCCTCACCGACCTCCCACCCACCCCAGCACTAATAGCCTGGACCGACTCAACCCCTCTAACCCTCTCCTTCCTACAAACCGCCAAGCCGATCTACCGCTGACCGGTTTCAGCCGGTTACTTCTCCGGGTCGATTACTTCGCCTTGGATGATGTCGGCGGAGGAGGGGTGGCGGGGTTGGGTGGGGCCGGGGATGAAGGGGGTGAAGGCGGGTGGGGTGAGGGTGGTGGCTCGGCGGTTGATGAAGCGGGTTATCAGGCGGCGGGCCAGCGGGCGGGTGAAGGGGAGGATGAAGAAGAAGCCGAAGATGTCGGTGACGAAACCCGGCGTCAGGAGGAGCGTGCCGCCGATCAGGACGAGGCCTCCGTCGGTGAGTTCGCGGCCGGGGAGTTTGCCGCTCTGCGCGGCGGACTGGAGGGCCTTCCAGGCGCGACGGCCTTCACGTTTCACCAGCCAGGCGCCGAGCGCGCTCTCGAGGAGCAGCAACCCGACGGTCGGCCAACCACCGATTGCGTGGCCGACCTGGATGATCACGTAGATCTCCACGATCGGCACCACCAGCAGCGCCAGCCCGATCAACCACGGCATCTCGAATCCCTTCCCGCAAGTTCACCCCAGTGTTACAGGTCCCCAACCCGTTCCCACGCCCCACAGCCACACCCGGGGACCATTCAGGGGATTCCCCGACCGCCCGTACCCAGCCCACGGGCCCCTGCCCACGTGCGCCTGCCACGTGCCCCGCCCGCGTGCCCCGCCCGCGTAGCCAGGCGCGCTCAGACCGACACGCGAAACAGGTCAGGCGGGGACTTTTTCGCGGGGTTTGGTGGAGCCGGTGGCGGGTGGGGGTGGGGTTTGCTCGGCTCGGGTGCGGCGGCGGTTGAGGAGGGCCAGAACCAGGCCTAGTAGGCCGAGGCCGGTCAGGATCCACTGGGGCCAGCCGCCGATGGTGGTGGCCAGGGTTTGGCCGTCTGTCAGGGGGACGTCCGCGACGTAGATGTCGCGGGTGAACTGGGCCGACTTGTGTTCGACCGAGCCGTCGGGGCGGATCACCCCGGAGATGCCGCTGGTCGACGCGATCAGGATCGTGCGGCCGGTTTCGATCGCGCGCATGCGGGTGATGGCGAACTGCTGCTCAGGCTGACCGGTACCGCCGTACGTCGCATTGTTCGTCTGCACGATCAGGACCTGGGCGCCGCCCTTCACCACATCCGAGATCACGTTGTCGTACGCGAGCTCGAAGCAGATCACATCCCCGTACTTCACCCCGCGGATCGGCATCACCCCGGGCCCGACGCCCGGTACGGTCTGCGCGCCGACCATCTCCAAGCGATGGATGTACGGCAGCAACTGGTCGCGGAACGGGATGTACTCACCGAACGGCACGGGATGCCGCTTCGCGTACCGCTGCCCCGGGCCGCTCACCGGATCCCACACGATGCCCGTCGTCTGCCGCTCGTTCTCCCCCGGCCCCTCGGTCACCGCACCGACCAGGATCGGAACGTCGACCGCGTGCACCGCCTGCTCGATATCGGCCCGGGTCTCGGCGTCCTTGTACGGGTCGATGTCGGTGGAGTTCTCCGGCCAGATCACCAGGTCGGGCTTCTTCACCTTCCCGGCGTCGACGTCCTTCTGCAGGTCGAGCGTCGCCTGCAGGTGGTTGCGGGTGACGGTCCGCGCGCGGCCGAGGAACTCCAGCCCCTTTCCCGGCACGTTGCCCTGCACCATCGCGGCCGTCACGCTCTTCCCGTCGCCGGCGAGCGACAGGTGGATCAGCGCGCTCCCGAACACGATCGCCAGCCCGGCGACCAACGACACGATCCGCATCCGCAGCGCGGTCCCCCGGCGCAGTACGGCGTACACGAGCACGCCGATGAACGCGACGACGAAGCTCAGTCCCGGAATCCCGACGTACGCCGCGAGCCGCCCCAGCGGGGCATCCGCGAACGCCCACGCGAGTCGCCCCCACGGGAACCCGCCGAACGGCACCGACGCGGTCGCGAACTCGGTCGCCACCCACAGGCACGGGATCCACAGCGCCCACCACCGCAGCTTCAGCACCTGCGTCGCGAACAACCCGAAGACCGCGTAGAACAGCCCCTCGAGCACGGCGAGCGCGATCGCGGCGTCGCCGCCGATCACGCTCAGCCAGGGCACCAGGACGGCGTAGTACGTGATCCCGAAGCCGGCGCCGACCAGGAAACCGGCCTTCATCGAGATCCCGTGCAGCGCGGCCAGGAGGAGCGGTACGGCGACGATCGTCAGCCACGGGAGATCGTGCGGCTCGAACGCGAAGCCGAGCAACGCCCCGGCGCCCACCGCCACCGCCACCCGCGGCAACAGCCGCCCCAGCGCCCTCAACCGGTCCACGCGGCACCCCTTGTCCTCACGTCACCGGCGGACGCCGGTCGCACGACCGTACAACGTCCCAACGGCGCGAATGTATCCAGCCGGTCACCGGACCGAACGCGTTCAGCGGGCGCTCACTCTCGGTCAACACATCGTATCGGCCGGTACGGACAAGAAGCTGACTCGCGCTGGTGGCCGTCCACCGAACCCGTCGGGCAGCTCCGGGATCGTTGACGTAGGCAAGCACCGGTCGAGGTTTCACGCGGTAAAAGAGGAAAGAGGCTCGGCGCGCCTTCGGACCAACCGGCGATGCGCTGGCTGCGAACCGTCCGGCTGTTGTCTACTGGCCGCCGAGCCTCTTCCACCTCTGCCCCGCGGGGGGCTTACCACCGGCGATCTCAGCCCCCGTCGACTCAAGCCTGGCACTGGCCTGGTCAGCGTCGCGGGATCATCCGGTGGCCGAACTTTCGTGTGACCGTTGAACAAACGGGATATGACGACTCCCAAAACGATGCTCGCTGACGGCGACGGTGTCAACCTCTCCCCCGGCTCTTTGAGCCCGTTGTAACACGATCGCCTGCCCTACAAAGGAAAACGAACGAAGCTCATCGATGTCACGTTACAGAGCGATGTCGGCACTCCATGTGATCGTTACCCAGGGCAATCAATCGTCACGGAACCGGTACGACGACCGTTCCCTTGGCCCGGGTGATCTCCAACGGTACGTCGAGCACCTCGGCCGACGACTCCGAAATGTCCGGACGTCCGCGGCAGACGACGTACGCGCTGAAGTCGAGCTCCCGGCTGCGGTTGCCGACCCGGGAGATCGTTGCCTTCACCTCCACGACGTCACCGGCCCGCAGCGGCTGCAGGAACTGGACGTCGGAGTACGACGCGAACAGGCCCTCGTCGCCGTCCGCCTGGATGCACACCTCGGTCGCGACGTCACCGAACAGGCCGAGCACGTACGCGCCGTCGACCAGGTTGCCCGCGTAGTGCGCGTGGCTGAACGGGACGTACCGGCGATGCGTGACGGTCAGACCGATAGTTGCCTTCGACACCTTTATGCGACCGTTCTGTAGGAGTGACGTTTGGTGACGAGCGCGTCGACCAGGTAGCTGGCCACCTCGCCCGGCGTGGTACCGCGGCCGAACACCCGGTCGACGCCGAGCTCGCCGGCCATCTGCTCGGTGAAACGGGGGCCACCGGCAACCAACACCGGCCGCGCGTCCTCGGCGTACGCCTCCCGGAACGCCGCGGACATCTCCTTGGTGTTGAGTACGTGCGCCTCGCGCTGCGTCACCACCTGGGAGACCAGGATGGCGTCCGCCTTCTCGGCGCGGGCCCGGCGGACCAGCTCCGGTACGGCGACCTGCGCGCCGAGGTTCACCACCTTCACCTCGCGGTAGTACTCCAGGCCCTTCTCGCCGGCGAACCCCTTGATGTTCAGGATCGCGTCGATACCGACGGTGTGCGCGTCGGTGCCGATGCAGGCGCCGACGACCGTGAGCCGGCGGCGCAGCCCCTTGCGGATCGCGAGGTTGACCTCCTTCGGCGACAGCAACGGGTAGTCGCGCTCGATCACCTCGACCTTGGACGTGTCGACCAGGTGGTTGACCGGACCGTAGACGACGAAGAACGTGAAGTCCGGGCCGATCGGCTTCGAGTGCACGACCAGCGCCGGGTCCATGCCCATCTTGTTGGCCAGTTGCACCGCGGCGCCCTCGGCCCGCTTGTCGTGCGGGACGGGCAGCGTGAACGACAGCTGCACCATCCCGTCGCCGGTGGTGTCGCCGTACGGACGAATGATGCTCACTTCGACTCCAGCAACTCGATAGCGGGGTTGTAGTACTCCGAGGACTTCCGTGCGACGCCGTCCAGACCACGCCCGGCGTCCTGGGGTCGCTTCATCAGCCCGAAGGTGCCGTCGCCGATCGCGTTCAGCAGCCCGTCGTCGACGATCCGCTCCAGCAGTTCCACCGATTCCCCCAGCACCTGCCGGGCCCTGGAAGCGATGAACCCGTTCGGCGCCGGGTTGAAGTCCTCATGAAGGTTGCCGGCAGCACCTAAAACGTAGCGGACGTTCTGCAGCGCGAGGTCGCGGTCGGAGATCCACGGCGTGACGACCGCCTCGGTCATCATCCCGACGAGCAGGATCCCCTGCCCGGTCATCGCGCCGGCCAGGTTGAAGAACCCGTCCAGCAGGTACCCGCGGAACACGTCGCCGGTCATGTGCCGGGTCGGCGGCATCCACTTCAGCGGCGCGTTCGGGAACAGCTGCCGGGCCAGCATCGCGTGCGCGAGTTCCAGCCGGAACGAGTCGGGCAGCTCCGGGTTGATCTCGAACGCGTGCCCGAGCCCGAGCTGCCAGTCCTCGAGCCCGGCCTCCTTGGCGAAGTACTCGTTCAGCAGCTGCGACACCGTGACCGTGTGGGCGGCCTCGACCGCGTCCGCCGTGGTCAGGTAGTTGTCCTCGCCGGTGTTGATGATGATCCCGGCGCGGGCGTGGATCTGCCGGCTGAACCGCTGGTCGACGAACGTCCGAATCGGGTTGATGTCGCGGAACAGGATCCCGTACATCGAATCGTTCAGCATCATGTCGAGCCGCTCGAGCCCGGCCAGCGTGGCGATCTCCGGCATACACAGCCCGGACGCATAGTTCGTCAGCCGGACATACCGGCCCAACTCGCGAGACGACTCGTCGAGCGCGGCGCGCATCAAGCGGAAGTTCTCCTGCGTCGCGTACGTACCGGCGAAGCCCTCGCGGGTCGCGCCCTCGGGGACGTAGTCGAGCAGCGACTGCCCGGTCGAACGGATCACCGCGATGATGTCGGCGCCTTCTCGCGCGGCCGCCTGCGCCTGCGGGATGTCCTCGTAGATGTCGCCGGTGGCAACGATCAGGTAGATCCACGGCCGCTGCTCCGGGTCCCCGTGCCGCTTGATCAGCCGGTCCCGCTCGCGCCGCCGCCCGTCGATCCGCTTCATCCCCGCGGCTGCGGCCTTCCGCGCCGCGCTCCGGGCGCGTACGGCGTCGCGTCCCTCGGGCATCCGGAACGTCACCGAACCGGACGCCGCCTTCTGGGCCAGCACGCCCAGGTCCTCGGCCTCACCGCGGAGCAGCGCGTCCCAGACCGGCAGTGCGAGCCCGTGCTCGAGCCCGACGTCGGCGCGAACCGTGTCGGCAAGCCGGTTCACCCACGGGATGCCCTCGGTGTCCGCGCCGGTCAGCCCGGCGAGCCGCAGTACCGCTCGCTCGACCGACACAGTCGTGTGCTGCTGCGCAAGGTTGACGATCGGTTTGCCGGCCTTGCGGGCCAGACTGCGCGCCTTCCGGACGGTGACCGGATCAAGGTCGAGCTTCTTCACTGGGACCATCCTTCAACTTCATAGACGACGCGACCGCCGACGGCTGTCCGCAAGCACGTAGGAGTTCCCTCACTGAGATCTGGCAGCACGGGTACGCCCGCGCGCGGGTCCGTCGACCACGCGGCGACCCGCTGGTCCGGTGTCTGTACGACGAGTTCGGCGTCGCTCTGCCAGATCGCGTACGTCGCAGCTGTACTGGGAGCGAGTACGCCGGCGTCGTCGATTCCCGCCGCCCGCCAACCGCCGCGGGTGTGCGCCTGGAACGCCGCCCGGACCGTGATCCGCTCGGACGGCTCATGGTGGAACGCGGCCGCGCGGACGGCCTCCCAGCCACCCAGCTCGGTCACCGGCGCATCCGATCCGAACGCGAGGACGACGCCTGCGCGGGCCAGCGAACCGAACGGGTTCATGCCCTGCCAGCGATCGCCGACGCGCTCGGCGTACATACCGTCCGGACCGCCCCACAGGCCGTCGAACATCGGCTGGACGCTGGCCACCACGCCGCAGCGGGCCAGCGTCGCGATCGTTGCCTCGTCGACCATTTCGACATGTTCCAGACGGTGGCGTGCGGCAACCAACGCCTGGACGCCGACCTTCTCGGCGGCCAACTCGAAGCCGCGGGCGATGTTCTCCAGCGCCTGGTCGCCGATGCAGTGGAAGCCTGCCTGCACGTTCCGCTCGGTACAGGCGATCACGTGCTCGGCGATCTGCTCAGGTGTCAGGTACGCATGTCCGCGGTGGCCGGCGCGATCCGCGTACGGCTCCTTCAACGCGGCCGTGCGGGATCCGAGGGCGCCGTCCGCGTTCAGGTCACCGGCCAGGCCGGCCAGCCCGTACGTCCCAAGGTGCTCGAACACGCCCGGCTCACCCCAGTAGAGCGTCGCGGACAGGCCCAGCTCGTCCGCCACCTCTCGCACCAGCGGCAACTCCCAGAGCGGACCGATGTGCGGCGCCGCCATCTCGTGGAAAGCCCCGATACCCTTCGCGGCCATCGCGTGCAGTGCTGCCTGGATGTGCGTGCGCCGCTGATCGGGCCCGATCAACTCGCTCAACGCGTCCCGAACGGCGTGGTGAGCGTCCCGCTCCACTCGACCGGAACTGTCGAAGCCGGAGCCTTTCGCAGCCGGGAACAGAGCGGAGGAGATCACGCCGGAGTGCCCGTCCACCCGGGACAGGTAAACGCGGCGCCCACCGGCTGCCCTGTCCAGTTCCTCGGCCGTCGGCGGGCGACCCTCCGGCCACGTGGTCTCGTCCCACCCGGCACCGTCGATCACCGCGTCCTCGGACAGCCCCGCGGCGAATGCGGCCAAGCGGTCGAGGGCGTCGGTGAGGGACGTCGTACCCGCCAGGTCCAACCCGGTCAGCAGCGCACCGGTCTGCGCGGCGTGGACGTGAGCATCCACGAACGCCGGCGTCACCAGCTTGCCGTCGAGGTCGATCACCTCGTCGGCGCCGTCGGCGTACGCACCGGCGCCGGTGTCGTCGCCGAGCCAGGTCACCACCCCGTCGTCGAAGGCGATCGCGGTGGCGTGGGGGTCGGCGGGCGAGTAGACGGAACCGTTCGTCAGAAGTGTGCGCACGCCCTAATCCTCCGCCAGCCTGCTCTCGAACAGGCCACGGACACCCGGCTCGGATCGCAACAGCTCCAGGGCGTACTCCGCATGACCCGGCACGTAGCCGTTGCCGACCAGCATCGTCACGTCCGCCGCCAGCCCCTCCGCACCAAGGGCCGCGGCGGAGAACGACGTCGCCATCGAGAAGAAGATCACCGTGCCACCGGCGGCGGTCGACAGCACTGCGCCGTGCTCACAGCCGGGTACGTCGACGCAGACCACGGTGATGTCCGCGGGCTCCCCCACCGCCGCTGCGAGCGCGACCGGATCACGGGCATCCGCCATCGCGACGACGTCCGCGAGACTCGCCTCGGTGAGCCGGTCGTACTCGGCCTGGAAGGGGACAACCCCGATCGTCCGCGCCGCACCCGCCCGGCGCGCAGCGGCCAACGACAGCGAGCCGGACTTGCCTGCGCCGCCAATTACTGACACGACAGGCTTTATTCCTTTGTCGACATACGACTGCACGACGCGCGCGGTCAGCGCGGGCGCGCCGCACACGTCCATCACGGCCAGCGACAGCTCCGGTTTCAGGTCGTCGGGCAGCTTCGCGACGATCGACCGGGCGAACAGGATCGCGTGACCCTGCGCCGGGACCTGCTCACTCTTGCCGTCCCAGTCCTTCAGTCCGTCGGTGATGCGTAGCGGCGTCAGCGTCAGCGACACCAGCGTTGCGACCCGGTCGCCCTTCCGGACGCCGAGCGGCGAGTCGGGGCCGGCCTCGTCGACGACGCCGACGAGCATCCCGCCGGAACCGGTCACCGGGTTCTGCATCTTGCCGCGCGCCTCGACGATGTCCAGGACCGCCCGGCGGATCGCCGTACCGTCACCGCCGTGTGCCTCGGCCAGCTGCCGGTACGACGCGGCGTCGAGGTTCAGGCGCTCGACCGCGATCCGGACCTCGTCGGGCCAGATCTCGGGACGCGCGTCGAGTTTCTCCGCCGCCTGTGGCAACACACCGGACGGCGCGAGGACGCGGTGCAGTCCTACCGGGCTCGATGACACTTGGCCTCCTTCGTGACGCCGGTGCGGTCAGGCAAAATACTACTCAAAGGACGCCGTGACGAGAATTCTTCCGGCGTACTGTTGGATCTGAGGGAAGTTCTATCGCTATCCTCAGCTCTGACCGCATCATCCATGAAGCCGACGGAGGACCCGTGACCGACCTGATCACCCCGGAGCTGGCCCACTCCGGCGACGGCCAGCCGTACTTGTACCGGCGCGCCGAGCTGGTGGAGCCGGACTGGACCCGGCTGCCGGGCTGGAAGGACGTCACGGCCGAGGAATGGCGCTCGGTGCAGTGGCAGCGGTCGCACTGCGTGAAGAACGTGAAGCAGTTGCGTGACGTGATGGGCGACCTGCTCGAGGAGCGGTTCTATGAGGACCTCACCCGCGACCAGGCCGAGCGCGCGACGATGTCCATGCTGCTGCCGCCGCAGATGCTGAACACGATCGTTCCGCACGGCGCGGACGACTACACCGCAGCGTTCTACTCCGACCCCGTGCGGCGGTACATGCTGCCGGTGTTCAGTGACCGCCGTACCGACTGGCCGTCGCATCCGCACGCGACCCGGGACTCGCTGCACGAGCACGAGATGTGGGCCACGGAGGGGTTGACCCACCGCTACCCGACAAAGGTCCTCGCGGAGATCCTGCCGACGTGCCCGCAGTACTGCGGTCACTGCACCCGGATGGACCTGGTCGGCAACTCGACACCGGTGATCGACAAGCTCAAGTTCGTCGCGAAGCCGCAGACCCGGCTGGACGACATGCTCGACTACCTGCGCCGTACGCCGGGGGTCCGGGACGTCGTCGTCTCCGGCGGCGACGTGGCGAACATGCCCTGGCCGCGGCTCGAGTCGTTCCTGATGAGCCTGCTCGAGATCGAGAACATCCGCGACATCCGGATGGCGACCAAGGCCCTGATGGGGATGCCGCAGCACTGGCTGTCGTCCGACGTTCTGTCGGGCGTGGAGCGGGTGGCTTCGGTCGCACGTAACCGCGGCGTGATGCTGGCGATGCACACGCACGTGAACGCAGCCCAGTCGGTGACGCCGCTGGTCGCCGAGGCGTCGAAGGCGATGCTCGAGGCGGGCCTGCGCGACGTCCGCAACCAGGGCGTGCTGATGCGCGGCGTCAACGACACGATCCCGCAGCTGCTCGACCTGTGCTTCGCATTGCTCGACGGCGCGAACGTCACGCCGTACTACTTCTACATGTGCGACATGATCCCGTTCTCGGAGCACTGGCGGGTCTCGGTCCGCGACGCGCAGCACCTGCAGCACGGGATCCTCGGGTACCTTCCCGGCTTCGCGACCCCGCGGATCGTCTGCGACGTCCCGTACGTCGGGAAGCGCTGGGTGCACCAGCTGTCCGAGTACGACGAGGTCCGCGGCATCTCGTACTGGAAGAAGAACTACCGCACCGGCATCGAACAACAGGACCCCGAGGCGCTGAACCGCACCTACGAGTACTACGACCCGATCGACACCCTCCCGCCCGAAGGCCAGTCCTGGTGGCAGGAGCACGCCGGCAACCACCTGGCCAAAGCCGAAGCCCGAGCCGCCGCCTCCCGCACCGCAGCCGAAGCCCAGAAGCTACTAGACCTCAACTGACCACATAGATGCACAGGGCAACCGTTCGGCGAGCGTCCACCCGCTCGCCGGACGCCCCTACAGGGCCGGTGGGCGGCGTTCGTAGGGGGTGCTGAGGACGATTGTGGTGGTGGTGGAGACGTTGGCGCGGGCTCGGATGACGGCCAGGAGGTTTTCCAGGGCGGCTGGGGAGGCTACGCGGACGACGAGGACGTAGCTGGAGTCGCCTGCCACCGAGTAACAGGATTCGATTTCGCGGACCTCGCGGAGGCGTTCCGGGGAGTCGTCGGGTTGGGACGGGTCGATCGGGCGGATCGAGATCAGCGCGGTCAGCGGCAGATCGAGCGCGGTGTGGTCGACGGTGGCGGCGTACCCCTGGATGATGCCGCGCTGTTCGAGGCGCTTCACCCGCTGGTGTACGGCCGACGTGGACAGGCCGGTCGCCTTGCCGAGGTCGGTGAAGCTCATCCTGCCGTCGGTGGCGAGCAGCCCGACGATCTTGCGGTCCAGGTCCTCCATCCTCAAGACAGTACTGGAGCAACCGCGCTCGCCGCATGCGATCTCGCGGGCTGTCGGTGTGGACTGTCGGTGGGCTGTGAAAGCATCTGGGCATGGCTGACAGACCCCAGCGCCTGATGTTGCTCGACACCGCGTCGCTCTACTTCCGCGCCTTCTTCGGTGTGCCCGACACGATGAAGGCCGCCGACGGCACGCCGACGAACGCTATCCGCGGGCTGCTGGACTTCATCGCCCGGCTCGCGGAGAACCATCGGCCGACCCACCTGGTCGCCTGCTGGGACGACAACTGGCGGCCGTCCTGGCGGGTCGCGCTGATCCCGTCGTACAAGGCGCAGCGGGTCGAGTTCGTCACCCCGAAGGGCGAGCAGGTCGAGGACGTGCCGGACCGCCTCGAGGTCCAGGTGCCGTACATCCGCGCCTGCCTGGAGGCGATCGGGATCGCGGTCGTCGGCGCACCGGACCACGAGGCCGACGACGTGATCGGCACGCTCTCGCACCAGGCGACGATGCCGGTCGACGTCGTCACCGGCGACCGCGACCTGTTCCAGCTGATCGACGACAGCCGCGGCATCCGGGTCGTCTACACCGCCGCGCGCGGCGTCGGTCGCGCGGAGGTCTACGACGAGGCCGCGCTGCTCGCGAAGTACGAGATCCCCGCTCAGCGGTACGCCGACTTCGCCACGCTGCGTGGTGACGCGTCCGACGGGTTGCCCGGCGTCCGCGGCATCGGCGAGAAGACGGCCGCCGCCCTCGTCACGTCGTACGGGGACCTGGACGCGATCCGCGCCGCGGCCGCCGATCCGAGTACGCCGATGTCGCCCGGCGTGAAGAAGAAGATCCTCGCCGACAGCGACTACCTCGACGTCGCGCCGAAGGTGGTCGCGGTCGCGAAGGACGCCCCGGTCGGGACGTACGACGCGACGCTGCCACGCGAGATCAAGGACCCGGAGCGCTGGCTCGACCTCGTCGAGCTGCTCGAGCTCGGCAGCAGCGCCCAACGCGTGATGTCCGCCCTCGACCTGGGACCGAAAGCATGAGCACCCGCGAGCTGGCGGAGCGGTTCCGCGAGGAGATCGTCACCCTCCGGCGTGCCCTGCACCAGGTCCCGGAGTACGACCTCGACCTGCCGAAGACGCAGCAGCTGATCCTCGACGCGCTCGAAGGTCTGCCGTTGGAGATCACGCTCGGCAAGGAACTCTCGTCGGTGACCGCCGTACTGCGGGGCGGCCGCGGCCCGGGTCCCGTCGTGCTGCTCCGTGGTGACATGGACGCCCTGCCCGTGACCGAGCGCGCCGACGTACCGTACGCGTCCCGGCACGTCGGGATGATGCATGCCTGCGGCCACGATCTGCACGTCGCCGGCTTGGTCGGAGCGGCCAAGATCCTGTCCGCAATGCAGGCCGAGCTGCCCGGCGACGTGGTCTTCATGTTCCAGCCGGGCGAGGAGACGTCGGGCGGCGCGCCGATCATGATCCGCGAGGGCGTCCTCGACGCGGCCGGCCGGCGCGCGGACGCGGCGTACGGGCTGCATGTCGGCGCGTCCTCGCAGCCGCTCGGGATGTGGAGCAGCCGGCCCGGGTCGTTCATGGCCGCGGCGGACCAGTTGCACGTGCGGGTGATCGGCGCGGGGACGCACGGGGCGACACCGCACCGCGGCAAGGACCCGATCCCGGTGCTGTGTGAGATCGTCGGCGCGCTGCAGACGATGATCACCAGGCAGTTCGACGTGTTCGATCCGGTGGTGCTCACGGTAGGGCGGATCGCCGGCGGGACGAAGGAGAACATCATCCCGGACGACGCGTTCTTCGACGCGACCGTGCGGACGTTCTCCGAGGCGACCCGCGCGAAGGTGCAGAAGGCATCGATCCAACTGGTCGAGGGACTCGCGGCGGCGCACGGGTTGCAGGTCGAGGCGGAGTACCAGGTCGGCTACCCGGTGACGGTCAACAACGTGGCCGAGTACGAGTTCGCCCGCGCGACCATCGAGGACCTGTTCGGCGCCGACCGGTTCCGCGAACGCCCGAACCCGCGCTGCGGCGCCGAGGACATGTCGTACGTGCTGAACGAGGTGCCCGGTGTCTACCTCAACCTCAGTGCATGCGCCGCGGACGACCCGGACACGGCCGCCGACAACCACTCGCCCCTGGCCACCTTCGACGACTCGGTCCTCCCCGACGGTGCGGCCCTCCTGGCTGAACTCGCCGTACGTCGTCTCGGCCGCGACAGACAGGAAGCCGAGTAGCCGACCCCCTAGGCCCTTACAGTTCGCTCGGTCGTCGAATCCGTCCGAACGACCCGTGGCCTCCGCCACGCCGTGCCCACCACCCAGGAGCCGTCTTGACACTGACCTCGGTCAGCTATCGATCCCTGACCGGCCCGGAGGAGATCGATCTCTTCTGCCGACTCTCGTACGTCCTCGACCACGAACTGCCCGACGACTTCGCCAACGGCTGCCGGCGCCCCGAGTGGGCCTGGGTCGCGCTCGACGGCGACCGGCTGCTCGCCCGCCTTGCCTGGTGGACGACCCCGGGCGGTGACGTCCCGCTGCAGTTCGACTTCTTCGACGTCGACGACTCACTCCCCCAGGACCGTCGCGACGAGGTCGGCCTGCGGCTGTTCGAGACTGCCACAGCGGCCGTCTTTCCGGCCGGCGCGAAGCTGCCGGAGTACGGCCGCTTCGTCCCGCCCGACTGGCACGAGGACCCGGCGAGCCGCGAGGTGGTCGAATCCCGCACGCGCGTGCTCGAGAAGACGGGAGCACGCCTGCTGGTCGAGCGGCTCCGGCTGGAATGGACTCCGTCGTCCCCGGTCCCGGAGCCTGCCGGCCGTCTCGTGTTCCGCCCGGTGGCCGACCGTGAGGACCTCCTCGCCCTGATGACCCCGGTCATGGAGGGAACCCTCGACGCCCACGGCCAAGCCGACCTCGCCTCCGGCCTGAGCGCACGCGAGGCGGCGGAGCGGCATTACGACGAAGAGTTCGCCGGCTTCAAGAGCCCGCACGAATGGTGGCGGATCGCCGAACTCCCCGACGGTGGCGGTCCGGTCGGCTTCGTGGTCCCGGCCCGCAACACCTATCACCCGATCATCGCGTATCTCGGCGTCCTGCCCGCGCAGCGCGGCAACGGCTACATCGACGAGATTCTCGCCGAGGGCACCCGCATCCTGGCCGCCGAGGGCGTCGACCACATCCGGGCCTCGACCGACCTCGGCAACGTCCCGATGGCGAAGGCCTTCGCCCGCGCCGGCTACGTGAACTTCGAACGCTCGCTGAACTTCATCTGGGACTGACCCCGCGCCCGCCGCGCGCCGCCGCGACACCGGTCAGGGCAACTCCGAGGACCGTGGCGGCCGCGGCAACAAGGTAGATCGCGGGCAAGCCGAGACCGGCCACGACGCGGCCGCCGAGCCAACCGGCGAAGGCGGCCGCCACCTGGTACGCCGACGCATTGACCGCGATCGCCAGCGTCGGCGCCGCGGCGGCTGTGGTCAGCACCCGCGCCTGCATGCCGGGGATCACCGAGAAGCCGACCGCTCCGACGGCGAAGACGAGTAGGCCGGTCAGCGCCGCGCTCGGACTCAGCCTCAGGGCCACGAGCAGCACGACGAGCATTGCGAGAGCGCCGAGCTGCGACGGCAGCAGCGCCCGGTCCGCCAGCCGGCCACCGACCAGGTTGCCGATGGTCGCGCCGACGCCGTACACCAGCAACATCGGCGCGACCGCGGCGGCGGAGAACGATGCCGGCCCCGTCAGGAGCGGTGCGAGGTAGGTGAACACCATCAGCACGCCGACGTTCGCGACGGCCGTGATGACGATCGCGAGGAGCAGGTCGCGGTCGCGGAACACCGTGAACTCGCCGAGTGCGCGGGTGCGGACGCCGGGCTGATCGTTCGGTACGAAGCGAGCGACCAGGACGAGGCCGGTCGCGCAGCAGGCGGTGATCGCCGCGAACGTCGAACGCCAGCCGAAGGTCTCGCCGATCCAGGTGCCGAGCGGGGCGCCGAGGATCATCGCGAGGTTCATGCCGAAGGCAAGCTTCGCGACCGTGGAGGCCTTCTTGTCCGGCGGCGCCGAGGTGGTGGCGATCACGATCGCGTTCGCGAAGAACGTCGACGTGACCAGCGCTGTCACGATCCGCGCCGCGAACAGGACGCCGTACCCGGGCGCGACCGTGGACAGCAGGTTCCCGGTGACCGCGACCCCCAGCAGCCCGAGCGCCAGGGGTTTCCGCGGCCGGCCGGCGGTGATTGCCGTCAGCAACGGACCGCCGACGATCATGCCGAGCGCGTACGCCGTGACCAGCAGGCCCGCCGCCGGGATCGACACCCTCAGGTCGCCCGCCACGGCCGGCAGGATCCCCGCCACCACGAACTCCCCCGTGGTTACCCCGAACACGCACACCAGCAACGCCGTCAGCTTCATGACTTCCTCACGGATAAAGAGTGGATTATCCGTGAGAACGATAGATGGTTCTCACGGATATCTGCAACCTGTACCATGAGAGGCATGCCGGATCCGATCGCGCCGCTGCCGCCCGCTCCGGGCGCCGACACCTGGCTCGCGCTGGACTTCGCCAACACCGCCATCGCGCTCCCCGGCGGTCAGTACGTCGACCTGCTCGGCAGCCCCGCGTCCGTCAACGGTTGGCTCACCGCACACGGCCTGGCGCCGGACGACGCCGACGTACAGGAGATGTGCGCGAGTCAACTCCGCGCCCTCCGCGAACACGTCCGCTCGCTCCTGGCCGCGCGCGTCGTCGGAGCCCCGGCCCTCCCGGCGGCACTGGACGCCGTGAACGACGCCCTCACCCGGGTCCCGACGACACCTCTCCTTCGGTGGGACGACAAGACCGGCCCTTACCGAGCGACCGCCTGCCCAACGAACGAAATACTTGACCACGCACTGGCCACCATCGCCGCCAGCGCAGCCGATCTGCTCACCAGCCCCGAAGCCGAAGCCCTGACTGCCTGCGACTCCGCGCCGTGCAACCGGTACCTGATCCGCCACGGCCGCCGCCAGTGGTGCTCGACCCGCTGCGGCGACCGGGTTCGCGCGGCCCGTGCGTACGCGCGGCGTACCGCGGGTTAGTCAGTGGCCGAGGCCGGCGTTGCGGGCTCGGATGATGGCTTCGGCGCGGTCGGCGACGTGGAGTTTGGCGAAGATGTTCGAGACGTTGTTGCGGACGGTCTTCGGCGACAGGTAGAGCTCGGTGGCGATCTGGCCGTTGGAGCGGCCGGCCGCGACGAGCGCGAGGATCTCGTGCTCGCGCGCGGTCAGCTGCGGGAACGGGCTGCCCGGCGTGGCGGCCGGTGCCGCGGCGAAGAACTCGGCCACCCGCCGCGCGATCGCCGGCCCGAAGATCGCCTCGCCCTGCGCGACCGCGGTGATCGCCCGGACGATCTCGCCCTGGTTCGCGCCCTTCAGCAGGTACCCGCGGGCGCCGGCCCGCATCGCCGCGAACAGCGTCTGGTCCTCCTCGGCCATCGTCAGTACCACGACCCCGATGTGCGGGCTGTCCGCGGTGATCGCCCGGGTCGCCTCGATCCCGTCCAGGCGCGGCATCTGCACGTCCATCACCACTACGTCCGGCTGCAGCTCGCGGGCACCGTCGACAGCCTCCACCCCGTCGGCCGCCGTACCGACGACCTCGACGCCGTCCAGCGACCCGAGTAACGCGGCCAGCCCGTCGCGATACACCGGATGATCGTCCGCGAGCAGTACACGTACCGTCTCAGCCACGAACCACCTCCGGTACGGCGTCCAACGGCAACCGGACGCGGACCGCCGTACCGCCGCCCGGCGGACACGTCACGCTGCACACTCCCCCGAGCTCAGCGGCCCGCTCGCGCACCGACAACATGCCCACGCCCGCACGCACCTGCTCACCGATTCCCGTCCCGTCGTCCGTCACCGACAACTCCAGCATCGTGTCCGCCAACCGCAGCACGATGTCACAGCGGGACGCCGCCGCGTGTCGGGCCACGTTGGTCAGCGCCTCGGACGCGATCCGGTACGCCGCCACCTCGACTCCGGCCGGCAAGGTCCCGAGCGGATCCGCGTCCACAGCGACCGTCAGCCCGCCGAGCCGGAAACGCTCGGCCTGCTGCTCGATCGCCCGGACGAGCCCGAGCTCGTCGAGCGCCGGCGGCCGCAAGTCGTGGACCAACCGGCGTACGTCGGCCAGCGCGGCGGTCACCTCGGTGGCGGCCTGTTCGAGCATCCGATCCGCCTCGGCAGGAGCGGCCGCCGACAGATTGCGGGCGGTCTCGATCCGCAACGCGACGGCGCCGAGGCTGGGGCCGAGGCTGTCGTGCAGGTCGCGGCGCAGCCGGCGCCGTTCCTCCTCCCGTGCCGCGACGAGCCGGCGTCGGCCGGCCTGCAGTTCCGCGCTCAGCTCGCTCGCCCGCGCGGCGGCAGCGGCCTGCCGGACCAGGTCTCCCAGCAGTCGTTGGTCGCGCTCGGACAGCGCGGCACCGGTCCCTGCGCAGAATGCCAGCCGTCCGATCGGCTCACCGCGATACCCCACCGGCAAGGCGTGCGCCGGTCCGGTCTCGCGGCCGTGCTCGATGACGACTCGCTCACCACCCGGCCGGTCGATCTCCACCCGGACGTACGGCAACCGGAACGCCTCCGCCACCGTACGCGCGACCGCGCGAAGCTGGTCGCTGGAACCAGCGGCCGACTCGAGCCGCTCGGCCAACGCGGCCATCGTCGCGTACGGGTCGTCCCGGGAGCCTCGTACCAGCCGCCGGGCCCATCGCCACAGCCGGCTCCGCAACGGCGCGTACACGATCGCGACCACGGCGATCGCCACCAGCGCGGCGTCCCGCTCACCGAGCACTCCACCGGCGACGGCGAACACCGCGAGGTCGACACCGACCACGAGCGCCGCCAGGACGCCATACAGGAAGGTGGCCGACAGCAACCGGTCGACCTCGTACAGCCGATGCTTGCTCACGGCAACCACGATCGCCGCCGAGGTGAGCGCGATGGCCAGCGCGAACAGCAGCGCCGGGACCGTCGGTGGGCTCTCCAGCGGCACGATCAGCACCAGCATGTCGACCAGCGCCGCCCACATCAGCCAGCGGATCTGCGTACGGCGCTCGCGTTCGGCGGAGCGGTAGCGGTGCACGGTGACGGCGAACGGCACCACCAGGCTGACGATCACACCCAAGTAGGCGACGCGCAGCAGCGCGGACCAGACGCCGTACGGGAGGTTGATGCTGATCGGGTCCAGTGCCAACCGGGTGATCTCCGGCGGCAGCGCGGATCGCTGGTAACGCTCCATCACACTCATCGGCGCGACCAGCAGCAGTGCCGGCAACAGTGTTGTCACGGCGAGGCTGGCGATCGACATCAACCGCCACAGCCGTGCAGTCGGCAGCTTCCCGTCCGGGAAGAGCAGGATGAGCAGCGGCAGTCCGAGCAGCAGGAATGCGCCGACGCGTGAGTAGAACCAGTAGGCCGCTGACGCACCGGGCGAGTCCGGGACGGTGTAGACGGCGTACGTCGCCCAACTCGAGGCGAATCCGTCGACGATCCAGAGCAGACCGGAGCAGGTGAGGATCCAGGCGACGGCGTGGCGAGGCAGCCGGTGCAGGAGCAGCAGCCCGGGCACGACCTGCGCGAGACCCGACAGCGCCGCGGTCCATCCACGGTCGAGCTCCGCCGCTGCGGGCGCGTTCGATCCGTTCCGGATGTCGAGCAGGACCGTGACGACGCAGAGCAGGAGCGCGGCTGCCCCGAGTACAGCCGGCCCCCATCCCCTCCTGGTGTCCTCCCCCACGCAAGCATTGTGACGTACGGGGTGTCCTGCCGTCCCGGGTCAGTTGTCCCGTCTGCATTCGGGACAACCCGAGTGACTCCGCGCCCTGCCGAGCGGGACGCCGGACCCGGCAGAGTCGACGGCACGACAACCTCAGGGGGAGGAACCGCAATGACCACATCACCCGCCAGGGCCCGAACCGACGCCGCGGCGACACCGACACAGCCGGGTCGCGTGTCGGAACGGACGATCCGGCGGCTCGGACTCGGCCTGACGACCGGGACCCTGATCTGGGCGGCCAGTATTTTCACCTGGACGCCGGATCCGAAGGGCACCGAAGGCAGGATCGGCGACCTCGCCGGGCTGGCCTTCCAGCTCGGGGTGTTCTGTCTGCTGACGATTCAGATCAAGACCCGGGCGACCGGGAAGTCCACCGTCCTGCTCAAGGTCGAGGCCGTGATCCTCGGGCTGGCGAGCATCTGGTCGCTGCTCCATGGAGTGCTGCCCACGAACCTGCAAGGCGCGGTGTGGCTGGCGTTCCTGGACATCTGCTGGCCACTGTCGATGCTTGGCATGGCCGTGATCGCGGTCAAGCTGGCCCTCACGGCCCGCTGGCGCGGCGCCCTCCGCTGGTGGCCGCTGGTCGCCGAGAGCTGGGCGATCGTCACCGTCCCGACGTCGGTCTTCCTCGGCGACGGCCCCGCAACCTGGGTAGGCGGCACCCACCTACTCATGGGCTACGCCACCCTAGGCGTCCTACTAGCCCTCCGCCCAAAACTGGTCCTACCACAGCACTGACATGAAGGGGGCCGTCATCCGGCGGCCCCCTTTTGGTCATCTGAGCGCCTCCTCCAGCCAGGCGAAGAACGCGGAGTAGTCCGCCGAGACCGACATCGCAATCTCAACTCCCCCGGCACTGAGACTCATCCGCGCCCTGTCATCCAGCGCCACCCGCTCCCGCACAAACCGCACCCCCGGCCACAACATCGCAGCCGCGAGCGTCAGGGCGTCGTGCTGCATTGACCCTGGGTACTTGGCCATCCAGCGGTCGAAGTGCTGACGCAGCACCCGCTCCCACGGTCTGGCGCCGGAGCGACCCCAGCGCTGGTAGAGCGCGGACTCGCGGGTGATTTCCATCGCCGGGGTGAACGTCACGTCCGACACCACGAACCTCGGATTCCACCGCCCGAGTTCGGGCAGCATCCGGATCGCCGCCTCGGCGTCCACCCGGAAGTTGTGCTCGGCCCGCGACGGATCCCGATACTTGATCGCTCCGCCCATCTGCGTAACGGCCAGCTGTGGCACCAGCACCGGAGCCTCCTGCTGCAGCCGCGCGAGGCTCGACAGCGGTCCCATGCCGACCCAGCGGACCCGGCCCTCGGCCCCGGAGCAGACCTCCTCGATCGCACCGACCACATCGTCGCCCTGCCGGGGCACGTCGGCAGGACAGACTCCGTCCATCACCCACATCCGGCTGTTCCCGAGATCGGCCCCTGCCACCACACGGACGTCCGCCCGGCCGAGCAGATCCAGCAGGTACCGCACGAGCCGAGCCCGCTCCCCGCCGTACTCGTCACTCGTCACCACCAATGCCAGCTCAGGCACTCGGCGGGCTGCTACCACCAACGCGACAGTGTCGTCCGGGTCCCCACCCAGGTCGGTGTCGATGATCATCGGCGCCTTGGCAATCGCTGGCGGGCCGACCCGCGGCGGCGGCCCGTCCTGAAGCATCGCGTCCGCCATGTCCTCGAACTCCTCAAAGCCCGCGGTCGTCCCGGCCAGGGCCGTCCACTCGCCCTCCGGGTCGTCTTCCTTCCCGCCGCCCATCACTACCTCCGCCTGCCCGAGTCGAGTTCAGAACATTCTCCACGAAGACCTTCTTGTCCCCATCGCTGCCACACTGCTCGTACGCTGCCCAGATCGACTCCCGCGCGGCCTCGGGAACCTGAGCCCGGTCGAGCGTCTTCTGGAGCAAGTCGACCTGCCTCTTGTCCGCGCGATGTACGAACGAGTCGAGGAACTCCGCCAGCCGCGGATTGGTGGATCCGCCGCTGATCCAGGCGCGGACCTCCATGCGGTAGCGCTGCGCCCAGTCGTCCAACCAGGCACGATAGTTGCCTCCGGCATCGCGTACTCGCGCGACATCCCCGGCGAGATCAGCCACGGCGTGGAGGTTCATCACCTTGACTCCTTCACGCACCGCAGGGTCCTGCAGACGCGGCGAGATCCGGCCGCGGCTCAGACCGTCGAGCAGGGCCGGCCGATGGCGCTGACCGGTTTGTTCGGGGCCTGCTGCGCCGATTCGTACCGGACTCGACATCGGCCCGTCCAACAACTCCTCGACGCTGTTGAGCGCGAGCTGATGTGCGAACGTCTTGGAGACGTCTGCCGGCAGTTCGTACAGCGGTAGTCCACCGCGTCCTTCAGTAGCAGACAGGTGTACTTCGTACCCCTTCTTGCTCCCCGGATGCGGGTCGTACGGCGAGGCGCCGTGGAACGCGTACCGCCCAGTGAAGGTGGTCTCTGGATACACCGCCGACAAGAGCTCTTGCACCGTGCCCTTGAAGCTCGTGTCGAACACGGTCACGCGGCTCCCCGGCCGGCCGACCGGCACCCCACGCAGCTGCAGGTACTCGCTCAGCACGTGGAAACCACCCACGGTGTCGGCAGGGTTCACCCGGGACGCGACCCGCCGGAAACCGTCGATCTGCGGGAAGCTCATCCGCTGGTGATTCTCGAGGTCCTGCACTGCGTTCTCGACCAGAGCTCGCGACACGACGAGGTTCGAACAATTCCGCCGGATGAAGTCGTGATCAAGCATTCCCATCGCAAACGCCAGATGGTGACCGTCCCGGCCCAGTCCGAGGATCCGGTCCGTACGGCGGGATCCGACGTCCGCGCGAAGGTCGGCCAGCATGTCGTCGGCTACTCGGACCATCAGCGGAGCCGGGAATTCGTAGGTGACGAGGTAGGCGTCTCGGAGGGTGGCCAGGGCGGCTGGATCCGTCAGGCCAAGCTTCGCGCCGATTGCCTGTGCCCGTTGGTTGCCACGTCGCCGCAGGGACTCTGCCTCGGTTGCCATGGATCAAGTACGCCACAGGCGGCGCAGGTGCCGCGGACGTTATCCACAGGCAGGAGAACGGGGACGCCTGTGCGGCGTCCCCGTCCGGTTCTGTCAGCGGGCCATGGGGCGGGCGGCTGGGGTGGGGGGTGCGGTTAGGGCTGCTGCTTCTTCGTCGATGTCTACTACGGCGCCGCTGAACTGGGCGTTGTAGAGGCGGGCGTAGGCGCCGTCCAGGCCCAGTAGTTCGGTGTGGTTGCCCTGTTCGACGATGGCGCCGTTCTCCATCACCAGGATCAGGTCGGCGTCGCGGATGGTGGAGAGGCGGTGGGCGATGACGAAGCTCGTGCGGTCGGAGCGCAGGGCGGCCATGGCGCGTTGGACCAGGACCTCCGTACGCGTGTCGACCGAGCTCGTCGCCTCGTCCAGGATCAGCAACTGCGGGTCGGCCAGGAACGCACGGGCGATGGTCAGCAGCTGCTTCTCACCGGCGCTGACGTTGCTGCCTTCCTCGTCGATGACCGTGTCGTAGCCGTCGGGGAGGCTGTGGACGAAGCGGTCGACGTACGTCGCCTTCGCCGCCGCGAGCATGTCCTCCTCGGTGGCGTTCAGGTTGCCGTACAGCAGGTTGTCCCGGATCGTGCCGCCGAACAGCCAGGTGTCCTGCAGCACCATGCCGATCCGCGAGCGCAGGTCGTGCCGGGTCAGCTCGGTGATGTCGACACCGTCGAGCGTGATCCGGCCGCCGTTCAGCTCGTAGAACCGCATGATCAGGTTCACCAGCGTGGTCTTGCCGGCTCCGGTCGGGCCGACGATCGCGACCGTCTGGCCGGGTTCGGCGACCAGGCTCAGGTCGGTGATCAGCGGCTTGTCAGGGTCGTACGAGAACGAAACGTGCTCGAACTCGACCCGCCCGCGGGAGTCGGAGACCTGCACCGGCGTCGCGTCGTCCGGCACCTGCTCCTCCGCGTCCAGTACCTCGAACACACGCTCCGCGGACGCCACCCCGGACTGCAGCAGGTTCGCCATCGAGGCGACCTGGGTCAGCGGCTGGGTGAACTGCCGGGAGTACTGGATGAAGGCCTGGACGTCGCCGAGCGACATCGTCCCGGACGCGACCCGCAG
Source organism: Kribbella jejuensis (assembly GCF_006715085.1). Taxonomy (NCBI): domain Bacteria; kingdom Bacillati; phylum Actinomycetota; class Actinomycetes; order Propionibacteriales; family Kribbellaceae; genus Kribbella; species Kribbella jejuensis. The sequence continues at coordinate 474,279 of NZ_VFMM01000003.1, read as the reverse complement.
ACCGCCGATCACCGCGATCACGACGTAGTTGACGTTCCCGATGAACATCATCAGCGGCATGATCAGCCCGGAGATGAACTGTGCACCGAACGCGGCCTTGAAGAGCTCGTCGTTCTTCGCCTGGAAGCTGGCCTCGATCTCCTTCTGCCGGCCGAAGACCTTCACCAGCTCGTGCCCGGTGAACGCCTCCTCGATCTGACCGTTCAGCGCACCGGTGTGCCGCCACTGCTGGACGAACCGGACCTGCGAGCGCTTCGCGATCACCGCGGTCAGCACCATCGACAGCGGGATCGTGATCAGCGCGATCAGTGCCAGCACCGGCGAGATCACGAACATCATCGTGATCACACCGATCACCGTCAGCAGCGAGGTGAGCAGCTGGCTCAGCGTCTGCTGCAGGCTGGTCGAGATGTTGTCGATGTCGTTGGTCACCCGGCTGAGCAGCTCGCCGCGTGGCGCGCCGTCGAAGTAGCTCAACGGCAGCCGGTTCAGCTTCTCCTCGACCTCGGCGCGCAGACCGAGGATCGTGCGCTGGACGACACCGTTGAGGATGTAGCCCTGCGCCCAGGACAGGAAGAACGCGCCGACGTACAGCGCGAGCACCAGCATCAGGACGTTGCGCAGGGCATCGAAGTCGATACCGACACCCGGCACCAGGTCGATCCCTTGCAGCAGGTCTGCGAGCCGGTTGTTGCCTGAGGCCCGGTACTGTTCGATCACCTGCGCCTTGCTGACGCCGCTCGGCAGCCGCTTGCCGATCGCGCCGGCGAAGATCACGTCGGTCGCGCGACCGAGGATCTTCGGGCCGAGCACCGACAGGCCGACACTGCAGATCGCCAGCAGAACGACGCCCGCGACCTGCAGACGGTACGGCCGCAGCCGCCCGAGCAGGCGCTTCGCCGACGGCAGGAAGTTCATCGACTTGTCCCCCGGGATACCTCCCGGCGGACCGAACGCGCGGCCGGTCGTCGGCCGCTCGGTCGCCTTCACGGTCGCCGGCCCACCACCCTCCGGCGCCTGCCCGTTGGCAGCCTGGCCCTTCGCACCCGCACCGTTCGCAGTTGCTCCGTTCGGGGCCTGGTCCTTGGGGCCCTGACCGTTCGAGGACGGCTTCTGGTTGTCGCTCATGCCGCCTCCTCCGCGGAACGCTGGGACTCGACGATCTCGACGTACGTCGGACACGTGTCGAGCAACTCCTGATGGCTCCCCTTGCCGACGATCGCGCCGTCCTCGATCACCACGATCTGGTCGGCGTCGATGATGGTGGAGACCCGCTGCGCGACGACCACCATGCAGGCGTCCCGGGTGACCGGGCGCAGCGCGGCCCGCAGCCGGGCGTCGGTCGCCAGGTCGAGCGCGGAGAACGAGTCGTCGAACAGGTAGATCTCCGGTTTCCGGACCAGCGCCCGCGCGATCGCGAGCCGTTGCCGCTGACCGCCGGACACGTTCGTACCGCCCTGGGCGATCGGCGAGTTCAGCCCGTCCGGCATCGCCTCGACGAAGTCCTTGCCCTGGGCAATCTCCAGCGCCTCCCAGAGCTCCTCGTCGGTGGCGTCCGGGTTGCCGTACCGCAGGTTGCTGGCCACCGACCCGGAGAAGAGGTACGGCCGCTGCGGCACCAGGCCGATCCGCTCCCACAGCGCCTCGGGGTCGATGTCGCGTACGTCGATCCCGTCGACGAGCACGCGTCCCTCGGTCGCGTCGATCAACCGCGGCACCAGCGAGAGCAGCGTGGTCTTACCGGCGCCGGTGCTGCCGATGATCGCGGTCGTCTGCCCCGGCGATGCGACGAAACTGATGTCCCGCAGCACCGGCTCGGCCGCACCCGGGTACTTGAACGAGGCCCGCTCGAAGACCAGCTGGCCGCGGCCCGTGAAGCTCTTGATCGGCGTGACCGGCGGCCGCACCGACGACTCGGTGTCGAGTACCTCGGAGATCCGGTCCGCGCAGACCGAGGCGCGCGGCACCATGATCATCACGAACACGCCCATCATCACCGAGAACAGGATCTGGATCAGGTAGCTGAGGAACGCGGTCAACGCGCCGACCTCCATCTTCCCGTCCTCGATCCGGGAGGCACCGAACCACAGCACCGCGACGCTGGACACGTTCAGGATCAGCATCACGGTCGGGAACACCAGCGCCATCAGCCGGCCGGCCCGGATCGCGGTGTCGGTCAGGTTCGCGTTCGCCTCGCCGAACCGCTCGACCTCGTGCGGCTCCCGGACGAACGCCCGGACCACCCGGATCCCGGAGATCTGCTCGCGCAGCACCCGGTTCACGCCGTCGATGTTCTTCTGCATCTTGCGGAACTGCGGCACCATCCGGCTGGCGATGAAGCCGACACAACCGGCCAGCAGCGGGACCGCGACGACGACCAGCCAGGACAGGCCGACGTCCTGGCGGACCGCCATGATGATGCCGCCGATCATCGTGATCGGCGCCGCGACCAGCATCGTCGTGGTCATCACGACCAGCATCTGGATCTGCTGGACGTCGTTGGTACTGCGGGAGATCAGCGTCGGCGCACCGAACTGGTTGACCTCGCGGGCGGAGAACTCGCCGACCCGGTGGAACACCGCCGCGCGGACGTCCCGGCCGAACAGCGCGGCCGTCTTCGCACCGAAGTACACCGCGGTGATCGTGCAGGCGATCTGCAGCACGCTGACGCCCAGCATCCAGCCGCCGGTGCCCATGATGTAGCCGGTGTCACCCTTGGCCACACCGTTGTCGATGATGTCGGCGTTCAGGGTGGGCAGGTAGAGGGAGGCGATCGTCCCGACGAGTTGCAGGACCACCACCAGGAGCAGGTTTCCCGCGTACGGACGCAGGTGCGTACGCAAGACTCGAACTAACATCAATCATCCCCAGAGTCGTGACGGCGGCCGCCGACGGATGCGAGCCCGGCGACGTCCTCGGTGGCAGGTGGCTGACCTGTTGTGGTGCGTTTGCGGACACCGTCGAACGCGAAGTCGACGATCTCCTCGGCGGTCAGCACCTGGCCGCCGGAAATCATTGGGTGGGTGGCGGAGAAGATGAGCATGCCGAGCCGGCGGACGACCTCTTCCGGCGTGTAGCTCAACTGGTCCGCGTCGGGACGGAGCAGGTCGGCGAACGCGGCGGCGGCCAGATCCTGCTGGTGCTGGCGGCGTTCCTCGTCCAGCGGGGTCGAGTTGCGGAAGTCAGGCGGCCGCCGCAGCCGCAGCGAGAACAGCAGCTTGAACACCCGGCGGAGGCCGGTCTGCCGGATCTCCACAGCGGCGATGGTGCGCTCCCGCAGCGGCAGCGACCGGTCCACGTTCCGCAGGTCGTCGATCAGGTCGGACAGGTCGAACACCGTGGCCATCGCCGCCTCGATCAGCGCGTCCTTGCTACCGAACGCGCGGAAGATCGTCCCCTCGGCGATCCCGGCCGCCTCGGCGATCTGCTTGGTGCTCACCTCCGCGCCGAACTCCTCGAGCAGCGGCAGCGCAGCCTGCACGATGGCAGCGCGGCGTTCCTCAGGGGGCAGTGGGGTGGCTCGTGGACTCACGGCATCCACGGTAACTGAGTGAGTACTCACTCACAACTGCATTTACGCCTATGGCGCACGCCGGTTCGCGACCAGCACGGACACGCCGTCGAGCACCCGTTCCAGACCGTATTCGAACGCATGTTCGGTATCGTACGGGGCATCGAACTCATTCCCGACAGCGGTCCCGACCCGGGCCGAGAGCGGGAACTTCTCCAGGTCGCCGATCTGGTCCAGGTGCGGGACGTGCGCCAGCCACCATTCCTTGTCGGTCATCCCCGATCGCTGGATCACCTGCCGCGCCTCGACCGCCGTCCGGACCGCGCCGTGCACGTAGCCGTTGACCAGCGCGACGGTCGCGTCCATCTCGATGTCGCAGAGCCCGATGCCGTCGACGGCGGTCAGCTCCCACTCGTACTTCGCCAGCACGTTCGGCCCAAGTGGCGGCCGGCTCGTCGCGACCTGGAGCAGCCACGGATGCCGCAGGTACAGCTCCCGGTTCTCCCGGGCCACCTCGTCCAGCCGGGCTCGCCAGTCCCCCGGTACGACGCGACGCGGCAGCTCGCCGTACACGGTGTCGAGCATGACATCGAGCAGCTCGCCCTTGCCCGGGAAGTACCGGTACAGCGTCATCGCGCCGACGCCGAGTTCGTCGGCGACCCGGCGCATCGACATCGCGGACAACCCCTCGGCGTCGGCGATCTCCAGGGCGGCCGTGACGATCTGGTCGACGGTCAGCGCGGGCTTCGGGCCGCGGGTCGGCCGCTGCTCGTCCTGCCGGTGCCGCCAGAGCAGCGCGAGGCTCTTGGCCGGGTCGCCACTGCCGCTGAACTCCTGATTCATGGGCGTCACCTTGATCGTTCGGCTATTCTTCGTACAGTGTACGCAGTTGACCTCGAGTTCAGTAGAGGTTCTAGCGTCCGGTTTTGTCGGTGGTGTCCGGAATCATCGACGTCCCCAGCCGACCGAGCCAGCGGAGCACTGCAGTGAGTATGGAAATGACCGCGTGGAACTCGATGTACCACGCGATGCACGCACAGGACGAGAAGAGACCTTTCTCCCGCGCGACCCTGCGGCGGATCCTTGCCTTCGCACGCCCGCACCGGAAGCAGTTGGTCTGGTTCCTCGTGCTGAGCACGGGCGGCGCGGTGCTGGCTGTCGCGACTCCGGTGCTGGCCGGGCGGGTCGTCGACGCGATCGTCGGCGAGAAGGCTTTCAGTGTCGTACAGCGGCTCTCGTTGCTGATCGCGGTGATCGCGGTCGCGGAGGCCGGGCTGAGCATGCTGACCCGATGGTTGTCGGCGCGGATCGGTGAAGGTCTGATCCTGGATCTGCGGACCGCGGTCTTCGACCACATCCAGCGGATGCCGATCGCGTTCTTCACCCGGACCCGGACCGGCGCGCTCGTCTCCCGGCTGAACAACGACGTGATAGGGGCACAGCGTGCGTTCAGCGACACGTTGTCGGGCGTGGTCAGCAACCTCGTGATGCTGGTCCTCACGCTCGTGGTGATGCTTCGGGTGTCGTGGCAGATCACGTTGCTGGCGCTGGTCATCCTGCCGCTCTTTGTCGTACCGGCGCGGCGGATCGGGAGACGGCTGGCCGGCCTGCAGCGGGAAGCGGCCGACTACAACGCGACGATGAGTACGCAGATGACCGAGCGGTTCTCGGCGCCGGGTGCGACCTTGGTGAAGCTGTTCGGGCGCCCGGCTCGGGAGTCGGCGGAGTTCGCCGTGCGGGCCCGACGGGTGCGGGACATCGGCGTCCGGACGGCGATGGTGCAGTGGATCTTCGTGACCGCGCTGACGCTGGTGTCGGCGCTGGCGCTCGCGGTGGTGTACGGGCTGGGCGGCTTCCTGGCGCTGCGGAATCAGCTCGAGGCCGGCGCGGTGGTGTCGATGGCGCTGTTGCTCACCCGGTTGTACTCGCCGCTGACGGCGCTCGCGAGCGCGCGGCTCGAGGTGATGACGGCGCTGGTGAGCTTCGAGCGGGTCTTCGAGGTGCTCGACCTGGAGCCGCTGATCAAGGACAAGCCGGATGCCGGGCGGGTGCCGGACGGACCGGTCTCGGTCGAGTTCGCCAACGTGAGCTTCGCGTATCCGTCGGCGGACAAGGTGTCGCTGGCGTCGCTCGAAGAGGTCGCGAAACTGGACACGCGTGGTGGCGTCGAGGTGCTGCACGGTGTCTCGTTCCGGGCCGAGCCGGGGCAGATGGTGGCGCTGGTGGGCTCGTCCGGCGCCGGCAAGTCGACGATCGCGCAGCTGATCCCACGGTTGTACGACGTGGACTCCGGAGCGGTGCGGCTGGCCGGGGTCGACGTACGGGATGTGACCGCGGAGTCGTTGCGGCAGACGCTCGGGATGGTGACGCAGGACGGGCACCTGTTCCACGACTCGATCCGGGAGAATCTGCTGCTCGCACGGCCCGAGGCTGGGGAGGACGAGCTGTGGGACGCGTTGTCGCGGGCCCGGTTGCGGGAGCTGATCGAGTCGTTGCCCGATCAGCTGGACACGGTGGTCGGCGAGCGCGGGTACCGGTTGTCGGGTGGTGAGCGGCAGCGGTTGACGATCGCGCGGTTGCTGCTCGCGCAGCCGCGGGTGGTGATCCTCGACGAGGCGACCGCGGCGCTCGACTCGACCAACGAGGCGGCGGTGCAGGCGGCGCTGACGGAGGCCCTTGCCGGTCGTACGGCGGTCGTGATCGCGCACCGGTTGTCGACGATCCGGGCCGCGGACCAGATCCTCGTGATCGAGGACGGGCGGATCGTGGAGCAAGGCCGGCATGTGGAGCTGCTCGCGGCCGGCGGGCGGTACGAAGAGCTCTACCGGACGCAGTTCGATCAGCCGGGTGAAGCAGTAGCTGTCTGAGGGTTCGTTTCCTTACTACGGAGGTCGTCGGTTTGCTGGGCACGGGGCACGAACTGGCTGGATGCGCGGTCGTCTTCCAACCAGCCGATCCACCACGCAGGAGCCGGGTCGCCTTCTGGCACCCAACCGGCGACCCACTCCCGCTCGGCGTGGGCGAGCACGTCGAGCTCAACCTTGTGGTGGAAACCGGTGAACTGCGGAGCGTTCGCGCAGTTGAGGTGCCGGTGGCGGACGCTGTTCCGGTGCTCGGGCGGTTACGGCGAACGGCCGGGTCGCATCCGTCGGCCGCGTTCTGGGGTGCGGCGTCGCTGGTCGCACTGCAACTGGTTGCTCGCGGCAAGCTTCTGCCCGGCGTCTCACCGGACGGCCACGACGCCTGGCGGGTCGGCCCGCTCGACCCCGGCGACATCACCCGGGTGCTGGAGCTGGCGGAGTCCATGCCACCGTCCGCCCGGGCGCTCCCCCTCGCCGGCCTCGATGAAGTACGGCTGCCCGTCGCCGAGGAGCTGCTCAGGCAATTCCTCGACGCGGTAGCCGACGGCATGCCCCGCTCCCCCGGCGCCGCGAAGATGCATCAGACGAACCTGTTCGCCGCAGCGGCCCCGCAGCGGGCGGATCGCCTGCGGACGTGGGCCGACGAGGTCTCCGCCGGGCTCGACTCCGGCGTACGTATCTCGCTGCGCGTCGAGCTGAGCGAAGCGCAGACGTTCAGCGCCGTCGTACAGCTGCACAGCCTCAAGGACCCGACGCTTGTCAGCGATGCGTACGACGTCTGGTCGTCCGACGTACCGGGATTCGGTCCACGGGCGCGGCTCGACGCGACGCTCGCGATTCGCCGGGCCGCCCGGGTCTGGCCGGCACTCGCCCGCCTGCTCGACTCGGCCGTCCCCGACCGCATGGAGCTCGCTGACGAAGAGGTCGCCGATCTGCTTGCCGGATCTGCCCAGCGACTCACGGCCGCCGGCATCGACCTGCACTGGCCGAAGAGCCTCGGCCGCGCCCTCACGGCCCGTGCCGCGATCACCTCGGCCGACGGCCCACCGAGCAGCCTGCCGAGCTTCTTCCAGGGCGACCGGACACTTGACTTCAGCTGGCAGGTCGCGGTCGGCGACGACCCGTTGACCGAGGCCGAGCTCGACCAGCTCGCCGAGGCGACCCGCCCGGTGGTCCGGCTCCGCGACCAGTGGATGCTGATCGACCCGGAGCTCGCCCGCAAGGCCCGCGAGCGGATCCTCAAGCCGGTCACGGCGATCGACGCCCTCGGCGCGGCGCTGACCGGCACGGCCGAGGTCGATGGGCAACAGATCACAGTCACGCCGACCAAGTGGCTCGAGGAGCTCCGCGCGCGGATCGCCGATCCGGACCGGGCCGATGAGCCGATCGAAGCACCACCCGGCCTGCAGGCGACGCTGCGCGACTACCAGCTCCGCGCTCTGCGCTGGCTGTCCCGGATGACGTCGCTCGGCCTCGGCGGTTGCCTCGCCGACGACATGGGCCTCGGCAAGACGATCACGCTCATCTCCCTTCACCTGCATCGTCAGCAGTCCGCGGAGACCGCCGGCCCGACACTTGTCGTCTGCCCCGCGTCGCTCCTCGGCAACTGGGAGCGTGAGGTGCAGCGCTTCGCGCCAGGCACACCGGTGCGGCGTTTCCACGGCACGTCCCGCTCGCTCGACGACGCGCAGGACGGGTTCGTGCTCACGACGTACGGCACGCTCCGCCGCGACGCCGTACGGCTGGCTGCGCATCCGTGGGCGCTCGTCGTCGCGGATGAGGCGCAGCACGTGAAGAACCCTTCGTCCAGTACGGCGAAGGCGTTGCGGACCGTTCCGGCCAAGGCGCGCGTCGCCCTCACCGGGACTCCGGTGGAGAACAACCTGTCCGAGCTGTGGGCGGTCCTCGACTGGACGACACCCGGGCTGCTCGGCCGGCTCGGCACCTTCCGCAACCAGTGGGCGACGCCGATCGAGGCGGACAAGGACGAGGAGGTCGCGGCGCGGCTCGCGAAGCTCGTCCGGCCGTTCCTGCTCCGGCGGAAGAAGTCCGATCCGGGGATCGCGCCCGAGCTGCCGCCGAAGACCGAGACCGATCAGCCGGTGTCGCTGACCCGCGAGCAGGTGGTGTTGTACGAGGCAACGGTTCGCGAGCTGATGGACGAGGTCCGGGCCAGCGACCGGATGGCGCGCCGCGGCCTGATCGTGAAGCTGCTCACCGGCCTGAAGCAGATCTGCAACCACCCGGCGCAGTACCTGAAGGAGCCCGAGGACGCCCGGCTGACCGGTCGCTCGGGCAAGCTCGAACTGCTCGACGAACTTCTCGAGACGATCCTCGCCGAGGACGGCGCCGTGCTCGTGTTCACACAGTACGTCGCGATGGCCCGGCTGCTCGAGCGGCACCTCACCTCGCGCGGGATCGGCGCGCAACTGCTGCACGGCGGTACACCGGTGCCGCAGCGCGAGCAGATGGTCGACCGCTTCCAGGCAGGCGAGGTGCCGGTGTTCCTGCTGTCGTTGAAGGCCGCGGGTACCGGGTTGAACCTGACCCGGGCCGAGCATGTCGTGCACTACGACCGGTGGTGGAATCCGGCGGTCGAGGATCAGGCGACCGACCGTGCGTACCGGATCGGGCAGACCCGCCCGGTCCAGGTGCACCGATTGATTGCCGAAGGCACCATTGAGGACCGGATCGCCGGGATGCTGGCAGCCAAGCGCGAGCTCGCGGACGCCGTACTGTCCGGTGGGGAGGCGGCGCTGACCGAGCTGTCCGACGCCGAGCTGGCCGATCTCGTCGAGCTGCGGGGAGGTCTGCGATGACCGCCGCGCAGGGGTTTCCGGCGTTCTCGGCGCAACGGCGGAGCACGCGCGGGCGGTCGTGGTGGGCGCAGGCATGGGTGCAGGCGTTGGAGGACACGTCGCTCGACAACGACCAGCTCCGCAAGGGCCGCCGGTACGCGAACTCGGGTCAGGTCGGCACGATCACGATCAGCCCGGGCCGGATCGCCGCGACCGTGTACGCGCCGGAGGACACGTACGAGGCCGTCGTACGGGTCGACGAGCTGAGTGACGACGAGTGGCGGCGGTTCCGGGAGCAGTTTGCAGCGCGCGCCGGGCATGTCGCGGCGCTCCTCGACGGCGAGATGCCGCACGACCTGGTCGAGGCAGCGGCCGACGGGGGCGTGGCGTTGTTGCCCGGGATCGGGGATCTTGATCCGAGTTGTACGTGCGATGCGTGGGAGCTGCCCTGTCAGCACGCGGCCGCGCTGTGCTACCAGGTGGCGTGGCTGCTGGATGCCGATCCGTTCGTCCTTCTGCTTCTGAGAGGGCGCTCCCGCGAAACGCTCCTCGACGAACTACAGGCCCCAACTGTCGATCTGGTTGTCGCCCCCGGTATGCCTGTCGCCGACGTCCTCGCCGCGGCGCCGGCCGCTCTCCCCGAGCCGCCGGAGCTGCCGGCGAAGATCACCGTCGACCAGCTGGCCGTCGCCGGGATCGAACCACCCGACGGCTTCGGCCCGTCGACGCTCCAACTCCTGGTGCTGGACGCCGCCCGCAGGGCACGCTCGGTCTTGAACGCACTCCTCCACAACACCGCCGTACCCGAAACGCTCGACGAACGGCAGGACATGGTCCGGCTCGCCGCCGACTTCCCGGAACTGGCCGGCGAAACCCTTGCCCTGAGCATCCAAGCCTGGAGGTACGGCGGGGCGCCCGGACTCGACGTACTCGAGCACACCTGGACGCCCGACGCGGCCCAGCTCAACCGCGCCCGCACCGAACTACTCGCCGCGGACGACGGCGTGACCGTCAGCACGTCCGACAATCGGCTGACCGTCGGAACCGACACGCAGCTCAGACTCGACCGGCACGGGCGGTGGCATCCGTACCGGTTGGTCGAGGAGACGTGGACCCCGGCCGGCCCACCGTCCAAGGACCCCTTGGTTCTCGAGTGGTTGGGGTGAGGGTCAGGACTGGGTGATGGGGCGCATCGCGAGGCCTTCGGTGCCGGCCCACTCGGTGACACGCTGGCCGTCGTCGGCTTCGAAGGACGTGACAGGCATCTTCACCCTGATCGCCTTCTCCGGCTCCGTCTCGCCACCGGGGCTGCCGAGACCGACGGTCATGAACTTCACCGTGTAGGTGTCCATGTGGCCGCCGGTGGCGAGCACGCCGGCGTACGCCTTCTCGCCGGGCGCGAGCGTGAGTTCCTCGTCGACGCCGCCTGCCTTGACCGGGGCGAAACCCTTCGCATCGCCGAGCGTGACCTCGGGATAGCTGTGGACGGCGCACTTCTTCGAGCTCTTGTTGGTAGCCACCAGCATCAAATGCCGGACCGGCTCGCCGGGCGCGTCGTAGTTCGTGACCGTGAGCTTCAGGTCCGCCATCACACACAGATCGACGCTCGCGTCGTCGATGGGCTCGGTCGATGTCGTCGCGGTCGCCCGGCTCGCGCTCACCGAAGGCGTCGGCGTCGCGCCGGTCGACGGTGTTGCAGTCGCACGAGCTGAACTACCTGTGTCCGAAGGCTTGCTGCCGTCCGACGTGTCGGCTGTGCCGCATGCGGCGGCCGTCAACACAGCAGCGATCACACCGGCCCCCGCGACGTACGTTCTCATCCTGCCGGAACCTTTGCGGCTCCCCCGAGCGACAGCGTTCATGGCAACTCCCCAGGTCGTCGAAGCGTCGGCAAATTCAGGATGATTGACGCGTCGGGCTCCGCTAAAGTTGGTCCGACTTCGGAGCAGGAGGTGAGTTGATGACCGCGCGGACCCGCGCTGCCGTACGTCCGGCAGTGCAAACGGTCATCTCCTCAACTCTCTGAAAGGGACCTCCGTTGTCCAATTCCTGGAACACCCGGGTCGAGCTCGCGTCCGACCTCGAGACGCTGCGCGACATCACCCGCGACGCCTTCGGGCGGCAGTACGAGGTCGACTTCCTCGACGCGCACCGGGCCGCACCGAAAGCCTGGATCCCCGGGCTGATGTTCGTCGCCACCGGCCCCGATGATCGGCCGGTCGCCTACGCACTGCTCACCCGCTGCCACGTCGGCGACGTACCCATCCTCTCGCTCGGCCCGGTCGCCGTGCTGCCGGCCTACCAGCGTCAGGGCGCCGGCGGTGCTGCCGTCCGGGCCGCGCTGGCTGCGGCGCGGGAGCGGACCGAGCCGGCGGTCGTCGTGCTCGGCCACGACACGTACTACCCGCGGTTCGGATTCCGGCAGGCGACCGAGTTCGGCATCCACCACCCGCACCACGACGGACCGCACCTGATGGCGCTCGCCCTCGGCAAGGCTCCGGTCCCGACCGGCGTCCTGACCTATCCGGTCGAGATGTAGGCAGTACGCGCCGAGCCGCCCGCCCGTCGTCGTTGTATACATGAAACAGTCGACAATGACGGACCCGGACGTACCACCTACAGAAGGAGTCGCGGCATGACCTTCACCACCCGGCCGACACTGCGCGGTACGTTCGGGATGGTTTCGTCCACGCACTGGCTGGCATCCCAGTCGGCGATGCGGATCCTCGAACTCGGCGGGAACGCGTTCGACGCGGGCGCCGCGGCCGGGTTCGTGCTGCACGTGGTCGAGCCGCACCTCAACGGGCCGGGTGGTGAGGTACCGGCGATCATCGCGACCGCCGAGGACCCGACGCCGCGGGTGCTGTGCGGACAGGGCGTCGCGCCGGCCGGGGCGACGATCGAGCACTACCGCTCCCTCGGGCTGACGTTGGTGCCCGGGTCCGGTCCGCTCGCGGCGACGGTGCCGGGAGCCGTCGACGCGTGGTTGCTGTTGTTGCGGGATCACGGGACGTTGCCGCTGAGCGTCGTACTCGAGCCGGCCATCGAGTACGCGCGCAACGGGCATCCGCTGGTGCCGCGGGTCGCGGAGACGATCGCGACCGTGCAGCGTTTGTTCGAGGAGCACTGGCCGACCTCGGCGGCACTGTGGTTGCAGGACGGTCGCCCGGTTTCGGGACGGTTCCGGAACGAGGTGTACGCCGGGACGCTCGAGCGGCTCGTCCGTGAGGCCGGCGAGGGTGATCGGCAGGAGCAGATCGAGCGGGCCCGGAGGGCGTGGCGGGAAGGATTCGTCGCCGAAGCGATCGACGGGTTCTCCAAGCTGCCGCACCGCGATTCGAGCGGCGAGGATCACGGCGGGCTGATCACCGGCGCCGACATGGCTGCGTTCGAGGCGAGCTGGGAGGACGCGGCGACCTACGACTGGAACGGGTACACGGTCGCGAAGACCGGGCCTTGGGGTCAGGGGCCCGGACTACTGCAGTCGCTTGCCGTCCTCGCGGCGCTCGGTGAGGTCGATCTCGACAGTGCCGAGGGTGTGCATGCCACCGTCGAGGTGATGAAGCTGTCGTACGCGGACCGGGAGGCCTGGTACGGCGACGGCGCCGACGTGCCGTTGTCGACGTTGCTCTCCCCCGCCTATGCGGCCGAGCGGGCGAAGCTGATCGGGCCCGACGCATCGCTGGAGCTTCGCCCCGGATCGCCGGACGGCCGTGTCCCAATTCTCCCGTCGATTGCTACCGGCAACGAAACCGGCGACGCGACGACCGGCGAGCCGACCGTGTCCGCAGTGGGCGAGACGCGGGGCGACACGTGTCATGTCGATGTCGTGGATCGCTGGGGCAACCTGATCTCGGCGACGCCGAGTGGCGGATGGTTGCAGTCGTCGCCGACGATTCCGTCGCTCGGGTTCTGCCTCGGCAGCCGGGCGCAGATGTTCTGGCTCGAGGAAGGCCTGCCGGCCTCCCTGGCCCCCGGTAAGCGGCCGCGGACGACGCTCACCCCGACGCTGGTGCTCCGTGACGGCGAGCCGGTGATGGCGTGCGGTTCACCAGGCGGGGACCAGCAGGACCAGTGGCAACTGCTGTTCCTGCTCAGGCATCTCGGCGCGGGCGCCGAGCTGCAGGAGGCGATCGACGCCCCGGCGTGGCACACGACCAGCTTCCCGTCGTCGTTCTACCCGCGGGCGACCGAGCCGGGTGGACTGGTCATCGAGAGCCGGGTCGGCGCCAACGTCCGCGACGACCTGGTACGTCGGGGCCACGTCGTCACCACAGCGGACCCGTGGAGCCTCGGCCGCCTGTGCGCCGTACGCCGAGAACCCGATGGCATCCTGGCCGCCGCCGCCAACCCCCGAGGAATGCAGGGCTACGCTGTCGGCCGCTGACGGAGTGGCTTGGATCCTCCCCAGCTCAGCCCGCTCGGTCGGTGCGCAGTGCGGCTTTCGCGGCCGCCTCGACGTGCAGCCGAGCGGCCTCGGTGGCTGCCGTGGGGTCGCCGGCCTCGATGGCGTCGACCAGGCGGGCGTGTTCGTCGGACGAGTGCGGGGCGCGTTGGGCGGCTCCGACGCGGAACACCCAGTGCACGTGGTGGTACATCGCGGCCGACATGGAGACCAGCCAGCGGTTGGCGCTGACCTCGATCACCGTGCGGTGGAACTCGCTGTTCAGCTCGGCGACCCGGTCGAAGTCCTTCGCCGCGGTTGCCGCGGCGGCTTGCTCGACGAGGGCGCGGAGGGAGGCGATACCGGCCGGGGTCGCGCGTTCGGCGGCCAGCCCCGCGGCGAGGGTCTCGAGTTGCTGACGTACGGCGAACAGGTCGCGGACCGCCGTCTCGTCGAGGGTCGCGACCACGGCACCGCGGCGCGGGAGGATCTGCACGAAGCCCTCGGCCTCGACCACTCGAAGCGCCTCACGGACCGGATTACGCGAGACGCCGAAGTCGTCCGCCAGCCGGATCTCGGTCAGCCGTTCGCCCTCGCGGTACTCGCCGTCGACGATCCGGCGCCGCAGTTCCGCGAGCACCTGCTCACGCAGCGCGACATGATCGGCACCGATCGTACGGACGATCTGTTCCCCCGGCAGCTCCACCCCAGGCTCCTCTCCCCGTTTGGCGTTCGCGCCACCGTAGCGGATGCCGGACGTGATCCAGGGCCGGGTTATGTTGACGGCTTGAGCATCAGGGTGATTCCGCTGACCGATCCCGACGTCCGCCAGTTCAGCCGGCGCATCGCGTGGCTCGCGACACGGCCGGACGGTACGCCGGTCGGATCCGCCTTCCTCCGCCTGGACAGCCGTCGTACCCATGCCCACCTGGCCGATTTCGAGCTGACCGTGCATCCGGCTGAACGCCGCCAGGGCATCGGCTCGACGCTGCTCCGCGCGGTCGCGGCCGGCGCGCAGGATCACGACGTACGGACGGTGATCGCGGACGTCGACGTAGCCTCCGCGGGCGACGTTTCCTCCAGCAGCACGGGTTCGAGATCGGGCTGAAGCTGATCTACGCACGGCTCGACCTGGCGCGAGCGATGCCCGACGTACAGTCCGTCGCCGGGTACCGGCTGGTGTCGTGGGATGGCGTCGTACCGGACGAGCTGCTGCAGACCTTCACCGACGCTCGCGCCGGGATGGCGGACGCGCCCTCCGGCACCATCCCGTCGCCGGTCGAGGTGTGGGACAACGAGCGGACCAGGTACGCCGCGCAGGTCATCGAGCAGCGCGGCGAGCACCTGTCCGTCGTCGCGGTCCTCGACCACAGCGGGCGGATCGTGGGCTTCACCGAGGTCGTCGTACCGGGTGACGGGAAGGGCGACGGCCAGCTGTACGGGACCGCGGTGCTCCCAGGGCATCGCAGCCGCGGCCTTGCCCTGTGGATGAAGGCCGCGCAGATCCAGCAGCTGCGGGACCAGTTCCCCGACCTGGACGGCCTCGTGACCGACACGGTCGACACCAACGTCGCGATGCGCCGCACCAACGAGCGTCTCGGCTACCGCCCCTATCAGCAGGTCAACCGCCGCAAGCTCGACCTGTAAGGACTACTGGCCGAGGATCTTCTGCACGGCTGCGGTGGTGATCGGGTGGTAGCCGGGGCGGGCCTTGGCGAAGACCTCGGCGGCGAAGGCTCGATCGGTGCCGGCCAGGGCCTGGTAGACCGGGAGCACGAGCTTCATCCGGCCGACCTTCGTCAGGAACTCGGCCATTTCGGCGTACGCCGCCTCGTAGCTGCTGGCGGCAACGATCTGGTACCAGCGGCGCGCGATCTCTCCGTTCGCCGTACCGGTCAGGCCGAACGCGCGATCCAGCTGCTGCAGCAGCAGCGGGCTCAGTACGTCGGGAGCCGCGTCGAGGAACCGCAGCCACTCCTGGGTGGTCCACTGCTCCGCGCCGTGGGGCAGCTCCCCCGTCGTCAACCAGTTCGTCCGGGCCTCGTCCACGACCTGGAACCGCGCGGACGCTGCCCGCTCCGCGAACGCCGGAATGCCGGGCTCGTACAACCAGGCGGCCAGCTCGTCGGACGTCACCACATCCGGATGCGACGCGAGCAAGGTCTCCTGCAGGTGTGCGACGAAGTCGTCGGTGTTGATGCTCCGGAACGCGAACCGGTCGAAGTACCCCCGCAGGAACGGATCGAACACCTCCCGGGTGAACCGCGCCTCCAGCCAGGACAGGAACCACGACCCCTTCAGCGGCCCGGTCGCCGTCGTCCCGTGGTACTCGGACCGGTGGTGCAACCCGGGCAACTCGACCGCCAACTCGTCAGGGGTCAGCGGGTCGAGCTTCACCACGGTCGCGTGCTGCTTGATCGCGGTCTCCATCACCGCGAACTCGGTCCCGTACACCGCCTCGACGATCCGGTTCTCGACGTACGACGTGAAGCCCTCGTTCAGCCAGATGTCGTCCCAGCTGTCCTGCGTGACCAGGTTGCCGGACCAGCTGTGCGCGAGCTCGTGCGCGATCACGCTGACCAGCGACTTGTCGCCGATCACCACGGTCGGCGTCGCGAACGTCATCCGCGGGTTCTCCATCCCGCCGTACGGGAACGACGGCGGCAGCACGAGCAGGTCGTACCGGCCCCAGCGGTACGGGCCGAACAACTCCTCGGTGACCCGCATCATCTCCTCGGTGTCGACGAACTCGGTCGCCGCCTTGCGTACCGTGGCCGGCTCGGCCCACACGCCGGATCGCTCACCGAGCGGCTCGAAGACGAGGTCGCCCGCGGCGATCGCGAGCAGGTACGACGGGATCGGTTCGGGCATCACCACGTCGTACGAGCCGGTGCGGCGCGACGTCGTACCGTTGTCGGCGCTCATCAGCACCATCAGCTCGGGCGGCGCTGTGACGTGCGCGGCGTAGCTGAACCGGACGCTCGGGGTGTCCTGCACCGGCACCCAGCTGCGGGCGTGGATCGCCTGCGACTGGCTGAACATGAACGGCATCACGCCACCGGCCGTCATCGCCGGCTCCAGCCACTGCAGACCGGTCGCGGTCGGCGCGGTCCGGTACTCGACCTTCACTCGCGGGTGGCCCGCGGTCGTGATCGTCAACGCAGAACCGAGCTCCGCATCGGCCGCCGCGAGGCTGTACTCGAGCGGCTCCCAGCCGTCGCTGGTCTGGCCTTCGACACCCAGCACGGTGAGGTCCCGGGTGTCGAGCACCAGCCGGTCATGGCTACCGGACCAGGCAAGGGTGTGGGTCGCGCTGCCGGCCAGAACCTTCTGGCCGAAGTCGAGCGCGAGGTCGAGCTCGAGATGGGTCGTCCGGACCAGGTCGGGCTCGGCGTAGGAGTGGCGATCGTGCGTCAAGGGATGCTCCCCGAGTGAGGCGTCCGGGGAACAGTACCCACGTCCCGGCCGGATCGGACGGCCAATCTGAGCCACCCGCACCACCGTGCCAAAACCCCGGTGGCACGCACTCCTTGGCAGACTGGAGTCCATGACCCTCCAGCGGACGACCCCGGGGAATCCGGAGCTGGTGCTCACCAGGCGGCCGTTCGGGTCCTGGCTGCTCGGGCCGGCCGACCAGAGTACGCGACGGCTGCGGATCCGGCTGCAGATCCTGATGACGACGTTCTCGATCGGTACCAACTTGATCGGCGCGCTGGTGGTCTTCGTCCTGGCGGTGTTCGTGCTGCCCGGTCCGTCGCTCGTCGACCAGCTCCAGTTGCTCGACGCGATCCTGATTCCGGCGTACTTCCTGGTCGCGCTGACGATCGGCTGCATCTGGAGCCGGCGGCTCACGCGGCGGGTGACCCGCTGGATCGAGCTCGGCCGTCCGGCGACCCGCAAGGAGCAGATCGCCACGCTGCGGTTGCCGCTCCGCCTGACGTTCATCGAGGTGCTGTTGTGGCTGGTCGCGGCCGTGTTCTTCACCGTGATGACGGTGATGATGCAGCCGGCCAACGCGCTTCGGGTCGCGCTGACGGTGGTCGACGGCGCGATCATCACGTGTTCGGTGTCGTACCTGCTGACCGAGTTCGCACTCCGGCCGGTCGCGGCGCGGGCGCTGGTCGGCTCACCTCCCCCGCGGCGGCTGCTCGCGGCCGGGCTGAAGGCGCGGACGGTGTTCTTCTGGGCGGTCGGCTCCGCCGTACCGGTGGCTGGGCTGATGGTGGCCGCCGTGCTGGCGCTGATCGAGGGCGACGTGACCTCGACCCGGTTGTCGGTCGTGATCCTTGCCCTGGGCATCGTGGCGCTCGGCAACGGTTGCCTGCTCACCTGGTTGTCGGCCCGGTCCGTGGTCGCGCCGGTGCGGTCGGTGCAGGACGCCCTCAGCCTGATCGGCGAGGGACGATTGGACGTCAGCATTCCGGTCTTCGACGGTACCGAACTGGGGTCGTTGCAGGCCGGCTTCAACCGGATGGCCGACGGGCTGCGGGAACGGGAGCGGATCCGGGACGTGTTCGGGCGGTACGTCGGACCTGGGGTCGTGCAGGAGGCGCTGAGCAGCGATCAGCTCGGCGGCGAGGAGAGGTTCGCGGCGGTACTGTTCGTCGACCTCGTGGGTTCGACCGAACTGGCGGCGCAGCGGCCGCCGAGCGAGGTGGTACAGCTGCTCAACCGGTTCTTCGCGATCGTGGTCGCCGAGGTGGACCGGCAGGGCGGGTTCGTGAACAAGTTCGCCGGTGACGCCGCGCTGGCGATCTTCGGGGCGCCGGCCGAGCTCGCGGATCCGGCCGGCAGCGCGTTGGCGGCGGGCCGGGCGCTGGCCCGGCGGCTGGCCGACGAGTTGCCGGAAGCAACAGCCGGTCTCGGTGTCACGGCGGGCATCGTCGTGGCCGGTACGGTCGGCGACGTGCGGCGGCACGAGTACACGGTGATCGGGGACCCGGTGAACGAGGCCGCGCGGCTCAGTGAGCTCGCGAAGACGGCGCCCGGCCGGCTGATCGCTTCCATGACCGCGGTCGAGGAGGCGGCGCAGGCGGAGGCGGACCAGTGGCGGCAGACTGAGCTGGTCACGGTGCGGGGACGGTCGGTTCCGACCCGGCTCGCGGTCCCTCAGTGATGAGCTGGTGCAGCAGCGCGGCGCCGTACAGCATCGCCTTGGTCTGCCGGTCGTGGGCGGCCCGGCGTTCGGCGATCGCGTTCCGGAGCGCGTCGGTGCTGCCGGTCCGGCGGAGTCCGTCGAGGACGGGCTTGATCTGTTCGAAGTAGTAGCGGCCTTGGCGGAGCATGTGGATGATCCGCGCGTCCCGGATCTGTTCGGGACCGTACCGGCGGTACTTCGTTCCAGGTTCGCGCGTGGGCGCGAGCAGGCCGGCCGCCTCCCAGACGCGAAGTGCCGACGGGCGGATGCCGAGGCGGTGCGCCAGTTCCCCGACGAGCAAGGACGGTCCGGTGACGGGCTGCTCGTCGACGTACTCAGCGGCCAACGCCGCGAGGGCGTTGCTGGCCGCATCTGTCGCCAGTCGTTGTTCGTGCAGCGCGGCGTGGGCCGCGTCGACGAGCCGGTATGCGAGTGCTTCGTCGTTGTTGTGGACCGCGCGCATGATCGCCGACGCGGTTTCGGCGCCGAAGCCGGGGGCGAGCGCGCGGTAGGTCAGCAGGGCCTGGACGTGCTCCGGACCGTACTGGCGGTAGCCCGTGTCCGACCGCGGCGCGGGCGGCAGAATGCCGTCGGCCTCGTAGTTGCGGACGAGCTGGGTCGAGACCCCGGCACTGCGCGCGAGATCGACCGGGCGCAGTCGCGTCCTACCTGCCGCCGGCGACATCGACGCTCGAGCCGGTCATGTACGACGAGCGGTCCGACGCCAGGAACGCGATCACCTCGGCGACCTCGGTTGCCTTGCCCGGACGGCCCAGCGGTGGCGTCGTTCCGATCCGGTCGAGCCGGCCCGGCTCGTGGATCTCGGTCTCGATCAACCCCGGCCGCACGCCCAGCACGCGGATGCCTTCCTTCGCGACCTCGTTGCCCAGGCCGATCGTCAACGCGTCGACGGCCGCCTTGCTCGCGGCGTAGTCGACGTACTCCCCCGCGGACCCGAGCACCGCGGCGCGCGACGACACGTTGATGATCACGCCGCCGTTCCCGCCGTACGCCGTCGACATCCGCCGAACCGCGGCGCCCGCGACCAGGAACGCGCTGATCGAGTTGCCCCGGAACACCCGGTCGAGCCGTTCGGCGTCGTACTCCGCGACGCGTCCGGAGGGTGAGACCACGCCCGCGTTGTTGATCACGGCACCGATCGGCCCGAGCCCGGCGATGACTGTGTCGAACAGCCGCTCGATCTGGTCCGGCTCGACGACATCGGCCTGGACCGCGACCGCGCGCCGGCCGAGCTCCTCGCAGGCCTTCACGACCCGCGCGGCCTCGTCGGCCTGCGTCCGGTAGTTCACGCCGACGTCCCAACCGTCAGCGGCCAGCGCGACCGCTGCGGCCGCGCCGATCCCCCGGCTTCCTCCCGTGACCAGCACAACCCGACTCATGGCGTCAGTCTTTCACGCGGGCGGACGGATGATCTGAAGCTGGGTCTCGGTGTCTGTGAAGCCCACGGACCGGTAGACGCGGATCGCCAGGTAGTCCGGATCGGCCACCATCACCAGCTGCCGCGCCTGGGCCAGCCCGTACGTCGACGCGTGATGGACGAGCGTGCCGGCCAGTCCGCGACCGCGGTCCTCCGGCGAGGTCTGCACGTTCTGGAAGCGGGCCAGCCCGGTGCCGTCGAAGACCAGCCCGAGCGAACTCTGCAGCCGGTTCCCTTCGAACGCACCGAACCACTTGCCGCGCCCGGAGTCGACGAACCCACGTTGCGCCACCAGCTTGCGCCGGGTGAAGGCCTTGTAGTCGTCGTCCACGGTCAGGTCCGAGCACGCCAGGTTCTGCTCGTACAGCTGTTCCCAGTCGTCGTCACTGGTCAGGAACCGGTACGTCGCCTGCTCGTTCGGGTGCGGCGGCGGGACGACCCGGTCCGCGGTCATCACGACGTTGTGCTCGACCTCGAACCCGGCCGCGGTCAGCTCGTCCGTGGCGCCCACGTCGCCGTCGGTGCTGTCGATGCCGAACGCAACGTGTTTCGCGTCCGGGAACTCGCGGCGGAACTCGTCCGTGCGGAGCTTGGTGTCGTCCGGCGCGAACGGCGTCCGGTAGAGCAGGTAGTTGCCCCACCAGAAGCCGGGGTTCTGCGGCGTCCGGACGACGACGTACTCGCCGGTGTCGCGGAACTGGCTGCCGCCCTGCTCGAGCAGCGACAGGTCGGTCCGGAAGCCCAGGCTGGTGATCTCCACGCAGCCATCCTGCACCGTGCCGTCAACCCGGTTTGTTGACATGCAGCCTTGAGGCTGCATATTGTGGTTAGGCAGCCAAATGGCTGCATGATTGATCGGAGCGCGTGGATGGAGGACGAGGTGTTCCGGGCGCTGGCGGATCCGAGCCGGCGCCGGCTGCTCGACCTGCTGAACGCGCGGAACGGGCAGACCCTGCGCGCGCTGTGCGCGGAGCTGGACATGGCGCGGCAGTCGGTCAGCAAACACCTCGCCGTGCTCGAGAGCGCGAACCTGATCACCACCGTGTGGCGCGGGCGGGAGAAGTTGCACTACCTGAACGCGGAACCGATCAACGCGATCGCGGACCGGTGGATCCATCAGTACGAGCGTCGGCGCGTGCAGTTGTTCGCCGACCTGAAGACGGCTTTGGAGGAACCGATGAACGACACTGTGAACGACTTCGTCTACACGACCTACATCAAGACCACGCCCGAGCGACTCTGGCAGGCGCTGACCGACCCGGCCTTCACCTCGCGGTACTGGGGGCTGTATCACGAGACCGACTGGAAGGCCGGCTCCTCGATGGTCTGGCACCAGGGCGACGTCGCGATCGCCGGGCCGGGGCAGGTCGTGGTCGAGCACACGCCGTACACCCGGCTGTCGTACGCGTGGCACCACATCACGCCGGAGTTTGCGAAGGAGGTCGGGTTGGACGCCGCGACCGCTGAGCGGGCCGGGCAGGAACCGTTGTCGACGGCAACCTTCGAGCTCGAGCCGGTCGAGGATCAGGTCAAGCTGACCGTGATCCACAGCGGCTTCGAACCGGGCAGCACGATCCGCACCATGATCCAGGACGGCTGGCCACGGCTGCTCGCCGACCTGAAGTCCTTGCTGGAGACCTCAGGGGCGTTTGTGGATCAGTAGAGGAAGGACTGCCGCGGCGCCGGACTCTCGGAGTTTGGCTGTGGCCACAGTGATCGGCCACTGCGATGAAGTGGCATCAACCAAGAGCAGGACGGTGCGGTCGGTGACAGCCTGGGCGGTGGTGGTGTCCACCTGAATGCCGTCGCGCCAGACTTTGGCTTCCTCGGCCGAGGAGAGGTCGTCGGTGTAGCCGGTGCGGTTGACCGACAGTTCGGCGCGGTCCAGTCGGCCTACGCCGGCGACATGGTCCGCGACCATCGACGTCAGGTCGGAGTGGCCGCCGGCGGCGAGTGGGACGACGATGTCGGGGCGGGCCGACCAGGAGCTTCGCCAGCGTGACAGCGCAGCCACTGCACCGGCTTTGAGTGCCTCGACGGCGTCCGGTAGCGGCGTACCGTTGAACGCGCCCGCCAGCACCTCCCGCCACTCCGGCGCATCGGCGTACACGACGATCCGCCCGGGCTCCGCGGACAACCCGGCCGGGATCTTGCCCCGCGGACCGAATGCACCGCCCGGCCACATCTTGCGGGGCTCCAGGACGTGTACTTCCCCGCGCAGCAGCCGGGTGATCGTCGCGACCGTCTCAGGATCGGGCTGTGCCACGAGCGGTTCGGGCAAGGTCCCCAGGCAGACCGAGCATCGTCCGCAGGGTTCCGCCGACGGATCGTCCAGTGACTCCTGTAGCAGTTGCATCAGGCAACGTTCGCCGCGGGTGTAGGCGCGCATGATGTCCGCCTCGCGGCGCCGGACCGACACGATCCCGTCGTAGTGCGCCGCGTCGAACGTCCACTCGGCGCCGGTCCGCAGCCAGCCGCGCTCGACCCGCTCGACCGCTCCGTCCACGGCCAGCTGCTTCAGCATCAACTCGACCCGCGTCCGCCGCAGCCCGGTCTCCGCCTCCAGCGCGGGAACCGAGGCCGGCTCGTCCGGCCCGTACCCGTCGAGTGCCCGCAGCAGCCGCTGCACGTTCTCCGGCACCGGGATCGTCGCGGTGGCGAAGTAGTCCCACACGCCCGAGTCCGCATCCGACGGCAGCAACGCGACGACCGCGTGGTCGATCCCGCGCCCGGCACGCCCGACCTGCTGGTAATACGAGACCGGTGACGGCGGCGACCCCACATGCACGACGAACCCGAGGTCCGGCTTGTCGTATCCCATCCCGAGCGCGGACGTCGCGATCAGGGCCTTCAACCGGTTGTCCCGCAGCGCGTCCTCGAGGCTCTCCCGCTCCCCCGCCTCCAGCTGCCCCGTGTACGCCGCCACCGGCACGTCGCGCCCGTGCACCTCCTGCACCAACGCGGCCAGCCGCTGCGCATCGGCGACGGTCAACGCATACACGATCCCCGATCCCGGAAGCCGCGGCAGTACGTCGACCACCCAGGCGAACCGATCCAGTGGCGACAGCGCATCCACCACGGCCAATTGCAGACTCGATCGAGCCAACGGACCACGCAGGACGAGCGTCGACGCGCCCAGTTGTTTCGCCACGTCCTCGGTAACCCGCGAGTTCGCGGTGGCCGTCGTGGCGAGCACCGGGGTATCCGGGTTGAGCTTCTGGAGTACGTCGGAAACGCGCCGGTAGTCCGGCCGGAAGTCATGGCCCCAGTCCGACACCGCATGCGCCTCGTCGATCACCAGCAGACCGATGTTGCCGGCGAGCCCGTCCAGCACCCGCCTGCCGAATCCGGGGTTCGCGAGCCGCTCCGGCGACACCAGCAGCACGTCGATGGCACCGGACCGGAGATCGTGCTCGATGCTCGACCACGCGTCGATGTTGTTGGAGTTCAAGGTCGCGGCCCGCAGCCCCGCCCGGCTCGCCGCCGCGACCTGGTCCCGCATCAACGACAACAGCGGCGAGACGACCAGCGTCGGACCGAACCCCTCGGCGCGGCGGATCGCGGTGGCCGCCCAGTACACCGCGGACTTGCCCCAGCCGGTCGCCTGCACGACGAGCACGCGGGCCGCCGGCTCGCACAGCGCCGCGACCGCGGTCTCCTGATCCGCGCGCAGGCGAGCGTCATCGCCCGCGATCGCGCGAATCACGTCCCCCGCGACCTTGGCCCGGTCATCGGTCAGCGTCACCATCGAGTCGGTCTCACCCATGCCGGAAACCCTAGACGCCGCCACCCCCAACGCGCTCGCCGCCGAACGCTTCCTGTGGACAACCGATCAGGCGCACTTGCCGGGATGGCAGGGTTCGCCGGTCGTGGCGACCAAACGGCGCGGCCCGGCGCCCGTGGTGGCGAGGGTGTCGTGCGGGTTGGCCAAGGCACAGCGATCGATCGACAGGCAACCGCAGCCGACGCAGTCCTTGAAGTCGTCGCGGAGCTGTTCGAGATGGACGATCCGGCGATCCAGCTCCGCCTGCCAGCACTCCGAGATGCGCTCCCAGTCGGCGCGGGTCGGCGTCCGGTTGTCCGGCAGCAGTTTGAGGATCGCGGCGACCTCGGCGAGCGGTACCCCGACCCGCTGGGCGATCCGGACCAGCGCCACCCGCCGCAACGTGTCGCGCTTGTAGCGCCGCTGGTTCCCCGACGTACGGCGGCTGACGATCAGCCCCTGACGCTCGTAGAAGTGCAGAGCCGAGATCGCGACGCCACTGCGCTGCGACAGCTGCCCGACCGTCAACTCACCCGGCTCGATGTCCATGCTGTGCCACCGCCCCTGTCCGTCAACCTCAACTTAGATCGAGGCTAGCGGACGGGATCACGCAGGCACGAGTCGGCGTCCGATGCTCGCGGACATCAGCGCGGCGGCGGCGCACAACCCACCGGCCAGGTACCAGGCCAGGTTGTAGCTGCCCTGCGCGTCCCGGATCGCGCCCGCGCCGGTCGCGGCAAGCGCGGCACCGACCTGGTGTGAGGCGAACACCCAGCCGAACACGATCGGCCCGTCCTGTCCGAACCACTCGCGGCACAGCGCCACAGTCGGCGGGACTGTGGCGACCCAGTCGAGCCCGTAGAAGATGATGAACACCCAGGTACTGGGTGCAGCGGTCGGACCGAGCAGCGACGGCAGCACCAGCAGCGACAAGCCACGCAGGGTGTAGTAGGCGATCAGCAGGTACCGCGGGTCCCACCGGTCGGTCAGGTAGCCGGAGAAGATCGTGCCGCCGACGTCGAACACTCCTACGAGCGCCAGCAGCGACGCAGCGGTCGTCGCAGGCATTCCGTGGTCGTGTGCGGCCGTGACGAAGTGCGTACCGACCAGGCCGTTCGTCGATGCGCCACAGATCGCGAAGCCACCGGCCAGCAACCAGAACGCCGGTCGTCGCGCGGCCATCGTCAGGGCATTGAGCGCCCGCATGGCACTGCTCCCGGTCGTTTCCACTCGCTGCCCCGCAGTACTGCCCTCCGGAGCGCCGTACGCGCGCAGTCCGACATCACTCGGGTAGTCGCGCAGAAAGAGAAGGACCAGCGGTACGACGGCCAGCGCGGCACCGGCCGCCACCAGCGCAGGCACCCGCCAGCCGTACTGCGAAGCCAGAGACGCGATCAGCGGTAGGAAGATCAGCTGGCCGGTCGCGCCGGCCGCCGTGAGGACTCCGGTCACCAGACCACGACGGTGGACGAACCAGCGCCCGGTGATCGTCGCGACGAACGTCATCGACATCGACCCGGTGCCGACGCCGACCAGCAGACCCCAGCAGAGCAGCAGCTGCCACGACGCCGTCATGAACACCGTCAGCCCGCTGCCCAGCGCGATCAGCACCAGCGCCCCGCTGACGACCTTGCGCAGGCCCAGCCGGTCCATCAGCGCGGCCGCGAACGGCGAGATGCCGCCGAACAGCAGCAGGTTGATCGACACCGCCGTCGAGATCGTCGCGTGCGACCACCCGAACTCCTCGTGCAACGGGTCGAGCAGCACACTCGGTACGGACCGGAAGCCGGCCGCCCCGATCAGCGTCACGAAACCCACCACTGCGACCGCCCAGGCCAGGTGCACCCGGGGAGCCTTCTTCGTCTCCACTGTCTGTGTCACCGGACCAGGGTGCCGGTTCGACCCCGATCGAACTAGTGGCCAGACAGACAACATGTGTCAAGATATGGCCATGAGCCGTCACCTGGCCGCCGTCGGCCCGCACGTCGTCGCGGTGCTCGCGCTGGAACCGGTCGTCGGGTTCGACCTGACCATCCCGCCGACGGTGCTGGGCGCCGCCACCAAGGCCGACGGCACCAAGCTGTACGACGTCCGCGTCTGCGGCCTCGGCGGACCGATCCGCGCCGGCGCCGGCTTCACGCTCACGCCGGACCACGGCCCCGAGGCGCTCGCCGCAGCGGACACCGTGATCATCCCCGGCACCTACATCCCGCAGCCGCGGTACGAAGGCACGCTGCCCGACGACCTCGCCGCCGCGCTGGCGACCATCCGGCCCGGCACGCGGGTCGCGTCGATCTGCACCGGCGCGTTCGTCCTCGGCGCCGCGGGGTACTTCGACGACCGGCCGGCGACCACGCACTGGGAGCGGGCGGAGCTGTTCCGCAGCGTCTATCCACAGGTGAAGCTCGACGAGGACCGGCTGTTCATCGACGACGGCGACGTGCTCAGTTCGGCCGGGCTCGCCGCCGGTATCGACCTCTGCCTGCACCTGATCCGGCGCGACTTCGGCAGCGAGGTCGCGAACCGTGCGGCCCGGCACTGCGTTGTCGCACCGTGGCGGGACGGCGGCCAGTCGCAGTTCATCGAGCGCGCCGTACCCGAAGAAGGCACCGAGGGTACGGCGCCGACGCGGGCGTGGGCGCTCCGGCACCTGGACCGCGACATCAGCCTCGCCGCGATGGCCGACCACGCGCGGATGAGCGTGCGGACGTTCAGCCGTCGCTTCAAGGCGGAGACCGGGCAGTCGCCCGGCACGTGGTTGCTGCAGCAGCGTGTGCGGCACGCCTGCCACCTGTTGGAGACGACCGGCCTGTCGGTCGACAGGGTCGCCGAGCAGGCGGGTCTTGGTACGGCGGCGTCCCTGCGACACCACTTACGGTCCGAGCTGGGCGTCTCCCCGCTGGCGTACCGCAAGACGTTCCGCGCCGGCTAGAGGATCACCAGGTCGTGCGGCCGGTTGTTCATCGACTCCACACCGTCTGCGGTTACCACGACGATGTCCTCGATGCGCGCGCCCCAGCGACCGGCCTGGTAGATGCCCGGCTCAACGCTGAACGCCATACCGGGCTCCAGCACCAGCGTGTTGCCCGCGACGATGTATGGGTCCTCGTGGACGTCCAGCCCGATCCCGTGACCGGTCCGATGGATGAAGTAGTCGCCGAACCCGGCCGCGTCGATCACCTTGCGCGCGGCCGCGTCGATCGACTCCGCGGTCACACCCGGCCGTACGGCGTCCACAGCGGCCTGCTGCGCCTCCTGCAGTACGGCGTAGGTCGCTGGCACGTCGGCGTCTCGCGGCGTGCCGACGGCGTACGTTCGGGTGGAGTCTGAGTTGTAGCCCTCGGCAACGGGTCCACCGATGTCGACGACGACCACGTCGCCCGCCTCGATCACCCGGTCGGACAACGCGTGGTGCGGGCTGGCGCCGTTCGGCCCGCTGCCGACGATCACGAAGTCCGCCTCGGCGTGGCCTTCCTCGACGATCGCGGCCGCGATGTCGGCGCCAACCTCCGCCTCGGTCCGGCCCGGGCGTAGCCATTCACCGACGCGGGCGTGGACGCGGTCGATCGCCGCGCCGGCCTTGCGGAGCGCGTCGAGCTCAGCGGCGTCCTTACGCATCCGCAGCTCGCGGACCATCGGACCGGCGAGCACCTGCTCCGCCTTCGGCAGTGCGTCGCGGAGACCGAGCACGTGCAGCGCCGGGGTGAAATCGCTGACCGCGACCCGCTCGGCGCCGCGCAGCCGGTCCGCGGCCAGGTTGTACGGGTCGACGCCGTCCACCCAGGTGACGACCTCGACGCCGAGCTCGTCCAGCGGCAGGCTGCCATATCCGGGCGCTTCGAGCTTCGGTACGACGAGCGCCGGGGCGCCGTCGGCCGGGATCACCAGGGCCGTCAGGCGCTCGAACGAGCCGCCCGGCTGACCGATCAGATAGCGCAGGTCGGAGCCCGGCGCGATCACCAGACCGGCACCGGCCGCGACCTCGCGGGCACGCTCGAGGCGGGCACGAAGTACGGATGCTTCAGGGATCGGCGGAAGTGCTGAACGACGGGCCATACGCAGACTCTAAAACTGTCGGAACGGCTTGCTACAACTGGGATTCGCTTCAACCTCTGCTCGGCGAAAGGCACCTCGATGGCACTGCACTTCGTGTCCCACGGCGACGGCGTACCGGTTCTCGCACTGCACGGCTGGTCGCCCGACCACCGGCTGATGACCGGCAGCCTCGAACCGATCTTCAGCGAGCTCAGCGGCTACCGCAGGCTCTATCCCGACCTGCCCGGGATGGGCCGGAGTCCGGCCGGCGACATCGACAGCTCGGACGGCATCATGGCCGCGCTGCGCGAGTTCATCGACGAGCAGATCGGCGACGAACCGTTCCTCCTGATCGGCGAGTCGTACGGCGGCTACCTCGCGCGCGGGCTGGTCGTGGAGAGACCGGAGCAGATCCGCGGTCTGGCGATGATCTGCCCGGTCGGCGTGCTCTGGCACAAGGACCGCAAGCTGCCCGAGCACGTCGTGCTGCGGACCGAGCCCGGCGTGCTCGAGTCGCTCGAGGAGGGCGAGGACTTCACCGAGCTGGCGGTGGTGCAGACCGCGGCGGCGCTGGCGGCGTACCGGTCGGATGTGGCGCCGGGGCTCGCGCTCGCCGACCAGGCCGCAATGGAACGCATTCAGAAGAACTGGGCGCTGACGACCGCGCCGGAGACCGGCCCGCCGTATCTCGGTCCGTCGCTGATCCTCTGCGGCCGGCAGGACGCGGTGACCGGGTTCGAGGACCAGTTCACGCTGCTCCCCCACTACCCGCGGGCGACGTACGCCGTGATCGACGTGGCCGGGCACAACTTGCAGATCGAGCAGCCGGAGCTGCTCCGCGCGTTCGTGAGGGAGTGGTTGCTCCGGGTGGGCTGAGGGCTCCCGCTGATGGCTACCAGCGGGTAATGTCGGCGCCATGGTGGCTTCGAAGCGTCCGATCGGGTGGCCGTTGCTGGTCGCGCTGACCAACGGGCGGGCCGGGATCTCCGACGAACGGCTCGCTGCCGCCGTGCGCGGGAAGGTCGTGCTGGTGACCGGCTCGTCCTACGGGATCGGCGAGGCGACCGCCCGGCGGCTGGCCGCGGCCGGCGCGACGGTGCTGCTCGTCGCGCGGAGCGAGGACCAACTGCGGGTCGTGGCCGACGAGATCCGGTCCGGCGGCGGGTCCGCGTACGTGTACCCGGCGAACCTGGCGGATCCGGCTGCGATCGAGGAGCTGGTCCGGACCGTGCTGGCCGAACACGGGCACGTCGACGTCCTCGTGAACAACGCTGGCAAGTCGATCCGGCGGTCGATCGCCGACACGTACCAGCGGTTCCACGACATCGAGCGGACCAACGCGGTCAACTACCTCGGCCCGGCGAAGCTCGTCCTCGAACTGCTGCCGTCGATGCGGGAACGCCGGTCCGGGCACATCGTGAACGTGTCGACGGCCGGAGTACGGACGCCGCCGATGGCGCGCTGGTCGGCGTACCTTGCGTCGAAGAGCGCGTTCGACGTGTGGTTGCGCTGCGTCGCGCAGGAGGTGCGCGGGGACGGGGTGACGACATCGACGGTGTACATGGGGCTGGTGCACACGCGGATGAGTGAGCCGACGCCGCTGCTCAACAAGTTGCCGGGGCTGTCGCCGGAGCAGGCGGCGGATCAGGTCTGTACGGCGGTGGCGGAGCGGCCGCACAACATCACGCCACCGTTCGTCCGGCCGGCCGATGCCGTCGGCAACCTTCTCCGGGTGCCGACGGACCGGTTACTGGAACAGTACTTCCGGCGTACCGGAGGCGGGAAGAAGCGATGATCCGCCCGATCCGGGCCCCCGAATGGCTGATCCACGGCGCGATCGAGGCCGGCGGGTTGTCCGTCGCGCTGATCAGGTCCGGGGTGTGGCGGTCGGCCGGGCCGTCCCACCTGGTGCGGATCGAGAAGGCGCTGCGTACCTGGGGTCAGTCGATGGCGACCCTCGCGGCGGTCGCGGCGATCCGGTTTCCGGAGCGTCCGGCGGTCATCTGCGGCGACGAGCAGCTCACGTATACCGAGCTGGACGCGCGGTGCGAGCGGATCGCGGCCGGGCTGCACGAGCAGTACGGATTAGTTGCCGGAAGCAAGGTTGCCGTCCTGTGCCGGAACCACGCGGGATTCCTCGAAGCCACGCTGTCTGCGTCCCGCTTGGGTGCCGACGTGCTGTTCGTGAACACCGAGTTCGCCACACCCCAACTAGCCGCGGTCCTCGCCCAACACAAACCCGACCTCCTGATCCACGACCCCGAGTTCACCCCTCCACCAGGCGTCCGCTCAGTACTTTCCTCTGACCTTCCGATGGGCAGTGAAGCGCCTGTACCGGATCGGGTGGGGCACATCACGCTGCTCACGTCGGGGACAACCGGGACGCCGAAGGCGGCTCCGCGGGTGCCTACCGCGTGGGGGTTGGCGGGGTTGACCGGGAGTGCGTTGCAGCGGTTCGGGATTCGGGCCGGGGAGCCGATGGTGATCGCGCCGCCGTTGTTCCACGGGGTGGGATTGCTCATGTCGATGCTGGCGTTGTTCCTCGGGTCGCCCTTGGTGCTGCGGCCGCGGTTCGATGCGGCGACTTTGCTCGCGGATGTGGAGGCGACACGAGCCGGGTCGGTGGTCGCCGTACCGGTGATGTTGCGGCGGTTGCTCGAGCTCGGGCCGACCGAGATCGCGCGGTACGACCTGCACTCACTCCGCGCCGTGATCTCGGGCGCCGCGCAGCTCGGCGCGCCGTTGGCGGAGCGGTTCGTCGAGCGCTTCGGTCCGGTTCTGTGCGACGCGTACGGCTCGAGCGAGGTCGGGATCGCCACCATCGCCACGTCCGCGGACCTGCTCGCCGCGCCGGGGACGGTCGGGCGGCCGTGCCTCGGCAGCTCGATCCGGATCCTCGACGACCACGACCGCCAGGTCCCGACCGGTACGACCGGACGGATCTTCGCGGGCGGCGGACTGGTGTTCGGCGGGTACTCCGACGGTTCGAGCAAGACCGTCGTCGACGGGCGGATGAGTACCGGCGACCTCGGCCACCTCGACGCGGCCGGGCGGCTGTTCATCGACGGGCGCGAGGACGACATGATCGTCTCCGGCGGCGAGAACGTGTATCCGGTCGAGGTCGAGCAGTGCCTCGCGGCGCATCCGGCGGTCGCGGAGGCGGTCGTCGCCGGCGTACCGGACGAGGAGTTCGGACAGCGGCTGATCGCGTACGTCGTACTCACCGAGCCCGCGACCGAGGACGACCTGATCGCACACGTGAAGGCGAATCTGGCTCGCTACAAGACTCCGCGCCGCGTCGTCATCCTGGACGAGTTCCCGCGCAACGCCACCGGCAAGGTCGTACGGAGCAAGCTCACCCCGCCGTGAACAACTTGTGGAACCGGGTCATGCGGTCCAGAGCGTCATGTTCGTCGCCGAAGGAGATCGCGATGGTTTCGGCACCCGCGTCTACCAGTTCGTGAGCCGCTGCCAGGACGGGACCGGGGTCGCCGCCGGACCAGTCGAGGCGGGTGCCTACGCGGATCGTTCGGTCGGTCTGTCCGCGTAGTTTCGCGACCGCGGCCGCGAAGGTGGAACCGTCGAGGCCGAGGCCTTGCCACTCATCGCCGAAGCGCGCGGCGCGGCGGAGCGCTGGGCCTGTCGTACCGCCGATCATCAGCGGGAGTGGTTCGCGGAGGACCGGTTCGAAGACGCCACCGCGGTCGCGTCCCTCGAAGAGGTCTCGGATGATCGCTAGTGATTCGTCCGTACGGCGGCCCCGCTCCTCGAAGGGCACGCCTACCGCGGCGAACTCCTCCGCCGCCCAACCCGCGCCGATGCCGAGGACGATGCGCTCGCCGGACAGCCGGTGCAGCGTCGCGGCCTGTTTCGCGACGACGTACGGGCTCCGCAGCGGCAACACAAGCACGGACGTACCGAACCGGATACGAGTCGTCCGCGCAGCTAGGTACCCGATCGTCACGAGCGGCTCGTACACACCCCCGTACGTCGACCCGAACTCCCCCGGCGGAGGCAGATGATCAGGCAACCACGCCGTCCCATACCCCAACTCCTCCGCCGCAACCGCCACCTCAACCAACCGCCCCGGCCCCATCCCGGCAGCCTCATCCGGCAACACCACCTGAAGCTCCACCACGCCCTCCAACCTACCGGGACGCCCCACGACACTCCCCAAGCCGACGAGCCAACGTCTGGGACCGCTCCGACAGCCATGCGTCGAGAGGCGGCGGGACCGCTCGTCCCACACGGCTCATCAACCACCACCTCTCGCCCCACGAACCCACCCACCGCCCCACGACTCCCCGCCCCACCGAACCCACCCACCGAACCACCGAACCCACCCACCGACGCGGGTCGGCTGATGAATCGCGCGGGTCGAGGGGTCGCGGTGCGGTTGGTGAATGGTGTGGGTCCAGGGGTCGCGGTGCGGTTGGTGAGTGGCTTGGGTGCGCGCGCATGGGAGAGTGGGGGGCGTGAAGATTCTCGTCGGATACGTACCAACGCCCGAAGGTGAGGCGGCGCTGAGCGCGGCGGCGGCCGAAGCCACGCTGCGGGGAGCGTCGATCCTGCTGCTGAACACGAGCCGCGGCGACTCCTACATCGACGCCCGCTACGCCAACGCCGACGAGTTGGCGGCCGCCGAGACCAAGCTCCGCGAGGCCGGCGTCGAGGTGACGATCGAGCAGGCGTTGTCGGAGGGCGACGTGGCGGGCGCGCTCCTGAAGGCAGCCGCCGCCGACGACGTAGGCCTGATCGTCCTCGGCCTCCGCCGCCGCAGCCCCGTCGGCAAACTGATCCTCGGCAGCACCGCCCAACGAGTCCTCCTCGAATCCCCCGTCCCAGTCCTAGCCGTCAAGGTCCCCTCCCCCCACGACTGAACCTCCCGCTGGTCACCCCATGGCCCTCGCGGAGAAACGCCCGCACACAATCGAACACATCCCCCGGACTCCCCCGCCTCGGCGCTTGCGGTCAAGAGATAAGTGCACGACTGGACGCCTTTCCCCGGATATCCCAAACCCCCCCCTCACGGACCAACTGCCGGCGCACGACCGTACACGCCCCACCGGACTCCCCCCTCGGCACTTGCGGTCAAGGCGTCGGTCCACGACTGGACGCGTCCCCGGACATCCCGATCCCGGTCCCCGCGGTCAAGGCGTCGGTCCACGACTGGACGCGTCCCCGGACATCCCGATCCCGGCCTCCGCGGTCAACGTGTCGGTGCAGGGCTGAAGCCTGGGCTTCCCTACCGCGGTCCTCGTCGTCAACGTTCCGTCATCGCGCGACTGAACGCGTCCCGCCGGCCTCCCCCACCCGGTCCTCGGGGTCGAGGGGTCGGTGCACGTCTGGCGGGTCTCCAGGCCACCGCGATCCGTGCCGACCACGCAGCTCTCGCGTGCGGTTCTTGTCCCGGGCCGAATGTGATGGGCTGGGTGGTCGGTAATCCGGGTGATGGGTTGGGGGTGGCCGCCTAAACTGGATGAGTTATGCCTGATGCCCGGACCGAGTCCACGAGTCCATCCCCAGCCCCCACCCCGTCCCCGGCACCCCGCCGACGCCGCCGCGGCGGAAGAGGCCAATCGGCCCCCACGGAACAGTCCCCCGGCGCAGCTGCAAGCGACCGTCCCGCGGCGAGCGTCGACACGTCGCGCGCCACAGCAGAGGCCAGCGGCGCAGAGCGCCGCCCGCGCGGCAATGGGCAGGCTCGCCAGGAAGGCGCCGAGCAGAGTGGCCCGGATGCCGGTGGGCGCAATGGCCGCGACGGGACCGGGCGCGCTGGCTTGGATCGCGCCGGGAGCGCTGGCTTGGATCGCGCCGGGAGCGCTGGCTTGGATCGCGCCGGGAGCGCTGGCTTGGATCGCGCCGAACGTGGTGTGGCGGGGCGACGTGGCCCGTATGGCGCCGGGCGCGGTGGCCGGGATGGCGGTGGGCCAGGTGGCCGGGATGGCGGTGGGCCAGGTGGCCGGGATGGCGGTGGGCCAGGTGGCCGGGATGGCGGTGGGCCAGGTGGCCGGGATGGGGCTGGGCGGAGTCGCGGCAGGGTAGATGAGCTGGCGAGTGGGGTGAGTTTGGGGGAGGTGGTTGGGCGGCTTGAGGGGCTGACGGCGTACGACCGGGAGCAGTTGGGGCGGCGGTTGGAGCGGGTTCGGCGGACGACCGATCCCAAGAAGCGGGCTGGCGAGCTGCGGGCCGTGGTCGGGGCGGTTGAGCAGGCTGAGCGGCGGGTTGAGGTGCGGCGGGCTGCTGTGCCGGAGATTTCCTATCCGGAAGACTTGCCGGTCAGTCAGCTGAAGGACGAGATCGCGGACGCGATCCGCGAGCACCAGGTCGTGGTGGTCGCGGGTGAGACCGGTTCCGGGAAGACCACGCAGATCCCGAAGATCTGTCTCGAGCTGGGCCGGGGCATCCGCGGCATGATCGGTCACACCCAGCCGCGCCGGCTGGCCGCGCGAACGGTCGCCGAGCGGATCGCGGAGGAGCTCGGCACCGAGCTGGGCGAGACGATCGGTTTCGCCGTACGGTTCACCGACAAGGTGAGCGAACGTTCGCTGGTCAAGCTGATGACCGACGGCATCCTGCTCAACGAGCTGCAGCGCGACCGCGACCTCACCCGGTACGACACACTCATCATCGACGAGGCGCACGAGCGCAGCCTCAACATCGACTTCATCCTCGGGTACCTGAAACGGCTGCTCCCCCGCCGCCCGGACCTCAAGGTGATCATCACCTCCGCCACCATCGACCCGGAGCGGTTCGCCGCGCACTTCGCGGACGCCAAGGGCAACCCCGCGCCGATCGTCGAGGTGTCCGGCCGGACCTACCCGGTCGAGGTGCGGTACCGCCCGGTCAACGACCCGGACGACCCGAGCACGATCGACCGCGACCAGACGCAGGCGATCCTGGACGCCGTCGACGAGCTCGAGTACGAGGCGGACGGCGACGTCCTGGTGTTCCTGTCCGGGGAGCGCGAGATCCGCGACACCGCCGACGCGCTGAACGACAAGTTCTCGGGCGTTCGCCGTACCACCGAGATCCTCCCGCTGTACGCGCGGCTCTCGAACGCCGAGCAGCACCGCGTCTTCCAGCCGCACGCGAACCGCCGGATCGTGCTCGCCACGAACGTCGCCGAGACCTCGCTGACGGTCCCGGGCATCAAGTACGTGATCGACCCCGGTACGGCGCGCATCTCGCGGTACAGCCACCGCACCAAGGTCCAGCACCTGCCGATCGAACCGGTGTCGCAGGCGAGCGCGAACCAGCGCAAGGGCCGCAGCGGCCGGACCAGCGACGGCATCTGCATCCGGCTGTACTCCGAGGAGGACTTCGAGAACCGCCCGGAGTTCACCGATCCGGAGATCCTGCGGACCAACCTCGCGAGCGTCATCTTGCAGATGACCGCGATCGGGCTCGGCGACATCGCCGCGTTCCCGTTCATCGACGAGCCGGACAAGCGCAGCATCACCGACGGTCTGCAACTGCTGACCGAGCTCGGCGCGATCGAGAACCCGAAGGGCGGCCGGCTCACACCGATCGGCCGGCAGCTCGCGCAGATCCCGCTCGACCCGCGGCTGGCCCGGATGATCGTCGAGGCCGACAAACACGCCTGCGTCCGCGAGGTGATGGTGATCGCCGCCGCGCTCTCGATCCAGGACCCGCGCGAACGGCCGACCGACGCGGAGGCGCAGGCGCAGCAGGCGCACGCGCGGTTCCGCGACCCGAACAGCGACTTCCTCGGATACCTGAACCTCTGGGGTTACCTGAAGAAGCAGCAGAAGGAGCTGTCCGGGAACCAGTTCCGCCGGATGTGCCGCAACGAGTACCTGAACTATCTGCGGGTCCGCGAGTGGCAGGACATCTATGCGCAGCTCCGTCAGGTCGCGTCGCAGATCGGCGTCAAGCTGAACAGCGGCGAACCGGCCGACCCGAACAGCGTGCACATCTCGCTGATGTCGGGTCTGCTGAGCCACCTCGGCATGAAGGACCCGGCGAACCAGCACCAGTACCTCGGCGCCCGCGGGACGAAGTTCGCGATCTTCCCGGGCTCCGGGCTGTTCAAGAAGCCGCCGCAGTTCGTGATGGCCGCCGAGCTCGTCGAGACCTCGAAGCTCTGGGCCCGGGTGAACGCGAAGATCGAGCCCGAGTGGGCCGAAGACCTCGCGCCACACCTGATCAAACGGTCGTACTCCGAACCGCACTGGGAGCGCAAGGCCGGCGCCGTGATGGCGTACGAGAAAGTCACGCTGTACGGCGTACCGATCGTTGCCCGGCGCAAGGTCAACTACGGCAAGGTCGACCCGGTGGTGTCCCGCGAGCTGTTCATCCGGCACGCGCTGGTCGAGGGCGACTGGGACACCCACCACAAGTTCTTCCACGAGAACCGCAAGCTGATCGAAGAGGTCGAGGAACTCGAGGAACGGACCCGCCGGCGCGATCTGCTGGTCGACGACGAGACGCTGTTCGCGTTCTACGACGAACGGATCGGCGCCGAGGTGGTCACCGGGCGGCACTTCGACACCTGGTGGAAGACGGCCCGGCAGCGCGACCACGACCTGCTCGATTTCGAGCGTTCGCTCGTGGTCCGGGAGGGCGCCGAGGTGCGCGAGGAGGAGTTCCCGCTGCACTGGTCGCAGAACGGGATGACCTTCGACCTCACCTACGCGTTCGAACCCGGCACCGATGCGGACGGTGTAACCGTGCACATCCCGCTCCTCGTGCTGAACCAGGTCACCGCGGACGGCTTCGAGTGGACCGTACCCGGGTTCCGCGAGGAACTCGTCACCACGCTGATCAAGTCGCTGCCGAAGAACATCCGGCGGAACATCGTCCCGGCGCCGGATCACGCACGGCAGATCCTGCCCGAGCTGGATCCCGCGTCCGGGCCGCTGACCGACGCGATGGCCCGCGCGCTCCGGGAACTGCGCGGCGTGGTCATCGAACCGGCCGACTGGGACTGGACGCGGGTGCCGGAGCACCTGCGGATGACGTTCCGGATCGAGGACGACAAAGGCAAGACGGTGGCCGAGGGCAAGGACCTGGCGAAGCTCAAGGAGAAGCTGAAGCCGAAGACGAAGGCCGCGATCTCGCAGGTCGCGTCGAAGGCGGTCAGTGGCCTGGAGAAGTCCGGGCTGACCGACTGGACGTTCGGCGATCTCCCCCGCAGCTTCTCCGAACACCGCAACGGCCTGACCGTCGCGGGGTACCCGGCGCTCGTCGACGAGGGCAAGACCGTCGCGATCCGCCTGCAGGAGACCGAGCGGGATCAGGCCGCCGCGATGTGGGCGGGCACCCGCCGGCTTCTGCTGCTGACCATGCCGTCCGTGATCGACGTTGTACAGCGCCACCTGAGCAATCAGCAGAAGATGACGCTGATGGCCGGACCGCATCGCAACGTCGGCGAGTTGCTGGACGACGCGATCGGCGCGGCCGTCGACCAGTTGATGGCCGCGGCCGGCGGACCGGCGTGGAACCTGACCGCGTTCTCGATCCTGCGCGACGCCGTACGGTCGGACCTCGCGGACACCGTACTGACGATCCTGCAGCTGGTCGAGCAGGTACTGGCGCACGCGCGCACGGTCGACAAGCAGATCTCCCGGGCCTCCTCGCCGGCGTTGCTGGCCGCGCTGTCCGACGTACGCGGCCAACTCGAAGGGCTCGTGCATCCGGGTTTCATCACCGAGACCGGCGCGAAGCGTCTGCCCGATCTCGTCCGCTACCTGCGCGGCATGGAACAGCGCCTCGACAAGCTCGGCGCCAACGCGGCGCGCGACCGTTCCGGAATGGCCGTCGTCGACATGCTCACCGACGAGTACCGCAAG
Organism: Kribbella jejuensis; assembly: GCF_006715085.1. Lineage (NCBI taxonomy): Bacteria > Bacillati > Actinomycetota > Actinomycetes > Propionibacteriales > Kribbellaceae > Kribbella > Kribbella jejuensis. Next base: position 436,537 of record NZ_VFMM01000003.1, on the reverse strand, counting down.
AAGCTCCGCGCGGTCCCCACCGGCAAGTACCCGAGCCCAGAGCTCCTGGAGGTCCGCTGGATGCTCGAGGAACTCCGCGTCAGCCTGTTCGCCCAGACCCTCGGCACGCCGTACCCGATCTCCGAGAAACGCATCCGCAAGGCACTGGCCGAGAGCTAGGTCTTCAGGATCGCGGATTCGACCCGCTCGGTGAGCCAGCGGGTCGTGCGTTCGGCACCCCAGCCGAACTCGTCCGCGGCGAGCGCGAACTGGGCGTACCGGAAGTGGAAGAAGATGATCTGCACCGCTTCCTCCACCGTGATCCCGTCGGCGAGGCCGCCGACGTCCCGCAGGCCGGTGACGATGTCCCGGAGCGCGTTCTGCTGGCGTTCGTCGGCCACCTTGAGAAACGCCTCCGCCGCGGGCGCGCCGGCCGCGGCCCGGGTCACGATCCGGATGATGTCGCCCGACTCCGCGTAGATCGCGACGTAGCCCCTGGCCAGCGCGTCGAGCTTGGCGTGCGCCGACTCGGCGGCGGCGCACTCGGCGATGATGCTCGGCACCAGGTGACTGGTGGTCCACATGTCCATCAGCGTCTGCAGCAGGCCCTCCTTGCCGCCGCACTGCGCGTACACCGTCGCCGCTGACACCCCGGCATCCCGGGCGATGCTCTCGACGGTGGTCTGCGCATACCCGTACCGGCCGAACAACTTCCGCGCCGAGCGCACCACCTCGCGGCGGGTCAGCTCGGCGTACAGCGCGCGCCGACTCCCCGACTGTTCCGGCACCGGCCTTCAGGACTTGATGAACTCGAGGATGTCTGCGTTGATGACGTCGGCGTTCGTGGTCGGGATGCCGTGCGGCCAGCCGGGGTAGGTCTTGAGCGTTCCGTTCGCGAGGATCTCGACGGCCCGCGGCGCGGTACTGCGGTACGGAACGATCTGGTCGTCGTCGCCTTGCATGACCAGGACGGGCACGCTGATCTTCTTCAGGTCGTCGGTGTAGTCCTCCTGGGCGAACGCGTCGACGCAGTCGTACTGAGCCTTCGCCGAGCCCATCATGCCCTGGCGCCACCAGTTCTGGATGACTGCCTCGGACGGTTCGGCTCCTGGCCGGTTGTACCCGTAGAACGGCCCAGCGGCCACCTCGCGGAAGAACTCCGACCGGTTCGCCGCGATGCCCTGCTTGAGACCAGCGAAGGCCTCGGGCGGCTGACCGTCAGGGTTCGCGTCGGTGAGCTGCTGCGACGGTACGACGGAGCTGATCAGCACGGCCTTCGCCACGCGTCCCTCGCCGTGCCGCCCGAGGTAGCGCACCACTTCGCCGCCGCCGGCCGAGTGACCGACGTGCACGGCGTCGTGAAGATCGAGGTGGGTCACGAGCGCCGCGAGGTCGTCGGCGTAGTGGTTCATGTCGTGGCCGTCGGAGACCTGGGCGGACCTTCCGTGTCCCCGGCGGTCGTGCGCGATGACCCGGAAGCCCTGGCCGAGGAAGAACAGCATCTGGTTGTCCCAGTCGTCGGCCGACAGCGGCCAGCCGTGACTGAAGACGATCGGGCGGCCCGATCCCCAGTCCTTGTAGAACAGCTCCACCCCGTCGGGGGTCGTGATCGTCGCCATGGTGTTCTCGCCTTCTCGTTCGACCTGGGCTGCGGGGAGTCGCTCCGGGGCGAGAGCGTGCACGCCACGGTCGACCGTAGGAGAGCGCAGTTGACAGCCAGTGGATTTGCAGTGAATCGCTGGCTGGAGCCTGACTCCAGCCTCTAGAGTTCGACTTGACCGAAGCGCGTGACGCCGGGTGCTGCGGAGGCCGGACCGTCGATGAGGGGGCCGGACATGACGGAGACGCTGATATCTCGAAGCGTCGACGCGCAGCCTGTCGGCGACGCCGGATCGCTGAGGCTCCAGGTCCTGGGTCCGCTGCGCGTCTGGCACGGCGGCGTCGAGGTCGACACCGGTCCACGCCAGCAGTCCTACTTGCTCGCACTGTTGCTGGCACGCGCCGGGAGACCGATCGGCGCCGGCGAACTGATCGACCTGATCTGGGGCGAGAACGAGCCGGCCAGCGCATTGAACGTGATCCACAAGTACGTCGGATCGCTCCGCCGTCTCCTCGAGCCCGCCCTGCGCCCTCGGCAACCGGGCACCTTCATCGCGCGAAGCACCAACGGATACCTCTGCACCGCCGGACCGGACGTCCTGGATCTCGCGTGCTTCCGGCAACTCGTCGGCACGGCCCGGGACCAGAACAGCGACGCCGCCGCGCTCGACCAGTACGCCGCCGCGCTGGAGTTGTGGAGCGGCCCGGCCGGAGAGGGCGTCGCTCAGAGTCCCTCTGCGCTCCCGATCTTCGCGGGTCTCGACGCCGAGTTCTTCGACGCCTGCGTCGAAGCGGCGGAGCTTGCGATCTCGCTGAACCAGCCCGACCGGGTGCTGTCGGCTCTCCACCTCGCCTCGACCATGGCTCCGCTGCACGAGCCGGTGCACGCTGCCCTGGTCCGCTCGCTGTGCGCCGCCGGCCAGCAGGCAGCGGCGCTGACGGCGTACGACGTGATCCGCCGCCGGCTCGCTGACGATCTCGGAATCGACCCCGGCGCGGCGTTGCGTTCCGCCCGGCGGTACGTGCTCGAGCAGACTCCTCCGTCTTCTCCCCGTCCCCTGCCGACCGGTCTCGTGGGCCGAACGGAGGAATTCGGCATCCTCCGCAGCGCCGTCGAGCCGGCGCTGGGGACCGGTACGGCTGTCGTCCTGCTCGAGGGCGAGCCCGGCATCGGCAAGACGCGTCTCCTCCAAGAGGTTGCCCGGCACGCCAAGGATCGGGCCGCGCGGGTGGTGTGGGGACATGGCCTGCAGGGTGGCGGCACTCCCACCATGTGGCCGTGGGTCGAGGTCGTCCGGACCCTCCTCGAGAGTCGGCCGGCGACTCGTCGCGCGAAGTGGCTCGCGGGCGACCTGAGCCGCCTCATCGGGTCTCGCGACGCCGGCGCAGCACCACCGGTGCCGGACGACAGCACCCGCTTCCGGCTGTTCGAGGAGGTCGTCGGGATCATCTCCGAGGCCACGTCCGAGCGCGCCTTGGTGATCGTCATCGATGACCTCCAGTGGGCTGACCCTGCCTCGTTACACCTGCTCGACCATGTCGTCACGCGACTGCCCGCCGGTACCGCCGTGGTTGCGGCGCTGCGTAACCGGGATCCGTCGCTCAGCCTCGAGCTGTCCCGGGTCCTTGCCGCTGCGAGCCGGCTTCCCGGCCACCGCCGGATCCTCGTCGGGCCGCTCGCCGAAGCAGGCGTTGCCGAACTGATCCGACGCGAGACGGGCGACCTGCCCGCTCCGGAGATCTCGCGTGCTGTGCATACGCGAACCGCCGGCAACCCGTTCTTCGCCCAAGAGGTGGCGCGGCTCCTCGCCGACGGCAGCGCTCTGACCGAGGAGTCGGTGGTGCGCAGTGGCGTCCCGCTGACCGTGCGAGACGTGGTTCGCGGCCGTATGGCCGCGCTGGATCCCGGCACTCAGGAGCTTCTGCAGGTGGCCGCGCTCGCCGGCCGGAGTGTCGAGGTGGCGCTGCTCGCACGGGTCGTGGCGACCGATGTGGCGAGTTGTCTCGAGCGGCTGGAGCCGGTCCGCGACCTCGGTCTCGCCGGTCCCGCCCCGGGAGATCCCTTCACGTACTGCTTCGCCCACGACCTCGTCCGCGAGGCGGTCTGTGAGTCCGTCCCGCCCGGACGGGCTGCGTCGCTGCATCGAGGTATCGCCGACGCGATCGAGGCCACCGGCCTGGGTGACGATTCACTCGCCGAGCGAGCGGCGTACCACCTCTGGGAGGCCGGTCCGCTCATCGACCCGGCGCGCACCGTCTCGGCCCTGCTCCGGGCCGGCGCGCTGGCCACCGCGAAGACCGCACTCCGGGATGCCGAGCGTCACCTCACCCGCGCCGTCGAGCGAGCCCGCGGTGCGGCCCTGCTCGAGGTCGAACTGGAGGCGCTGTCCCGCCTGATCGCGGTGGCCGGGATGCGATCCCTGTACCGCGCCGCGTCCGTCGACCTGCTGGAACGAGCGGAATCAGTGGCGAAGACGCTCGGCCAGGAGCGCCAGGCCGCGAGCTTCCTCTTCTCCAGGTGGGCCGCCCACGTACAAGGCCTCGAGTACGAACGCAGCGGCGTCCTGGCGGACCGCCTGCTGGAGCAGGGATCGACCTCCAGCGATCCGGTCGTCCGTGGCTATGGGGACGCCGCGTGGGGGATCCAGCAATGGCATCTCGGACACGTCGGAGCGTCGTACCGCCACCTGACTGCGACAGCGTCCCCCGGGCTACCTGACGATCACCACCCCGACCCGGTGTGGGACGGCCTCCGGCTGCTGATCGCAGCGACGCTGGCCGAGATCTCCGCGTACCACGGAAAGTCCGCTCGTGCCCGGGAGGCCTTGGACAGGCTCGTAACGGACGCCGGAGACGATGCCTATGCGACCGCCGTGGCGACGTGCATGGCTGCACGGACCGCCTCGGTTGTCGGCGACCCGGAGTGGGCGCTGCAGGTCGCGGACCGTGGAATCGCAGCGGATCCTCAGTTCTCGTTCGGCTTTATCGGCACCTACCACCGCCTGGCGCGATGCTGGGCGCTGGCGCTGACCGGTCGCGATCCTGGTGCAGCCGCGGACGCCGCGGAGCGGCTGATCGTGGCCAACCTGACGAATCCCGTCCGATCCTGCGTCTCCACTTGGTATGCGCTCCTCGCGGAGATGCGTCTGGCAGCAGGTACTCCGGACGCCGCTGCTGTTGCGCTCGACCAGGCCGACGGCTTCCGGGACCGCTACGGGCAGCGGTCGGCGGACGGTCTGCTTCTGCTCGTCCGGGCCCGGCTGGCGAAGGTGGTCGGCGACCCGGTCACCGCCGTACGCCTGGCCGGGCAGGCACGGTTTGTGGCTGGGCGACAGGAGGCATACCTGTTCGTGCAGCGCGCCGAGCTGCTCCTCGGCGACCTCAGCGGTTGAGAGCTAGCTGTCGAGTAGCCGGCGGGCGTGTTCGTGGACGGCGGCTCGGAGTTCGGGTGGGTCGAGGATTTCGAACGGCCAGTGGATGCGGATCACGCCGGATACGAGCGGTCCGAGGTCGTTGGCGGCGAAGCGGACCTCGCATGTGGTGGCGTCGACCGCATCGACCATGCCTTGGCTCGGTGGGATCAGCTTCTTGACCGTGTCTGCCGGGGCGTGAACGCGGACCCGGCCGACGATGTCCCACGGTGCCACTCCGGTGCCTTCGGCAACGAGCTCGACCGGGTCCGGCGGGTCCTCGAAGCGGTAGCGGGAGCCGGTCAGCTCCGGGTGGCTGATCCGGTCGACGCGGAAGGTTCTCCACGCCTGCCGGTCGCGGTCGCGGGCCACCAGGTACCAGCGTCGGCCGGTGTGGACGATCTGCAACGGTTCGACGCTGCGCTCGGACTCCGTTCCGTCGTGGGTGCGGTAGCCGAAGCGGATGCCTTCGGTATGGCGGCAACCGGCCGCGAGGGTGACCAGTACGCCGCCGTCGATCGCGGGCAGTTCGCCCTGTGGGAGTTGGGTGGTGTGGGCGCTGATCGCGTCGACCTGTTCGCGCAGGCGGACCGGTAGGACTTGGTGGAGCTTGGCCAGCGCGGAGATCGCGGCTTCCTCGACGCCCGACACCGTCGTGGTCGTCGCGACCCGCAGACCGACCGCGATCGCTACCGCCTCAGCGTCTTCCAGCAGTAGCGGCGGGAGGCGGCCGCCCGGTCCGAGCCGGTAGCCGCCGCCGATCCCGGCCGCCGCGTCGATCGGGTAGCCGAGCGACCGCAGCCGCGCGACGTCGCGCCGTACGGTCCGCGGCGTGATCTCGAGTCTGGCGGCCAACTCGGCGCCGTCCCACTGCGGCCGCGAGTGCAGCAACGACAACAGACGCAGGAGCCGGGTTGCGGTGTCCATCGGCACCATTCTGCAACCTGCGGACCGATCCTGTCCGCAGGTCACCCTACGGTGAGGACATGACGACGCTTTCGCAGAACCTTCTGGACCTGTCGGACTTCGCGTGGCAGCGCCTACGGCACCGGGTGGAGGGCCTCACTGACGAGGAGTATTTCTGGGAGCCGTTCGACGGCTGCTGGACGGTGCGGAAGACCGCGGAGGGGTACGTCACCGACGCGTCGCGAATCCCGCCCGCGCCGGCGCCGTTCACCACCCTCGCGTGGCGGATCACGCACATCGTCGACATTCTGCAAGAGGACCGGACCGCGACCTGGTTCGGGCACCAGCCGCTCGCGGAGGACGGGCAGCCGCCCACGCCCGGGTCAGCGGCGGACGCACTGGCTGCGCTCGATCACGCGTACGCCGTCTGGCGCCGGCGGCTCGCGGAGGTCAGTCCCGAGGAGCTCAGCCGGCCGATGGGTGAGCCCGCGGGCGCGTACGCCGACCACGACGGCGCATCGTTCGCGCTGCACATCCTCGACGAGCTGATCCACCACGGCGCCGAGGTCGGGACGGTTCGCGACTTCTACCAGGGTCTCCGCGCGGAGGACCCGTTCACCGGTGAAGTCACCCCGGCGGAGCGTCCCGCACTGCTCGCCGAGGCAGCCGCGGCCCAGAAGTGGGAGCTGATCGAGCAACTCGCCGATCGCGGCTTCGATGTCAACGCACGGACGTCGGGCGGCATGACAGCCGCCCATCTGGCCGCCGCGACGGGCAGGCTCGACATTCTGCGCCTGCTGATCGATCGCGGCGCCGACCTGTCCGTGAAGGACACGCAGTTCGACGCCGACGTGGCCGGTTGGGCCGCATGGGCAGAGCAGACAGCGGTCACCGACTACCTGTCGGCACGGACGCGCGATGCCTGACTCGGCCCGGACAGGGCGAAGGGCCCGTCTCCTGCGACGGGCCCTTCGGTGACTCACTCGAGGCAGATCCGGAACGGATGGCCCGCGGGGTCGGCGTAGATCCGCCAGCCGCGCGCGTTCTCCGCCGGTGGTGGGTCCAGCGGGTCGAGGGGCTCGGCCCCGAGCGCGACCACGGTCGCGTGACCACTGGAGAGGTCCTCGACGATCAGGTCGAGGTGAAGGTCCTGCGCTTCGGTGCCGGGCCACGTGGCCGGCACGTACTCCTCCGAGCGCCGGAAGGCCAGCGACGAGAAGCCCAACGAGGACCCGGGGCCGGTCAGGCTCCGCCAGTCGTCGTCACCGTTCTCGTCGATGTCCAGGCCCAGCAGCGCCGAGTAGAACTGGGCGAGCTCGAGTGGGTCCGGGCAGTCCAGCACCACCGAGCCGAGCCGCCCGGCAGTAGTGCCCGGCTGCTCTGCCACCTGCGTCATCTGTCCTCCACATTCTGTTTCATCAACCTGCTCCTGGTCCGGGGCAGATAGGGGCAAGGCCCACTTGTCGGAAGGCCCGGCCGCCTACGATGACAGGTCCCGGGGACACTTCGCACCTTTCGACACGCAATCTCGCGTGCTGATCCGGTCGCTGACAGTGACAATAACTACTGAACCACCGGTACGGTGGTAGCTCGTCGGCGCTCGCCGAGCTTGCGGATCTTGGCCCGCGTGCCGCAGTCCTCCATCGCGCACCAGCGCCGCGAGCCGTTCCGGCTGCGGTCCAGGAACAACCAGCCGCAGCCTCCGTCGGCGACCGGGCAGGCCTTCAACTGCCGCAGGTCGACCGTGCGGACCAGTTCGACCGCCGCGACCACCAGGCGGTCCGGGATCAGCTGCGCCGGCGACGTACCGACGACCAGCCCGGCGATTCCGCGCTCGCGGCTGAAGTCCGGGATCAGCATCGACCGCGCGGCCGCCGCCGACCAGCGCAACATCAAGCGCTCGAAGGCAGAACCCTCGCTGTGCTGCACGCCCTCAGGCGCGACCCCCGAGCCGGGCGCCCGCGGCGCGAACACGTCGTACGCCGCCTCGCGGATCTCGAGGGTCGCGTTCAGCGCCTTCGTGGCCAGTTCGGGCATCGACCGCCAGGTGCCCTCGACCGAGCTGTAGTCACGCAGGTCGATCAGCCCGGCGCGGCGCGCCCAGGCGACCAGGTCGGCGGGCGACGTGAGGTAGTCGCGCTCCGGCACACCGCCTCGCAGCCGCGGAGTGACCGTGTTCACCAGGTCGAGGACGGGGTGACCGCCCACTATCCGGAAATCCCCGTGAAAACTGTCGGACATGGATGAGAAGCTACCACTGTCCGACTTCTCACCGGAATCAGGTGGCCCATGCAGCTCTCGTCCCGCCGAGCCAACGCCGCACTGGTGTTCCTCGGCGTTTCGACGTTCTCCTTCGTGACGATCGAGGTGCTCCCGATCGGTCTGCTGACCGTGATCGCCGGCGATCTCCAGCGCTCCCGCTCACAGGTCGGTCTCCTCGTCACCGGATACGCCGCCGTCGTCGTGCTCGCCTCGCTCCCGCTGGCCCGGCTGACCCAGCGTCTCCCCCGGCGCCTCGTGCTGTCCGGCACGCTCGGGGTCCTCACCGTCGCCACCGCGCTGTCCGCAGCCGCCCCGTCGTACGAACTGCTCTTCGCCGCGCGGCTGGCGGTTGCCCTGTCCCAGGCGCTGTTCTGGTCGATCGCGCCGCCGATCGCGACCAGCCTGTTCCCGCCAGAGTTCCGCGGGCGGGTGGTGGCGCGGCTCGCCATCGGCACCGCGCTCGCGCCGATCCTCGGCATCCCGCTCGGCACCTGGCTCGGTGAGCAGGCGGGCTGGCGGGTTCCGTTCCTGGTGATGACCGTGCTCGGGGCGGCCGCCTGCGCGGGGACCGCCGTGCTGCTGCCGCGGACCGAGGTCCAGGACAGTCCGTCGCGCCGGGGCAGCTCCCCCGATCTCCGGCGGTACGTCGTCCTGCTGATCACGTCGGCGGTCGGCGTGACCGGGTTCCTCACGTTCAACACCTACGTCACGCCGTTCCTGCTGGACATCAGCAAGTTCTCGTCCGACGCGCTCGGCCCGATGCTGCTCGCGAGTGGCGCGGGCGGCCTGGCCGGGACGTTGATCGTCGGGCGGGTGCTCGATCGGTACCCGTGGGGCGCGACGGTCGTTCCGCTGGGGCTGATCACGGTCGGCCTGTTCGGGCTGTTCGCGCTGGGCCAACTGAAGGTTGTGACGGTCGTGCTGATCGGACTCATCGGCCTCGCGTTCAGCGGCCTCGCGGTCGCCACCCAGAGCAGGACATTGCAGGTGGCCCCGGGCAGCACCGACCTGGCGTCGGCCGGGACGAGCTCGGCGTTCAACGTCGGGATCGCGGCCGGCGCGTTCGTCGGCGGCGCACTGATCGACCACACAAGCGTGCGCGCGGTAGCACTCGTCGGTGCCCTGCTCACCGCGGCTGCCGCACTCGTGATGCTGAGCGAGCCCCTGGTGGCCCGACGCCGCTCCGGCGTGCCAGAGTCGGAGCATGACCTTTGTGAAGACCCGGCCTGACGCACCCAGCGGGTTCTTCGAGGTCGAGGCTGCGGGGCTGCGGTGGCTCGCGGTACCGGGCGGAGTACCGGTGGCCGAGCCACTCGACGTCTCCCCCACCCAGCTGACGACAGCCAGGCTGGAGTACGCGCCTGCGACAGCGGCGGCTGCAGAGGAGTTCGGGCGGCGGCTGGCTGTCACGCATGACGCCGGCGCTCGCTACTTCGGCGTACCGCCTGACGGTTGGGACGGCGACGGCTACATCGGCACTCTGCCGTTGCCGCATGCTCAGGAGCCCACAGACTCGTGGGGCGCCTTCTACGCAAGCCTGCGGATCCGGCCGTACTTGCTACCCGGCCTGGAACGCCTCTGTGAGCGGCTGGAAGCGGGGATGTACGACGACCCGTCTGAACGACCTGCCCGGATCCACGGCGACCTGTGGTCCGGCAACGTGCTCTGGACACCGCAGGGCGTGCACTTGATCGACCCTGCCGCACACGGCGGCCACCGGGAGACTGACCTGGCGATGCTGGCGCTCTTCGGTCTCCCGCACCTTGAGCGTGTGCTGCGGGCGTACAACGAGGTGCACCCGCTGCTGGTCCACGCGGAACTGTTCGGTGGCGGGTACGTGTCTCAGGCGCTCAACGTCGCCCGGCGATATTGAAGCCTCTTGACGTAACCAGCCCGGCCGCGAACACTTTCGATCATGATTCCGCAGCCCACGGCGCAGCAGGCGCTTCCTGACCAGACCTTCACGCTGCAGCCCGACGCCACCATCGGCGCCGACTCCGCGACCCGTACGATCGCCGACCGGCTCGCCGAACAGCTCCGGCGCTCAACCGGGTTCGCACTCCCGGTGCAGGACGGCGCCGGCACGATCACGCTGTCCGCTGACGGCAACCAGCAGGGCGAGGCGTACGAGCTCCGCGTGGCTGCGGACGGCGTGACGATCACGGCCGGGACCGCCGAGGGCGTGTTCCGTGGCGTCACCACGCTGCGCCAGCTCCTGCCCGCGAAGGCCGAGGCCGCGACGCAACAGGACGGCCCGTGGGACGTCGCCGGTACGACGATCTCCGACGCCCCGCGGTACGGGTACCGCGGCGTCATGCTCGACGTGACGCGGCACTTCTTCACCGTCGACCAGGTCAAGCACTTCATCGACCTCGTGTCGCTGTACAAGCTCAACCGCCTGCACCTGCACCTGTCCGACGACCAGGGCTGGCGGATCCAGGTGGACTCCTGGCCGCGGCTCACGGAGTACGGCGGAAGCCTGCAGGTGGGCGGTGGCGCGGGCGGCTACTACACGAAGGCGGAGTACGCCGACCTCGTCCAGTACGCCGCTGAGCACTACATCACCGTCGTACCGGAGATCGACACCCCGGGCCACACCAACGCGGCGCTGGCGTCGTACGCCGAGCTGAACAAGGGCGACCAGGCGCCTGACCTGTACACCGAGACCGAGGTCGGCTTCAGCTCGTTCGCGATCGACAAGGACGTGACGTACGAGTTCCTCGACGACGTGTTCCGGGAGGTGGCCGAGCAGACGCCCGGTGAGGTCCTGCACCTCGGCGGCGACGAGGCCCACTCGACACCGCATTCGGAGTACCTCGACTTCGTGCCCAAGGCCGCCGAGCTCGTCGTGAAGCACGGCAAGCGGGTGATGGGCTGGCACGAGATCGCCGACGCACCGCTGCCCGCCGGCACGGTCGTTCAGTACTGGGGCACCGAGGACGCGAAGGCCCAGGTGCTGGCGCAGAAGGCGGTGGAGCAGGGCGCGACGCTGGTGCTCTCCCCCGCCAACCGCGCGTACCTGGACATGAAGTACGACGCAGAGACGCCGCTCGGGCTCGACTGGGCGGGGCTGGTGAGCGTCGAGCAGTCCTACACCTGGAACCCGGCTACGCTGATTCCGGACGTGCCCGCCGCTGCGATCGACGGCGTCGAGGCGCCGCTGTGGACCGAGACGCTCGACGACCTCGCCAAGGTGGAGTTCATGGTGTTCCCGCGGCTGCCCGGGATCGCCGAGCTCGGGTGGTCCGCGGAGGACGCGCTCGACTGGACCGCGTACAAGGACCGGCTGGCCGAGCAGGCGCCGCGCTGGGAGGTCCTGGGGGTCAACTTCTACCGGGCGCCGGAGATTGACTGGCGTTAACGGCTGAGGACCTGGTCGAACAGCCACGCGGTGGTCGGGTCCACGTCCTGCTCGGCGACCGTGTGCTGCGTGGCGTCCGCGTCGTGGGCGTCACGCACCTCCAGCCGGTACACGTACCGGTCCGGCTGGGGCCGGCCCGAGCCGAGGTCCTTCGTGGCCAGCGCGCGGGCCGCCGCCTCGAGCCGGTCGGCGTCCGGATGATCGGTCGTGTCGAGCTCGCCTTGTTTGGTCAGGCCCGCGAAACCGCCGGTCCGGGTCACCGTCAGGATCATTTCCGTCTCCTTGCTGTTGCGCCTCGTGCAACTGTCCACAGCCGCGCGACACGCCGGGAAATTCGATCAGGATCATGCGCCCATCACCCGGCGTACCGATCAATTGTCTTTCGTTGCCAATCTCCCGTACCCTCCCGCGCCCGCGAAACAGCAGGTAGGCGCCGGATTTCCGGTTCCGGGCAAGGCCTCGCACAGCCCGAATCGACCGCGTACGGAGAGTAGCGGTTGACGACAATCAGCGACACGTGTTTGTGGTCACCCCTACCATCGCGGCGCAGAACGGCTACAGTTATGGCGTTGCAGTTTTGGACTCCCTGACTTTGCTGTGCTGCATGGCCGGTCTGTCGTCTGGGGCCTTTCGGCGACGCGTGGTCCATGAGGTGTGGGCCACGGATTGTTAATAGCCATCGAGGAGATAGACAAATGGCTGTCGGTACTGTCAAGTGGTTCAACGCTGACAAGGGCTTCGGCTTCATCACCCCGGATGACGGTGGCGCGGACGTGTTCGCGCACTACTCCGCCATCCAGATGTCGGGCTTCCGCTCGCTGGACGAGAACCAGCGCGTCGAGTTCGAGATCACCCAGGGCCAGAAGGGCCTGCAGGCGGAGAACATCCGCGCGATCTGATCGCCCTTCCAGCACACCACGAAGGGGCCGTACACCGACCGGCGTGCGGCCCCTTCGTCATGCCCGGCTCAGTTTGGTCATGCTCGGCGCAAACGTGGGATCAGGTCGGTGGCGACGGTCTCCAGGACGTCCTCGGAGCCGCCGTACACGCCTTCGGCTCGGGGCCAGTGGGTGATCAGGTCGGTGAAGCCCAGGGCTGCGGCCCGGCCGGCGATGTCTTCGAAGGCTGCGGGGCTGGAGAGGGCGTAGAGCGCGTTGTCGATCGACAGGTAGCGGTCCAGGTGGCGGCCTTCGAGGCGGTCGTCGAGGCGGCGGCTCAGGTCGGCGAGCGACGCGAACCAGGTGTCGAGCGTGGTCTTGTCTCCCCCGGTCGTCATCCAGCCGTCCCCGTGCTCGGCGGCGAACCGCAGCGAGCGTGGGCCGTTGCCGGCGAGGACGAGCGGTACTCGCGGTTGCTGCACGCAACCAGGTAACGTGCGGCCGTTGCGGGTCTCGAAGTACTCGCCCTTGAAGTCCACGCCGTCGGTCGTCAGCAGGATGTCGAGCAGCTTCACGAACTCTTCGTACCGGTCCTGCCGCTGGCGCGGAGTCAGGTCCGGGCCGCCCTGGATCGTCGCGTCCAGGCTGCCGCCGGCGCCGATCCCGCAGACGAAGCGGCCGTTGGAGACGTCGTCGATCGCGAGGATGTCCCGGGTCAGTGCGAGTGGGTGGCGGAAGTTCGGCGAGGTGACGAACGTACCGAGCTTGATCCTCGACGTCACGGTCGCGGCCGCCGTCAGCGTCGGCGTCGTCCCGTACCACGGTGAGTCCTGGAGGCCGCCCCAGGTCAGATGGTCGTACGTCCACGCATGATCGAACCCGTACTCCTCAGCCCGCCGCCACCGCGGCGCGGCGTCGCGCCACCGGTACTCCGGCAGAATCGCAATCCCGAAACGCATGCCGGAACCTTACGCGTAAGAACTTGCGCAGCAGTACGTGGCCTAAGCTGGAGCCGGAAAAGGAGGTAGGCATGGCCGCACCCGCACCCGAGTACCCGTTCGACCCGCTGATCGACCTCGACGGTCTGTGGACGGTCGAGCTGGCACAGCGCTACCTGCCCATCGAAGGTATGCCGCCGGCGCGGTACGAGGCTGCGGAGGGAAGACTCAGAATGAGCCCACGGGAGGGCAGTGCAAACAGCTGGGCCGCGGCCGAGCTTGTCGCGCTGCTCCGGTCGCCGGCGCGAGTTGCAGGACACGCGTTGTACACCGCGCTGAACGTCCGCACCGGACTCAGCGGCTGGATCGAGCCTGATCTCGTGCTGCTGCATCAGCCGGTGCGCCAGCAGACCTGGATCGAGGCCGAGCAGGTGCTGTGCCCGATCGAGATCATCTCGCCGTCATCGTTCCATCGCGATCGCATCGACAAGCCTGCCGTCTGCGCAGCTCTGGGCATCCCGTACTACATGCACGTCGAGATCCGCCCTAACGACGTTTTGATCGAGCTGCTCCGGCTCACCGGCGGCGAGTATGTTCTGCAGGCACAGGCGCGCTCCGGACAGACCTTCGCGGCCGATGAGCCGTTCAGCTTCTCGTTCGACCCGGCGGAACTTCTCGAACCCCGCTGAGTCAGCTGGGTGTCGCGAACGTCGCGAGCGAGCTGGTGCCGATGCTGCCCAGCCAGACCCTGCCGTCTCGCTCGCGGACGCCGGTGGGCATGTGGAAGTCCGGGTGTTTGGCGCGTAGGTCGTGGACGAGGTCGCCGTTCTCGTCGTACGCCTGGATCTCGATGATGTCGGCGGCCTTCGGCTTGAGGGCGTCCGGCAGCGACCAGACGACCTTGCGGAAGACCGGATGCTTCGGCAGCAGCAGGTCGAGTACGGCGTTGCGCGGCGAGCCGACCGCGACCCAGATCAGCCCGTCCGAGCCGCGGGCGATGTTGTCGGGCAGCCCGGGGATCGTGGCGATCTGCACCGGCTCGGCGCCGTCTGTCGTCAGGTCGAGCTTGTACAGGCCGTACGTCGCGGTCTCGGCCCAGAACAGCGCCGTCCGGTCGCTGCTCAGTGCGACGCCGTTCGGGAAGGCGCGTCCGGTGGCCAGCCGGGTCACCTCGCCGTCGGGCGTACGGCGGTACACGCTGCCGGTCGCGGAGTGTTCGAGCAGGTCGGCCATCCACTCGTCGATGCCGAACCGGGTGGAGGAGTCGGTGAAGTAGATCGTGCCGTCCTCGGTGACGTCGGCGTTGTTGCAGAACCGCATCGGCCGGCCGTCGATCTCGGACAGCAGCGTCGCGATCCGGTGATCGGCGCCACGACGTGGGTCCAGGGTCAGCAGGCCGCGGTTCGCGTCGCAGATCAGCACCTTGCCGTCGGGCAGCCACTCCAGGCCGAGGGGACGGCCGCCGGTGTCGGCCAGCGTGCTGATCGTCTTCCCGTCGGCGGAGACGCGCAGGATGCGGCCGTCGTACAGACCGGTGAGCACGCTGCCGTCGTCGTCGATCAACGTGTCCTCGGGGCCGGCGCCCGGCAGCGCGACCAGCTCGACGTCGACGTTCTTCGGATGCCGCACCGGCGACGCGGGCGGCGGAGTCCAGCGGACCGGGGCGATCGACGACTTCATGACCAGACCCTAGCGCGCTGCACCGGCCCGGCCACAAACGGCCACCGAACGGCGACAGCCCGGCCGACGTGACCGGGCTGTAGCTGTCGTGCGTGCTAGTAGATGACCTCGCCACGAGCGCGTCGCGCCCGAAGCTTCTCGAGGGCCTCGTCCAGGATCTCCTGGGCCTCCTGTTCGGAGCGGCGCTCCTTCACATAGGCCAGGTGGGTCTTGTAGGGCTCGATCTTCGGCGGCGGAGGCGGGTTGTTCACATCGGTGCTGGTCGGCAGACCGCACCGTGGACAGTCCCACTCCTCCGGGATGGCCGCCTCGACCGCGAACCAGGTCGCGGTCTCGTGCCCGTTCGCACAGAAGAACACGATGCGCTGCCGGGGCGCGGTGTCGCCGCGCTCGGCCTCGCCCATCGGCCCGGCACCGACCCGGCTGCCACGAATCGCACTGCCACCACCAG
The DNA here is from genome assembly GCF_006715085.1 of Kribbella jejuensis. Lineage (NCBI taxonomy): Bacteria > Bacillati > Actinomycetota > Actinomycetes > Propionibacteriales > Kribbellaceae > Kribbella > Kribbella jejuensis. The sequence continues at coordinate 421,073 of NZ_VFMM01000003.1, read as the reverse complement.
CCACGGGAACCTACTCCCCTCAGCCGAGCTTGTAGAGCAGGCCGAGCGCGACGATGGCGGCGAACCAGATCAGACCGACACCGATGGTGATCCGGTCCAGGTTCCGCTCGGCGACCGACGAGCCGCCGAGGCTGGACGACACCCCGCCACCGAAGAGGTCCGACAGGCCGCCACCGCGGCCCTTGTGCAGCAGCACCAGCAGCGTCAGGAAGAGGCTGCAGACGATCACGACGATCGAGAAAGCGAGTTTCACGAGGAGTAGCCTAACTGAAGGTCCAGGTAACGGCAGATGCCGGCGAACTCCTCCACCTGAAGGCTCGCACCTCCGACCAGGCAGCCGTCGACATCCGGTTGGGCCATGATGCCACCTGCACTGGCCATCTTCACCGATCCGCCGTAAAGAATCCGTACCGAGTCGGCGACCGAGGGTGAAATCGTCTCCTCGATCCGGCCCCGGATCGCGGCGATCACCTCCTGCGCGTCCTCCGGAGTCGCCACCTCGCCGGTGCCGATCGCCCAGACCGGCTCGTACGCGATCACGAGCTTGCGGACGTCGTCCGGCTTCAGACCTGCCAGCCCCGCGTCGATCTGACCCAGGCAGTGCGCGACGTGACCGTCGGCCTTCCGGATCTCCAGGCCCTCGCCGACACACATGATCGGGGTCAGGCCGGCCTCGAGCGCCTTCGCCGTCTTGGCGTTGACGATCTCGTCGGTCTCGTTGTGGTACTGCCGGCGCTCCGAGTGCCCGGTCAGCACGTAGGTGCAGCCGAGCTTGGTGAGCATCGACGCCGAGATCTCGCCGGTGTACGCCCCGGAGTCCTTCGTGGACACGTCCTGGGCGCCGTACTTGATCTTCATCCGGTCACCGTCGACCAGCGTCTGCACGCTGCGGATGTCAGTGAACGGCGGCAGCACCGCCACCTCGACCCGGTCGAAGTCGTGCTTCTTGTCCTGCAGCGTCCAGCTCAGCTTCTGCAGCAGGTGCACGGCCTCGACATGGTTGAGGTTCATCTTCCAGTTGCCCGCCATCAACGGCGTACGGGCAGCTGTGGGGTCGGCCATCGGTGTCAGTCCTCTTCCAGTACGGCGAGACCCGGGAGCTCCTTGCCCTCCAGGTATTCGAGCGACGCGCCACCACCGGTGGAGATGTGGCCGAACGCGTCGTCGGCGAAGCCTAGCTGCCGGACGGCGGCCGCGGAGTCACCGCCACCGACGACACTCAGGCCGTCCACCTCGGTCAACGCCTGCGCGACGGCCTTGGTTCCGCCGGCGAACGCCGCCATCTCGAAGACGCCCATCGGACCGTTCCAGAACACGGTCTTCGCCTGCGCGACCTCGGCCGCGAAAGCCTTGCCCGACTCCGGGCCGATGTCCAGGCCGAGCTGGTCGGCCGGGATCGCGTCGGCCGCGACCACGGTCGCCGGGGAGTCGGCCTTGAACTCGGGAGCGACCACGATGTCGGTCGGCAGCACGATCTTGTCGCCGGCCTCCTTCAGGTAGCCGCGGACGACGTCCAGCTGGTCTTCCTCGAGCAGGCTCTTGCCGACCTCGTGGCCCTGCGCCTTCAGGAACGTGAAGACCATGCCGCCGCCGATCAGCAGCTTGTCGGCCTTGGCGAGCAGGTTGTCGATCACCGCGAGCTTGTCCGACACCTTCGCGCCGCCGAGGACGACGACGTACGGCCGGGCCGGGTCCTCGGTGAGCTTCTTCAGTACGTCGACCTCGGCGAGCACCAGGCCGCCGGCGGCGTGCGGGAGCTTGCGCGCCACGTCGTACACGCTGGCCTGCTTGCGGTGCACGACACCGAAGCCGTCGCTGACGAAAACGTCCGCGAGCGCGGCGAGCTCGTCGGCCAGAGCGGCCCGCTCGTCCTCGTCCTTGCTCTCCTCGCGCGGGTCGTAGCGCACGTTCTCCAGCAGCAGAACCTCGCCCTCATCCAGGTCCTGGACGGCGGACTGCGCCGCGTCACCGGTGACGTCGGTGGCGAAGTGCACCGTGATGCCCTCGGGCTGCAGCAGCTCGCCGAGCCGCTTGGCCACCGGCGCCAGGGTGAACTGCGGGTTCGGCGTGCCCTTCGGCCGGCCGAGGTGCGCGGTGACGATCACCTTCGCGCCGGCCTTGGCCAGCTTCACCAGCGTGGGCAGCGAGGCGCGGATCCGGCCGTCGTCGCCGATCACCTCGTTCTTGATCGGCACGTTCAGGTCGGACCGGACCAGCACCCGCTGGCCGGCCAGGTCGCCGAGATCTTCGATGGTCTTCACAGTTCAGTTTCCTCGGTCAGTTTCCTCGGTCAGCTTCCTCGGGTGAACGAGCTTGCGCCCGGAGACGACACCAGCTCTCCGGACGCAAGCAGGGAATGCGTCAGAGCGAGGCGCCGACGTGGTTGACCAGGTCGACGAGGCGGTTCGAGTAGCCCCACTCGTTGTCGTACCAGCCGACGACCTTGACCTGGTTGCCGATCACCTTGGTCAGGCCCGAGTCGAAGATGCAGGACGCCGGGTCGGTGACGATGTCGGTGGAGACGATCTCGTCGTCGGTGTAGGTCAGGTAGCCCTTCAGCGGACCCTCGGCGGCGGCCTTGTAGGCCTCCTTGACCTCGTCGACGGTGACCTCGCGGCCGACGGTGACGGTCAGGTCGGTGGCCGAACCGGTCGGGACCGGGACGCGCAGCGCGTAGCCGTCCAGCTTGCCCTTCAGCTCCGGCAGCACCAGGCCGATCGCCTTCGCGGCGCCGGTGGAGGTCGGGACGATGTTCAGGGCGGCGGCGCGGGCGCGACGCAGGTCCTTGTGCGGGCCGTCCTGCAGGTTCTGGTCCTGGGTGTACGCGTGGATCGTGGTCATCAGACCCTTTTCGATCGTGAACGCGTCGTGCAGGACCTTGGCCAGCGGGGCCAGGCAGTTCGTGGTGCAGGACGCGTTCGAGATCACGGTGTGCTTCTCGGCGTCGTACAGGTCGTGGTTCACGCCCATCACCACGGTCAGGTCCTCGTTCTTCGCCGGGGCGGAGATGATGACCTTCTTGGCGCCGTTGTCGGCGTGCGTCTTGGCCTTGGTGGCGTCGGTGAAGAAACCGGTGGACTCGATCACGACGTCGGCGCCGACGTCGGACCACTTGAGGTTGGCGGGGTCGCGCTCGGCGAACGCCTTGAAGCTCTTGCCGGCGACGGTGATGTCGTCGTCGGTGGCGGAGACCTCGCCGGGGAAGCGGCCCAGGATCGAGTCGTACTTCAGCAGGTGAGCGAGGGTCTGGTTGTCGGTCAAGTCGTTGACGGCGACGACCTCGATGTCGGCACCGGACGCCTGCGCGGCGCGGAAGAAGTTACGGCCGATCCGGCCGAAGCCGTTGATACCTACGCGTACGGTCACGGGACTACGTCTCCTCAAACTAGCTGTCGAGCACTGCCGCTACAGCCCGAACACTAGCCCAACAGCCCACTCGATCAACTGGTAGCGTCCAGATAAGACCACCGCCACTTTCCGACGGCTTCAGACCAGACCACTGACTGGTACGCCAAGCGGCGATTTCCAGAACGTCCCTCCGGAAACCGCCGCTCGCACTGCCGGCCACGCGCCGTTCACCGACCGGGCGCACCAGGTTCGTCTCAGGCCGACGCCCGCAGGCTGGTGCCTCAGCCGAGACCGAGAGCAGGCTTCGCCCCGGTCCGTGCTCCGGCCGAACCCTCTTTCGAGCCGGCAGCCGACTGCTCCGGTGCGCTGACACTTCCCAGCGGCGCCTGCCCGCTGTTCAACAGCTTCTGCGCGAAGGCCACGTCGCCCGCATGCCCGACACCCAGGGCGCCCTGCACGGCCTGCAGCCGTCCGGGCGCCTCGGCCTGAAACCCGTCGTCCGGCCAGTTGGGCGCTGCCTGCTCCGGATCCGCGACCATACTACTCTTCTTCGCGGCCTCCTCGGCCGCTCGCTGACGAGCAGCTTCCTTCTCCGCCTCGATCCTCAGCAGCTCTGCGGTCCTGCGCTGCTCCAGCTCTTGAAGAGCCCGTGCTTCGTCCGCTGCGTCACCCATCGCTTGTCCTCACATGTTCGTCGAATGGCAACCCCCGTGAGGGAATCCAACCAACGGGGCAAGCGCGCTGTGGGCCGGAGAAGGTAACGATTCGGTCAGGCTGGGTCGAGCATTTCGGGGGTGAGGTTGGCTTCGGTGTTGGGGATGCCGAGGTCGGAGGCTCGTTTGTCGGCCATCGCGAGCAGGCGGCGGATGCGGCCGGCGACGGCGTCCTTGGTGAGGGCCGGTTCGTGCAGCTGGCCGAGCTCTTCGAGGCTGGCCTGCTTGTGTTCGAGGCGGAGTTTGCCCGCCACCTGCAGGTGGTCGGGTACATCGTCGCCGAGGATCTCGAGGGCGCGTTCGACCCGGGCGCCGGCGGCGACCGCGGCGCGGGCGGAGCGGCGCAGGTTGGCGTCGTCGAAGTTCGCGAGCCGGTTCGCGGTGGCGCGGACCTCGCGGCGCATCCGGCGCTCCTCCCACGCGAGCACCGACTCGTGCGCACCGAGCCGGGTCAGCAGCGCGCCGATCGCGTCACCGTCGCGGATCACCACGCGGTCGACGTTGCGTACCTCGCGCGCCTTCGAACCGATCCCGAGCCGCCGGGCCGCACCGACCAGCGCCAGCGCCGCCTCCGGACCGGGGCACGTCACCTCGAGCGACGAGGACCGCCCCGGTTCGGTCAGCGAACCGTGCGCGAGGAACGCACCTCGCCAGGCCGCCACCGCGTCACAGGACGCACCCGACACGACCGCCGGCGGCAGGCCGCGCACCGGACGACCACGGTTGTCCACGAGACCGGTCTGGCGCGCGAGCGCGTCACCGTCGCGGACCACGCGGACGACGTACTTCGTCTGCTTGCGAATGCCCGACGGGGAGATCACCACGACGTCCGACGGGTGACCGAAGATCTCGGCGATGTCCTTGCGCAGCCGCCGCGCCGCGGCACCACTGTCCAGCTCGGCCTCCACGACGATCCGCCCCGACACCAGGTGCAGCCCGCCGGCGAACCGCAGGATCGACGAGACCTCGGCCTTGCGGCAACACGGTTTCGTCACCTGAATACTGGTCAGCTCGGACTTCACCTGTGCTGTCATCGCCATAGAAAGCATCCTCCCACCCATGTCAAAGACCCTCGGGCCGGCCTTCGGCTCTGCGCTCCCCTCCGCCAGGGGCCGGATGGAGTGTCATCAGACCAACGGACTGTGATCGCCGCGGTTACGTTGCAACCTTTCGTGTGGGTGGCCGCATTACCTCCCCGACATCGTGAGAGGGCCTGAGAGGAGGGGCATGAAGGCACCGGACGAATCCGAGTTCACCGAGTTCGCCGCGTCGGCGATCCGCCGGCTGCGGCGTACGGCGTACCTGATGTGCGGCGACTGGCACCGGGCCGAGGACGCTGCCCAGGACGCGCTGGTGAAGGTGTACCGGCGCTGGCACCGGATCGACCGCACCCAAGGTCTGAACTCCTACGCGCACAAGTGCCTCGTCACTTCCGTCCTCGAACAGTCCCGCCGCCCGTGGCGCCGCGAACGCCTCGTGGATGCCGAGGACCCGGTCGCAGCACTCCCCGATCCCGGCGGCGCGGTCGACGACCGCCTGCTCGTCGTACAGGCGCTGGCTGCGCTCCCGCCGAGCCAACGCGCGTGCGTCGTGCTCCGTCATTACGCCGACCTCAGCCTCGAACAGACCGCGGACATCCTCGGCATCGGGACCGGCGGCGTGAAGAGCCAGACGTCGCGCGGTCTGACCCGGCTGCGCGAACTTCTCGACCAGACCGAAAGGAGCGCCTCATGAACAGCGACATCGAACGCCTGTTGGCCGCGGCCGCCGACGACACCGACCATCCGTTGAGTACGGACGTCGACGAACTGCTGATCCGCGCCCGGCGCTCGGTTCGGAAGACGCGCATCGCGACGGTCTCGACCGCTGTGCTCACCACCGCCGTCATCATCGCCGGCGCCGCCACCTGGTCCGCGGCCCGCCACGAGAGCACCGGTCCGGCGAACGGCCCGACGGTGACGATCGACCCGAAGACCGGCACCATCACCGGCGACGAAACCGGCCGGGCGGTCCTGCCGCCACCACCGGTCAGCCAACTCAGCGACGCGAACCTGCGCGACCAGTGCAAGCCGGCCGACCAGGAGTACCTCGACTTCCTCCGCGAGCGCGTCGCGAACTCCGACGACAAGGGCGTGCCGCTCGGACCGGCCTGGAAACTCGAGGTCAAGGCCGGCACAGGTACCCGTGTGCAGGCGCTGTTCCTGTCGCCCGACCGGTCCATCGTCAGCACCTGCACGCTGACAGGTGTCGGCCAGGCGCAGTCGTACGGCCGGATCAGCACCGAAGGCATGAAGAACTCGGAAGGCTCGATCGTTGGCACCCGGGTCCCGCCACGTGTCCGCGAAGTGCTCGTCGACCTCGACGGCGAAACGCAGCCGCGGCAAGCGCTCCTCGGAGCGGACGGGTTCTACACGCTCGGCTTGGACGCGCAGAATAAGAACGTCCGTCGGGTTCGCGGGTACGACGCGGACGGCCGCAAGGTCTACGAGTACACGCAGCCGACACTCCCGACTGCGGCGACCGCAAGGCCGTCCCTGCCGTCGAACGTCACGGTCAAGACGGCCGAGCCGATCACGCCGGACGCTGTGATGACAAAGGATCCGCTCACCGGGAAGGCACTGGTGCCGGCGCCGCCGGTCAGCCCGTTGACCGACGACCAGGTCCGTACCCGATGCGCCGAGGTGGACGCGATCTACTTCGGCAAGGGCCATCAGCCCGATCCGGTCATCGATGCCGCCGGGCCGGTCGACAAGAACTGGGCGGTCGCACTCAAGACCGGCACCGGCAACAAGCTGACCGCGGTACTGATCTCGCCGGATCGCAGGGTCTACGCGTGGTGCCACATGCTCGGCGTCACCGCGAAGGGCGCCTACGACTACACGCGTGGCGCCGTCCAGGCGGACGGGAAGTTCGCGGAGACGTTCGACTTCGGCATGGTGCCGGACGGCGTCGCGCAGCTCGTCGTCGATCTGCCGAAGCAAGGCCCGACCCGAGCGCTGATCTCCAACGGCTTCTACATCTGGGGGCTGACCGGTGGGAACTCGGACATCCAGAAGGTCCGGGTGCGCGGGTACGACGCACACGGCAAGCAGATCTACGACATCAGGAAGGACGTCGACGCCGACTTCGACTGACTAGCTGAAGATCTCGCGGTAGATCTTGGCGAGTTTGTCGGGGGCGTGGTGCAGGTCGCGGTCGTCGTCGGCGATGTCGGCGATCACGAGCTCGGCTCCGAGGGACTCCGCGGTGCGGCGGAGGGACTCGGGGTCGGGCACGTGACCGACGTCGGCGAGCACGACGTCGATGCGCAGATCCGGGGCGTGGCCGGCCAGCACCTCCAGGTGCGTCTCGGGTGAGAACCCGTCGGTCTCCCCCTTCTGCTCCCCCAGGTTCAGCGTCAGGAGCCGGCGGGCGCTGGTCTGCTCCAGGCCGCGGCACAGCTCCGGCACCAGCAGGTTGGGGATCACGGACGTGAACCACGACCCCGGTCCGACCACGACCCAGTCCGCTTCCGCGATCGCGACGAGGGCCTCGGGACAAGCCGGCGGGTCGGCGGGATCGAGCGCGACGTCGACCACATGGCCCTCCGTCGACGCGACCTCGGCCTGACCGCGGATCTCGGTGATCGCGTCCGGACGCGCCGGATCCAGCCCGAGGACCCGCGCGGTGATGTCCAGCGGTACGGCGGACATCGGCAGCACCCGGCCCTGCGCACCGAGCAGCCGGGCGACCCAGTCGAGCCCGTCGACCGCTTCGCCGAGCAGCTCCCACAGCGCCACGATCAACAGGTTGCCGACCGCGTGGTCGTGCAGTTCACCGTTGCTGCGGAACCGATGCTGCAGTACGTCGGCCCACGTCCGGCCCCACTCGTCGTCGCGGCACAACGCCGCCAGCGCCATCCGCAGGTCCCCCGGAGGCAGTACGCCGAGCTCCTTGCGCAGCCGCCCGGACGAGCCGCCGTTGTCGGCGACCGTGACGACCGCGGTCAGCTGGTCGGTGACATGCCGCAACGCGGACAGGGACGCGGCCAGACCGTGTCCCCCACCCAACGCGACGACGCGTGGAGCCACCCGGGGGCCCGGGGGTCGCCCCCCTGACAACGCACCAGAGTGCCCCTGCCCGCGCTGTCCGCGGGCAGGCCTGTCCCAGTCGCTCTGGCTCACTCGCGGCCCAGGTCCCGGTGCACTACCAACGTCGGTGAGCCCTTCTCGCGCAGCCGGCGGGCGATCTCCTCGGCCATCGCGACGCTGCGGTGCTTACCCCCGGTGCAGCCGATCGCGACGGTGACGAAGCGCTTGCCCTCGTTCAGGTAGCCGGTCCGCAGGGTGTCCAGCACGTCCACGTAGTTCTCGAGGAACTGCTGGGCCAGCGGATGGCCGAGCACGAAGTCTGACACAGGCTTGTCCTGCCCGGTCATCGGCCGCAGATCGGGCTGCCAGTACGGGTTGGGGATGAAGCGCATGTCGGCGACCACGTCGGCGTCCACCGGGATGCCGTACTTGAAGCCGAACGACACCACGGTCGCGCGCAGCTCGGCGTTCTCCTCGTCGCCGAACGCGTTCACGATCTTCGCGGCCAGCTGGTGGATGTTGAGGCTGGAGGTGTCGATCACCAGGTCGGCGCCGGCCCGGATGTCGCCGAGCAGCTCGCGTTCGCGCTGGATGCCGTCGAGCAGCCGGCCCTCGCCCTGCAGCGGGTGCGGCCGGCGGACGCTCTCCTGCCGGCGCACGATCACGTCGTCCGACGCCTCAAGGAACAGCGTCAGCGGCCGGTACCCCTTCAGCCGCAGGTCGTGGATCGCCGAGCTCAGCTCGTCGAAGAACAACCCGGTCCGGACGTCGACGACGACCGCGAGCCGCGGCGCCGCGCCGGTACCGACCACCTGCTCGACGATCGTGGTCAGGAACATCGGCGGCAGGTTGTCCACCACGAACCAGCCGAGGTCCTCCAGCACGTCCGCGACCGAGCTGCGGCCCGCGCCGGACATCCCGGACACGATGATCAGGTTGCCGCCCGTGTCGTCCATCAGTTCTCAGTTCTCCCTGGGTCCCCGTCAGGCGTCCCGGCCGGCGCCGGAACGTCGTCGCCCAGTATCTCGCCTGTCGCGGTGTTGACCGACGGAGCCCGGCCGGTTTCCGCCTTCGTTGCAGCAGCGTTAACCGCGAGTACGACGGACTCCGCCAGCCGCGGCCCGAAACCGGGCAGCGCGGCCACCTCGTCGACCGTCGCGCCGCGCAACTTCTTCAGCGACCCGAAGTGCCGCAGCAAGGTCTTCCGCCGGACGTCGCCCAGGCCCGCGACGTCGTCGAGGGTGCTCTCGACCATCGACTTCGATCGCCTGTTGCGGTGGTGGGTGATGGCGAAGCGGTGCGCCTCGTCGCGCAGGCGCTGCAGCAGATACAGACCTTCGCTGGTGCGGGAGAAGATGACGGGGTCTTCCTCGTCCGGGACCCACACCTCTTCCAGCCGCTTCGCGAGGCCGACCACGGGGATGTCGCCGACGCCCAGCTCGTCCATCGCCTGGCGGGCTGCCGCTACCTGGGGTGGACCACCATCGACGACCACGAGTCCTGGCGCATACGCGAACTTCTTCGCGCGACCGGTCTCGGGGTCGATCAGGGCGGCGTTCGGATCTTCCTCGGCGGCGATCGTGGCGCGTTCGTCGAGGAGGCGTTTGAAGCGGCGGGTGAGGACCTCGGCGATCGAGGCGACGTCGTTCTGGCCGTCGACGCCCTTGATCACGAACCGCCGGTACTCGCTCTTGCGCGGCAGGCCGTCCTCGAAGACGACCATCGACGCGACCACCTCGGTGCCCTGCAGGTTCGAGATGTCGTAGCACTCCAGCCGCAGCGGCGCCTCGGGCAGGTCGAGCGCGGTCTGGATCTCCTCCAGCGCCTGGTTGCGGGTGGTCAGATCGCTGGCCCGCTTGGTCTTGTGCATGGTCAGCGTCTGCAGCGCGTTCCGCTCGACGGTCTCCATCAGCGCCTTCTTGTCACCGCGCTGAGGGACCCGGATCGACACCCGCGCGCCGCGGATCCCCTCGAGCCATTCGGTCAGCGCCGCGGCGTCCTCAGGCATCGTCGGGACCAGGATCTCCCGCGGAATCGTGTCGCCGGAGTCCCCGGCGTACGTCTGCTGGATGAACTGCGAGACCAGGTCGGCGGTCGTCGCCGTACCGTCGGCCTTGTCGGCGATCCAGCCGCGCTCACCGCGGATCCGGCCGCCGCGGACGTAGAAGATCTGCACCGCGACCTCGAGCGGGTCCTCGCTGAGCGCGATCACGTCGGTGTCCGTGCCGTCGCCGAGGACCACCGCGTTCTTGGCCAGCGCCTTCTCCAGCGCGGCCAGGTCGTCGCGGATCTTGGCGGCCCGCTCGTACTCCAGCTCGGCGGCCGCGGCCTGCATCTCCTTCTGCAGGCGGCGCACGTACGTCGCGGTCTGGCCGGACAGGAACGCGGCGAAGTCGTCGACGATCTGGCGGTGCTCCTCCTGCGTCACCTGACCGGTGCACGGGGCGGCGCACTTGCCGATGTACCCGAGCAGGCAGGGCCGGCCGATCTGGCGGTGCCGGTTGAACACGCCCTTGCTGCACGAGCGCATCGGGAACACCCGGAGCAGCAGGTCGACGGTCTCGCGGATCGCCCAGGCGTGACTGTACGGACCGAAGTACTTCACGCCCTTCTTCTTCTGGCCGCGGCCGACCATCACCCGCGGGTAGTCCTCGTTGAGGGTGATCGCGAGCCACGGGTACGACTTGTCGTCGCGGTACTTCACGTTGAAGCGCGGGTCGTACTCCTTGATCCAGGAGTACTCCAGCTGCAGCGACTCGACCTCGCTGGCGACCACCGTCCACTCGACCTTCGAGGCCGTCGTCACCATCGCCTGCGTCCGCGGGTGCAGGTTCACCAGGTCCTGGAAGTACGACGACAACCGGGCGCGCAGGTTCTTCGCCTTGCCGACGTAGATCACCCGCCCGGCGGAGTCGCTGAAGCGGTAGACGCCGGGTGAGTCGGGAATCGATCCCGGAGCGGGACGGTAGGAGGACGGATCAGCCACCCAACCACCCTAGTTCGGCCCACGGACAAATCCGGAATCGGGGAAAAGTCTCCACCGCTGCTTCAATGACAGACTTGAAGGCATGAGATACCAGGAATGTGATCGGACGATCCGTGCGTACGCCGGCGTCCGGGTGCTCGAGGCCCAGGACGACCTCTTCTACCTGTACGACCCGGCCGGCGACCTGCCACCGGAACGGCAGCAACCCTTCGCCACCATTGTCACCGGCGACCACTACGAGAAGGTGTCGAACCTCGACGAGCCCGGCGCCTGGCGGCTGAACCTCGGCCTCACCAAGGCGACGTACGGCGAACTCCTCGGCCCGGTGCCGACCGAACGCGATGCCGACTGGGTGCTCGACTCCGGCCACGACTACGCGGCCCGGGACGTCCTGATGCCGCACCCGTTCTACGCCTCGCAGTACTGGGTCGCGATCGTGAATCCGACCGAACCGGACCGGTTACTGCCGTTGATCGACGAGGCGTACAGCTTTGCGGCCCGCAAGTACGCCAACCACGAAGCCAGGCAAACGCGGTGAAGATTGCGTTCCTGTTGCGGGTTGACTCATAAGTCGAGATTTATCCCCTGCTGGGATGGGCGACCTGCGTTACTTGTGCACAAGGGTAGATGCGCAGGTCCTTGCGTGAGGCAACAAGGCCTCGCGCTGACTCGAGGGAGTTCCGCCCATGTCCCCTTCACTCCGCGGATCACGCGCAGCGTTCGGTGCGGTGGCAGTCGCCGCGCTGTCCGTGACCGGAATCGTCGCCACCGCACCCGGTAGCAGCGCTGCCGACGCCCCTGGGCAGGCCGCGCCGGTGACGATCCGCGGCGCCGGCAACCCGAACGCGATCCCCGGCAGCTACATCGTCGTCCTGGCGGGCCAGCGCTCGCAGGCACAGACCCGGGTCGCGACGCAGAGCCTGGCGGCGAGCTACGACGTCGAGGTCAAGGACCAGTACGACGCGTCGATCAAGGGCTTCTCGGCGAACATGTCCGACGACCAGGCGAAGAAGGTTGCCACCGATCCCCGGGTCGCGTACGTCGAGCAGAACCAGAAGATCACAGTCGCCCAGGACAACCCGCCGTGGGGCCTCGACCGGGTCGACCAGCACGCCCTGCCGCTGGACAAGAAGTACCTGCCGTCGACCGACGCCAAGAACGTCAACGTGTACATCATCGACACCGGTATCTACGCCAAGCACCAGGACTTCGGCGACCGCGCGTCGGTCGGCACCGACACGGTCGGCGACGGCCAGAACGGCGTCGACTGCATGGGCCACGGCAGCCACGTGGCCGGCACCATCGGCGGTACGACGTACGGCATGGCCAAGGCGGCGAAGCTGATCGCGGTCCGGGTGCTGGATTGCCAGGGCTCCGGCTCGACCGAATCCGTTGTGGCCGGTATCGATTGGGTGACCAAGAACGCGAAGAAGCCGGCGGTCGCGAACATGAGCCTCGGTGGCGGCGCGGACGACGCGCTGGACGCCGCGTTGAAGGCGTCCATCGGCTCCGGCATCACCTACGCCGTTGCCGCGGGCAACGACAGCGCCGACGCCTGCCTGACCTCCCCGGCCAGGGAGCCGTCGGCGATCACGGTCGGCGCCACCGACGACAAGGACCAGCGTGCCGCGTTCTCGAACTACGGCAAGTGCGTGGACCTGTTCGCGCCGGGGGTCGACATCACCTCGGTCGGCATCACCGGCCCGGACGCCACCGCGAAGATGAGTGGTACGTCGATGGCGACACCGCACGTTGCGGGCGCGATCGCGCTCTACCTGGCCGACCACCCGGATGCGACCCCGGCCGACGTCGCCACGGCGCTGGTCGGCAGCTCGACCGCGGACAAGGTCGGCGACCCGGGCACCGGCTCACCGAACAAACTGCTGTACGTCGGGGCTCCGGACCAGTCCTGATTCAGCGACCGCGGACCCGGCCCACCTGGCCCGGTCCGCGGTCGCTGTGTTCGGTCAGGCCGATTCGACGATGTTGCCGCCCTGGACCTTCACGTTCACCGCGGGGAGCGGGGCCGGCGCCGGTCCGCTGACCACGCTGCCGTCGGTGATGCTGAAGTGGCTGTTGTGGAACGGGCAGACGATCTGGCCACCTTCCACCGAGCCGACCGGGTTCCCCTGATGCGTGCAGACCGCGGAGAAGCCCTTGTACGTACCCGCGGTCGGCTGCGTCACGACGACCTTCGCGTCGGTGAACACCTTCCCGCCACCGACCGGTACGTCGGACACCGGGCCGAGGACCTTCCCGCCGGCGGCCGGCGCGCTCGACGACGTCCCGGTGGTCGGTGCGGAGCCGGTCGCCGAGGGCGACGTACCGGTGCCGCTTGCGCTGCCCGTACTGCCTGCGCTGCCTGTGCTGCCGTTGTCGCTGCCGCCACAGGCCGCGAGGAGCGGCGCGCCGGCACCTGCCAGGGCGACCATCGCGGCGCAGCGCAGCACCGTCCTGCGGTCGCGGAGACCGCCTGCTGCGGCTGCCGCCGAGTTGGTGGCCGATGCCGTCGTGTCATCGCTCATGAACCTGGACCTCCAAGAGCCTGCTGATCGAAGTAGTTGAACGCTATCCATCTACTCAAACGACCCGCCCACCGGATCGGTTCACCGGAATCTGCTTGAACCGCGGTTTGAAGGTTCGCTGTGAATCAGCTGGGAGCCGCCGGCCCGGTTCGACCGGTCGGCAACTAAGGTTTCTCCCGCTGACCGGTCCGCCGCGAGCCCGGCCCGGCACACTGTGGTGGTGGGAGAGGCATGAGATGACTGGTACGACGAACGACTCGACCGTGCTGAAGGCGATCGCGGACCTCGCGCCGCTGTGGATGCCGGGGTGCGTCGTCGACACCGCCGACCGGACCGTCGAGGTCGGCTGGGGGCGTGGGTCGCTGCAGATGTCCGCGGTCGTCGGGCTCGGCGAGATCATCGACCGGTGCCTGCAGTTGCCGCAGCAGTTGTGGGCCGACCAGATCGAGGCGTGGTTGCGGGCGGTGGTCGCGGAGGGCGAGCTCGCCACCGAGGAGCACCGGTTCGGGGATGTCGCGGACCGGCAGCGGGCGATGTTGCTGCAGCGCGGCTGGTCCGCGCGGACCGCCGGGCCGGTCGCGGATGCGTTGATCCCGTTCGGCGACCACTTCGAGGTCGTGGTGTTCATCTGTACCGGGAACGACTACCGGCGGCTGACAGTCGTCCGGCGATCGATGCTCGGGCTCGGCGACCCCGACGTACCGTCGCCGGTGCAGCTGACGCTGGACCAGATCGCCGACCTGCGGCCGGTCGCGCACGACGGCTTCTCGGTGCTCGCCCGGGAGGACGATCCGCTGGTGTCGATGGCGATCGTCGACCGGGAGAAACTCATGCCGCAGGCGTCGATCGGGATGGGCGTGCTGGTCGGCGTACCGCGGTTGAGCACGGTCGCGTTCTGCCCGGCGGACGTGGGACAGGAGGTCGCGGACCGGTTGGCCGCGTACGTGGCCGAGACCTACCAGGGCGCCGCCGACCAGTGCAGCCAGGACCTCTACTGGTTACAGGGCGACCGCATGGTCCAGGTCCCGGTCACCCTCGCCACACCACCGTCCGTCGTACTGCCGGCAGCCCTCCTACCAACCCCCCGCCGCACCTGGCTACGCCACCTCTGGCAACAACTCTTCCGCCGCTGACCCCCCACCCCGACCGCCGCTGACCGTGGCCGTCGGGTGCTTACGAGTAGTCCGACGGTCCGGTGGTGCGTTCGGCGGGGCTTAGCCGGCGACGCGTTTGCGGGGGGCCGTCTTCTTCGTTGGCGTGGTCTTCTTCGTTGGTGTGGTCTTCTTCGCAGCTGTCTTCTTGGCGACTGTCTTCTTGGCGGCCGTCTTCTTCGCTGGTGCCTTCTTTGCCGGGAGTGCCTTGGCGGCGGACTGTTTTGCGCTTGGCTTGGCGGCGCGGCCGGCGAGGATCTCGGCGAGGAATTGGCCCGTGTACGACTCGGGGTTGGCCGCGACCTCCTCCGGCGTGCCTTCGGCGACCAGCGTGCCGCCGCGGCGACCGCCGTCCGGGCCGAGGTCGATCAGCCAGTCGGCGGTCTTGATCACGTCGAGGTTGTGCTCGATCACCAGCACCGAGTTGCCCTTGTCTACGAGACCGCTCAGCACGCCGAGCAGCTTGCTGATGTCCTCGAAGTGCAGACCCGTGGTCGGCTCGTCCAGCACGTACACCGTCCGGCCGGTCGAACGCCGCTGCAGCTCCGACGCCAGCTTCACCCGCTGCGCCTCACCACCCGACAGCGTCGGCGCCGGCTGACCGAGGCGCACGTACCCCAGACCGACCTCGACGAGCGTCTTCAGGTGCCGCGAGATCGCCGGGATCGCCTGGAAGAACTCGGCTGCCTCCTCGATCGGCATGTCGAGCACGTCCGCGACCGTCTTGCCCTTGTAGTGCACCTCGAGCGTCTCGCGGTTGTACCGCGCGCCGTGGCACACCTCGCACGGGACGTAGACGTCCGGGAGGAAGTTCATCTCGATCTTCAGCGTGCCGTCACCCGAGCAGGCCTCACAGCGGCCACCCTTCACGTTGAACGAGAAGCGGCCCTGCTGATACCCACGGACCTTCGCCTCCGGCGTCTCCGCGAACAGCTTGCGGACGTGGTCCCAGACCCCGGTGTACGTCGCCGGGTTCGAGCGCGGTGTCCGGCCGATCGGTGACTGGTCGACGTGGATGACCTTGTCCACCAGCTCCATGCCGGAGATCTTCGTGTGCCGTCCCGGCACCGCGCGGGCGCCGTAGATCTGCCGAGCCAGCGACGTGTAGAGGATGTCGTTGACCAGCGTCGACTTGCCCGAGCCGGACACCCCGGTGACCGCGACGAACACCCCGAGCGGGATGGTCACGTCCAGGTCCTTCAGGTTGTTCTGCCGGGCGCCGTAGATGGTGAGCTCGCGGCCCTCGGTGAGCGGCCGGCGGACTGCAGGGATCGGGATCTCCTTGCGGCCCGACACGTAGGCACCGGTGATCGAGTCCGGGTGGTTGCGCAGGTCCTCGACGGTGCCCGACACGACCACCTGGCCGCCGTGCTCGCCCGCGCCCGGGCCGATGTCGACGACCCAGTCCGCGTGGTCGATGGTGTCCTCGTCGTGCTCGACGACGATCAGCGTGTTGCCGAGCTCCTTGAGCCGGACCAGCGTGTCGATCAGCCGCCGGTTGTCGCGCTGGTGCAGACCGATCGACGGCTCGTCGAGCACGTACAGCACGCCGACCAGGCCGGAGCCGATCTGGGTCGCGAGCCGGATCCGCTGCGCCTCACCACCGGACAGCGAACCCGCCGGCCGGCTCAGCGCCAGGTAGTCCAGGCCGACGTCGAGCAGGAACCGCAGCCGCTCGCCGATCTCCTTCACCACCCGCTCGGCGATCTGCTTCTCGCGCGGCGTCAGCTCCATCCGGACCAGGAAGTCGTGCACCTCGTCGATCGACATCGCGCTGATCTCGGCGATGTTCTTCCCGCCGAGCGTGACGGCCAGCGAGATCGGCTTCAGCCGCGCGCCGTTGCAGGCCAGGCACGGGACCTCGCGCATGTACTCCTCGAAGCGCTCCCGCCCGGTGTCGCTGGACGCCTCCGCGTGCCGGCGCTCGACGTACGGGATCACGCCCTCGAAGTTGGTGTAGTACGACCGCTCGCGGCCGTAGCGGTTCTGGTACGAGACGTGGACCTGCTTGTCGTGGCCGGTGAGCAGCGCCTTCTTGGCCTTCGCCGGCAGCTCGCCGAACGGTGTGCTGGTCTTGAACTTCAGGTCCCTCGCCAGTGCCTCGAGGAGGCGCTCGAAGTACTGCGTGACGTTCTGCCCGGACCAGGGCTGGATCGCGCCCTCGTCGAGCGACTTCGACGGGTCCGGGACGAGCAGCTCCGGGTCGACCTCCATCCGGGTGCCGAGGCCCGTGCAGACCGGGCAGGCGCCGTACGGCGAGTTGAAGGAGAACGAGCGCGGCTCGAGCTCGTCGATCGCCAGCGGATGATCGTTCGGGCAGGCGAGCTTCTCGGAGAACCGGCGCTCGCGGTGCGGGTCGTCGGCCGGGAGGTCGACGAAGTCGAGCACCACCAGGCCGCTGGCCAGACCGAGCGCGGTCTCGACCGAGTCGGTCAGCCGCTGCTTCGCGGAACTCTTCACCGCGAGCCGGTCGACCACCACGTCGATGCTGTGCTTCTTCTGCTTGTCGAGCTTCGGCGGATCGGTGAGCTGGATCGTCTCGCCGTCCACCCGGGCGCGCGAGAAGCCCTGACCGGTCAACTGCCGGAAGAGGTCGACGTACTCCCCCTTGCGGCCGCGCACCACCGGGGCGAGCACCTGGAACCGGGTGCCCTCCTCGAGCTCGAGCACCCGGTCGACGATCTGCTGCGGGGTCTGCCGCGCGATCGGCTCGCCGCACTCGGGGCAGTGCGGGCGGCCGGCCCGGGCGAACAGCAGCCGGAGGTAGTCGTACACCTCGGTGATCGTGCCGACCGTTGAGCGCGGGTTCCGCGAGGTGGACTTCTGGTCGATCGAGACCGCCGGCGACAGGCCCTCGATGAAGTCGACGTCCGGTTTGTCCATCTGACCGAGGAACTGCCGCGCGTACGCCGACAGCGACTCGACGTAGCGCCGCTGGCCCTCGGCGAAGATCGTGTCGAAGGCCAGGCTGGACTTCCCGGACCCGCTCAGGCCGGTGAAGACGATCATGGCGTCCCGCGGCAGGTCGACCGAGACGTCCTTCAGGTTGTGCTCACGTGCGCCACGCACGATCAGACGGTCAGACACAAGCTCACTCTCAGCCGTTCTCGAGGGTTTCCGGACGGTTCTCCGGCCTGCCCGGTCATGCTAACGAGGCCCACCGACAAAAACTTCCGCCGCCGGAGGTGCCGCCCGGCTTCGAAAGTATATTCGATCCGTGGCACCGGTCGAACCGGCCTCCTCGCAGTACCCAGGTGTCAACGCGCAGGCGCCGCGGACCGGACCTCGTCCAGCGCCTCCCGGGCCACCTCGGTGAAGTCCCGGGAAGCGGAGCCCCAGCGGGTATAGGCGAGCTCCAGTGCCAGCGCGCCCAACTCCGCCGTCACCCGCGCGGTGAGGGCCGGAAGGCCGCGTCGCTCGAGCGCGCCGGTCATCGCCGCGATCAGGCCGAGGCCCTTGAGCGCTTCGCGTTCCCGCAGTTCGGGATGGGTCGCGACGACAGCCTGCCGCCGAGCGATGAAGTCGCGGCGCTCCGGAGTGAAGACGTCCTGGGCGAGCAGTTCCAGCGCGCAGGCCACTGCCTCGAGCGGTTCGGCGTCGGCCGGCGCCTTCGCGATTCCCTCGGCGAGCACATCGGCGAGGGAACTCCGGCCGAACAGGACTTCGCGCTTGTCCTGGAAATGCCGGAAGAACGTGCTCTTGGTCAGGCCGGCCCGCTCCGCGATGCCGATCACCGTCGTGTTCTCGTACCCGTTCGTCTCGAACAGTTCGAGCGCGGCGACGACCAGGCGATCGGTCGCGTTCGGTTCCCAGCGGCCCATGGTCACAGTCTAGCGGGACTTGGTCCCGTCACTGCGGTATCGTGACGGCACCAAGTCCCATCATTCTGGAGGTCGCCATGAGCCGCGCCGTCGAGTACGAGACCTTCGGAGGTCCGGACGTCCTGGAGGTCCGCGACGTACCCGAGCCGCACGCCGGCGCGGGGCAGGTCCGCATCCGGGTCACCGTCGCCGGACTGAACCCGATGGACTGGCGGATCGCCGCCCAGCCCGAGACGGCGGCCAGGTTCGGCCTCACTCCCCCGGCCGGCTTCGGCTACGACTTCGCCGGCACGGTGGACGAGGTGGGCGCCGGGGTCGCGGGGTTCGCGATCGGCGACCGGGTCTTCGGTGGGGCGTTGGCACGCGCGGTGGCCGATTTCGTGGTGCTGCCGGTACCGACCTCGTTACCTGACGGGCTGTTCCGAACGCCGGACGGCGTGAGCGACGAGGTGGCCGCGACGATTCCGATCGCCGGGTCGACCGCGGTTGCCGCGTTGGCGGCGACGGGCGTGAGGTCCGGTGACACGGTGCTGGTCGGTGGGGCTGCCGGCGGAGTCGGGATCTTTGCGCTCCAGCTCGCGAAGCTGGCCGGTGCACGGGTCATCGGAACCGCCTCGGCAAGCACCTTCGACTTCCTCCACCGGTTGGGCGCTGAGCCGGTCGCCTACGGCGATGGCCTCGCGGAGCGGGTGCGCTCCGGCGGAGTGACAGCGGCGATCGATCTGATCGGGACCGAGGTGGCCGAGGCCGCACTCGCGCTCGGGGTGCCGGCGGAGCGGATCGCGACCATCGCAGCTGGCCCGAATCCGCCTGGCGGCGTCCGGGCGACCGGTGGCGTCAACGGCGGGCCGGACGCCGTACCGCGGATTCTCGACGCGATCGTGGCGGGCGAGCTGACGGTACCGATCGCGGCGTCGTTCCCGATCGAGAAGATTCAGGATGCCGTCGCGTACCAGGCGACCGGTCACGTCCACGGGAAGGTCGTGGTCACGCTCTGACCGGTCGCGCTCCCCATGAGTCGCCGGAGGTGAAAGGATCGTCGCTGTCACCGACTTTCAGGGAGAACGCAGCGATGACGGAGTACCACGGGAACGTCAAGGTCGGCGGGCCGGCGCAGACCCATGAGCTGGCCCAGCTGATGATCACCAAGGTCGCGGTCGGGCCGATGGACAACAACGCGTACCTGCTGCGCTGCCGGCAGACCGACGAGCAGGTGCTGATCGACGCCGCGAACGAGGCCGGCACGCTGCTCCGCCTGGTCGGCGACGCGGGCCTCGCGCGCGTCATCACCACACACCGCCACCAGGACCATTGGGAGGCGCTGGCCGAGGTCGTCGCCCGGACGGGCGCCACCACGGTCGCCGGGCGGTACGATGCGGAGGGCATCCCGGTGCCGACCGATCAGCTCGTCGACGACGGCGACCACATCGCCGTCGGCCAGTGCAGCCTGCGCGTTATCCACCTCGTCGGCCACACCCCCGGCTCGATCGCCCTGGTGTACGACGACCCGGACGGCCCACCCCACCTGTTCACCGGCGACTCGCTGTTCCCGGGCGGCGTCGGCAACACCCAGGGCGACAAGGAACGCTTCACGTCGCTGATCAACGACGTCGAGGCCAAACTCTTCAACGAGCTCCCCGACGAGACCTGGGTCTACCCCGGCCACGGCTCCGACACCACCCTCGGCACCGAACGCCCGCATCTGTCCGAATGGCGCGAGCGCGGCTGGTGAGCGGTTTCGCCGACTATCAGCCCGGGGTCGTCCGGCAGGCTTCGATGTTCTGGTACGCCCTGCCGTCGACGCGGACCTGACCACGTGTGCCGAACTAATCGTGAGTCGGACGGGTGGGTCCGTGGAGGCTCGGCGGGGGCGGTTGGTGGCGGATCTGCAGGATCCAGAGAAGTACACGGTGGTCGCGGAGGTCGGTGGGGAGATTGCCGGGTACGCGCTCGTGCTCGGGCACAAGGTGTCGCCCGATGACCCGCCGACGACGGCGCCCGACGGGTACTACCTGATCGGGCTGATCGTCGCACCGAAGTGGCGGCGGCGCGGGATCGGGGACCTGCTGACGATCGAGCGGATGCGGTGGGTGGCCGAGCGCGCCTACGAGGTCTACTACTTCGCGAACCTGCAGAACGGCGCAACCCTCGACCTCCACCAGAGGTTCGGGTTCACCGAGGTCACCCGCGAGTTCACCTTCCCGAACGCTCCACTCAAGCCTGGCACCTGCGTACTCCTCCGGGCCCCGCTCAATCGCTGAGCTCAGTCGCTGAGCTCGGCCGGGTACGCGATCACGTCGACGAGCGCGTTGTTCCGGATCGCGGTGATCTCGGTACGGCGGGCGATCGCGTCCTCGAACAGTTGCCGCTGCAGCGACTGCGCGTCGCGGAGCGGTACGCCGTCCACCGCGAGTACCAGATCGCCCTGACGCAAACCCGCGGCGGCGGCCGGGCTCGCCGGGATCACCTCCACCACGCGGAGCGCCGTCCGTTGATCGAATCGCTCAGCCAACGCCGGATGCAGCGGTGCCGGAGTGCTCACCAGACCGAGGTACGCGCGGCGCACCCGGCCGTCGTGCAGTAGCGAGTAGATGATCCGGCGCGTCGTCGGATTGACCGGTACCGCCAGCCCGAGCCCGATGCCCGCGACCGCAGTGTTGATGCCGACCACCCGTCCGTTGCCATCGGCCAGTGCACCGCCGGAGTTGCCCGGGTTCAGTGCGGCGTCGGTCTGGATCACGTCCTCGATGATCCGGTTGCCGGAACCGCTGCGGACCGGCAACGCCCGCCCGAGCGCACTCACCACGCCCGCCGTCACACTCCCGGCCAGACCGAGCGGGTTGCCCACCGCAACGACCAGGTTCCCGACCTTCAGGTGATCGGCGTCGCCGTACTCGGGTGGGTCGGGGATCGCCCGGTCGGCCCGGAGTACGGCGAGATCGGACAACCGGTCGACGCCGACGACCCGTGCCTGTGCCTGCGTACCGTCCGCGAAGTCGGCCGAGGCCTCGGTGCCGTCGCCGACCACGTGGGCGTTGGTGAGCAGGTGCCCGTCGCCGGTGAGCACGACCGCGGAGCCGGACGAGTCGCCGCGCCGGCTGTGGATCCGCAGGCTGGCGACCCGCGGGATCAGGTGTTCGGCCACCCCCGAGACCACCCGGGAGTAAGCGTCCAGTACATCGTCCTCGGGCATCGGCCTCACCTCTCCACTTCCCGCCCCCGAGCGAAGCGAGGGACCTGAATTACAACATTACAGTGCAAGGCACAGGGTGAAGCGGACCACAAACCTGACCGATCGGTTGAAAACTGGCCGATCGGTCAGTCAAGATGCTGTCATGGCAGTCACCACCCCCGCCCGGGAACGGACCAGGCGCGAGATCGTGCGCCGGGCGATGGACCTGTTCCAGGCGGCCGGCTACAACGCGACGTCGCTGCAGGACATCGCCACCGCGGCCGGCTGCTCGAAGGCGACGGTGCTCTACCACTTCAGCGGCAAGCCCGCCGTACTCGCCGCCGTCCTCGAGCCCGCCGCCGCGGACGTGGCCGAACTGGTGCGGCACCTGCGGGAGCTCTCGCAGTCCGGGGCGCAGGAGGTCGCGATCCGGCGGTTCACCGAGCTGGCGGTCCAGCACCGGGGCGTGATGGACGTGATCCAGGACGTGATTCCGGTGATCGACACCATGCCGGAGATCGCCGGTCTGGTGGGCGACGGCCTGGAACTCACCGGCTTCCTGGCCGGCTCCGACGATCCACTCGCCCACGACCTCGCCAAGTTCGCCGTCAACGGCCTGCTCGGCGAGTGCCGCTACCCGGGCGACCGCACCGACGACGAACTCCGAAGACTCTGCGACACCGCACTGCGAAGACTTCTCCTCCGCAGCTGACGAGCAACACCTGAAACACCCCGCCGCCGCGGGGCGATCACTTCTGCCCGCCGACCCGAAACGGACGCACATCCCGATGGCCAATCTGCTCTACCGGCTCGGCCGGTTCTCCTACCAGCGCAGGCGCCTCGTCGCCGCGCTGTGGGCGCTGTTCCTGGTGGTGCTCGGAGTCGGCGCGCTGACGCTGGGCGGCAAGACCGCGAACACGTTCTCGATCCCGGGTACCGAGTCGCAGCGGGCACTCGACGCCCTCAAGCAGGAGCTGCCCGCTGCCAGCGGTGCGTCCGCGACGGTCGTCGTACAGGCTCCGGAGGGCAAGACGCTCGCCGATCCGACGGTGAAGGCCGCCGTCGGTGTCACCGTCGCCAAGGTCGCGAAGGTGCCGGAGGTGATCGCGGCGATCGACCCGTTCATGAGCAAGGCGATCAGCCCGGACGGCCGGACCGGACTGATCAGCGTCCAGTTCGACAAGCCGGCCGACGAACTCTCGCACGCGAGCAGCGACGGGTACGACGGACTCAGCGGACTGAGCAACGGTGACCTCAAGGTGGTACCGGGCGGGCAGATCAAGGCCGGAGTCCCGGAGATCGGTGCGACCGAGGTGATCGGCGTCGCGGTCGCGGCCGTCGTACTGGTCGTCACGTTCGGATCGTTGGTCGCCGCCGGAATGACGCTCGTGACGGCGCTGCTCGGCGTCCTCGCCGGCATGGCTGGGTTGTTCATCGTGACCGCGTTCACCGACGTGTCGTCGACGGCTCCGATCCTCGCGTTGATGCTGGGGCTCGCGGTCGGGATCGACTACTCGCTGTTCATCAGCTCGCGGCACCGGTCGCAGCTCAGCGAGGGCATGGATCCGGAGGAGTCGGTCGCGCGGGCGACGGCGACGGCCGGGTCGGCGGTGTTGTTCGCGGGGGCCACCGTGGTGATCGCGCTCGCGGGGCTGTCGGTGGTCGGCGTACCGTTCCTGACCGCGATGGGGCTGGCCGCGGCGGCGACGGTGCTGACCGCCGTGCTGGTCGCGTTGACGTTGCTGCCGGCGCTGCTCGGGTTCGTCGGGAACCGGGTGCTGCCGCGGAAGTTGCGCAAGGCGCCGACCGCTGTCGTACCGCTGGAAGGGTTCGGTTTCCGGTGGGGCCGGTTGGTGACCCGGTTGCGGGTGCCGATCGTTGCGGTCGGCATCATCGGGCTCGGGCTGCTCGCGATTCCGGCGAAGGACATGCAGCTGGCCTTGCCGGACGGTGCGTCGGCGGCGGCCGGTACGAACCAGCGGGTCGCGTACGACCTGACCGCGGCGGCCTTCGGGCCGGGCGCCAACGGGCCGCTCGTGGTCGTTGTGAAGAGCAACGACGCGGCGACGGCCAATGGTGTGGCGCAGCAGGTGCTGGGCAAGACGCAGGGGCTGACCGATGTGGTTGCGGCGCAGCCGGCCGCGGCCAGTCAGGACGGTACGACGCGGTTGGTGCAGGTGATTCCCAAGAGCGGGCCGGCCAGCGAGCAGACCGCTGAGCTCGTCAAGAACCTGCGGTCGGCGATCAAGCCGCTCGCCACCGGCAGCACCGAGATCTCGGTGACCGGTAACACCGCCGTCGGGGTGGACGTGTCGAACAAGCTGTCCGACGCGTTGCCGACGTACCTGTTCGTGGTGATCGGGTTGTCGTTCCTGCTGCTCCTGCTGGCGTTCCGGTCCGTGCTCGTGCCGTTGAAGGCGACGCTCGGGTTCGTGCTGACGATCGGGGCGACGTTCGGGATCACGGTCGCGGTCTTCCAGCAGGGTCACCTGGCGAAGCTCGTCGGCGTCGACTCCCCCGGTCCGCTGGTGAGCTTCCTGCCGATCATCATGATGGGCATCCTGTTCGGGCTCGCGATGGACTACGAGGTGTTCATCGTGTCGCGCGTCCGCGAGGAGTTCGTACACGGCAAGCACGCGAACGACGCCACCGTCCAAGGCCTCGGCCACGGGGCGCGCGTCGTCACCGCCGCCGCGCTGATCATGGCGTCGGTCTTCGCCGGCTTCATCCTCGTCCACGACCCGATCATCAAGGCGATCGGCTTCGGTCTCACGATCGGCGTGCTGATCGACGCGTTCGTCGTCCGGATGACGCTCGTCCCCGCCATCCTCAGCCTCCTCGGCGACCGAGCGTGGTGGTTCCCGAAGTGGCTAGACCGCCTCACCCCCCGAGTAGACATCGAAGGCGAAACCCTGAGGATCCCGGAGGAACCTCGGACCGACGAACTCACCGGCGTACGCTGACACCCGCCGCGGGGCGCCGGTCTCCACCGGCGCCCCACCGAGCAGGCTGGACGCATCACCCACGCGGTACGGGGTGTAGCTCTCCGCCGAGATGCGGACCCGGCCGGCCAACACCGAGCTGGGGATCACGTAGATTCCGCCATCGCCGAGAAGGATGAAGAACGCGTCGATCGTGTCGGGGTCGTACGGCATCTTGCTCGCGGACTTGTCGAGAACGTAGGGACGTCGGCCGATGCCAACTTCCCAATAGCCGCGCTTGTTGCGAGACGCGCACGACTTCACCTGGACTCGTTGGATGCCCTTCGACGTCGTCACCAACAGGTCGTACTCCTGTGGTTCGATCGGCAGCGCAACCGCACATCCGCGCAACGTGAACCAGGCCATCGCCAACGCTGTGGCCGAGTAGCGAAGCATCTCGGGCCTAACCGGCTCGTCGAATACCTCGGTCGGCGTCGGCTGGGCCAGTGGCGACTTCAGATGACTGCAGTCCAAGCCCAGTCGGACGGCGTGGCCCTTGATCCTGACCCGCTCTTCTCCGGTATCGACAATGCGCAGGCTGGCCAGCACGTTCGCCCAGCAACTGGCCGCTGCCACAGCTTCACGCAACTGCTGATCGGACCACCGACGCTGTCCTGTGAAGTGCGACGTGTCCAGCTCGAGCCGCGCTGCGTGCCGCCTGATCGGTCCCGTGGAGGTGTTCTTCAACCCCAGTGCGCGAGCGACCGCACGCCACGACGGGCTGCTCTCCACCGCCTGCCGCA
The DNA here is from genome assembly GCF_006715085.1 of Kribbella jejuensis. Classification (NCBI taxonomy): domain Bacteria; kingdom Bacillati; phylum Actinomycetota; class Actinomycetes; order Propionibacteriales; family Kribbellaceae; genus Kribbella; species Kribbella jejuensis. Next base: position 395,563 of record NZ_VFMM01000003.1, on the reverse strand, counting down.
GTTGGTCGTCGTTCCAGCTCCGTCGATCCCCAGGTGTACTCATGGGAGAAACGTAAAGAGGGACACCGACAGTTTCGGTGTCCCTCTGAAGGGTCGGGCTGACAGGATTTGAACCTGCGATCTTTCGGCCCCCAGCCGAACGCGTTACCAAACTACGCCACAGCCCGATGGTCCGCCCCAACAGCGAACCGGGGTAAACCTTACAGCATTCCGGGGAGTGGTTCTCACCGGGCTGGGTCAGCGTTTCTTGTTCTTTTGGCGGGGGCGGATCTGGACGTGGACGGGGCTGCCGACGAAGCCGAAGTCTTCGCGGAGGCGGCGTTCTATGAAGCGTTGGTAGGAGGGTTCGATCTGGCCGGAGGTGAAGATCGCGAAGGTCGGCGGCATGGTGGTGGCCTGGGTGCCGAACAGGATCTTCGGTTGCTTTCCGGAGCGGACCGGGTGCGGGTGGGCGGCGACCAGGCGGCCCAGGAAGGCGTTCAGCTGGCCGGTCGGGACGCGGGTCTGCCAGCCCTCCAGCGCGGCTTCGATGGCCGGGACGAGCTTGTCCATGTGCCAGCCGGTGAGTGCGCTGATGTTGACCCGCGGGGCCCAGCGGAACTGGACCAGGTCGCGGTCGATCTCGCGCTCCAGGTAGTAGCGGCGCTCGTCGTCCATCAGGTCCCACTTGTTGTACGCGATCACCAGCGCCTTGCCGGCTTCCTCGACCGCGTTCATGATCCGCAGGTCCTGCTCGGTGATCGATTCGGACGAGTCGATCACCACCACGACGACCTCGGCCCGCTCGATCGCGGCGTTGGTCCGCAGCGACGCGTAGTACTCGTGGCCGGAGGCGTTCTTGACCTTGCGCCGGATCCCGGCGGTGTCGATGAACCGGTACTCCTTGCCGCTCAGCGTGATCAGCTCGTCGACCGGGTCGACCGTCGTCCCGGCGACGTCGCTGACGACGACCCGGTCCTCCTTGGCGACCTTGTTCAGCAGCGACGACTTGCCCACGTTCGGCTTGCCGACGATCGCGATCCGGCGCGGTCCCCCGACCTCGCCGTCGCGCTCCGCGGGCGCCTCCGGGAGGGCCGCGAGTACGGCGTCCAGCATGTCGCCGGTGCCGCGCCCGTGCATCGCGGACACCGGGAACGGCTCGCCGATCCCAAGGCTCCACAGGTTCATCGCCTCGGACTCGATCCGCTGGTCGTCGACCTTGTTGGCGGCCAGTACGACGGGCTTGCCGGACTTCCGCAGCACCCGGACGACGGCCTCGTCGGCGTCGGTGATGCCGACCACCGCATCGACCACGAACAGCACCGCGTCGGCGGCGTTGATCGCGACCTCGGCCTGCGCCGCGACCAGAGCGGCCATCCCGACCGCGTCCGGGTCCCAGCCGCCGGTGTCGACGACGGTGAACTCGCGGCCGGCCCAGTTGGCGTCGTACGAGACGCGGTCGCGGGTGACGCCCGGGGTGTCCTCGACGACCGCCTCGCGGCGGCCGATGATCCGGTTGACCAGCGTGGACTTGCCCACGTTCGGCCGGCCGACGATCGCGAGCACGGGCAGCGGCCCGGTGTCCTCACGGTCGTGCGTCGGTAGTTCGGTGGGCAGGTCAGTCATCAGGGTCCTTCTGGTCTCGCCAGCCCGGAAGTGGGTGGCCGGTTTCTTCGACGGCCGCCTTCACGTGGGCGCGCAGCACGTCGCCGATGTGGTCGGCGACCGCCTGTACGTCGGTATGTCTCCTGGGAAAGGGTACGCGGTCCACGGAGAACGGCTCGCCGTACACGATGTCGATCCGGCTCCCGGCCGGTGGATGACCCTCCACACTACCGGCCGGCAAGCGGGTTCCCATCAGCGCCACCGGCAGGATCGGCGCGCCGGTGACCATCGCCAGGTAGGCCACCCCGATCCGGATCCGGCTGAAATCGCCCGGCCCGCGGGTGCCCTCGGGGTAGATGTTCAGCACCCGTCCGTCCCGCAGTACCTTGATCGACTTCCGGACCGCGAGCATGTCGTACGACGACCGGTCGACCGGGATCTGGCCGATCCGGTGCAGGAACTTGCCCTGTACGCCGCCGAACACCTCGACCTTGCCGAGCTGGTGCAGCATCCGCGGCGCCATCGCGCCGAGCAGCGGGGCGTCCAGCAGGCTCAGGTGGTTCGGTGTCATCAGCAACGGACCGGTCCGCGGGAACCGGTCCTCGTGGTGGATGGTCAGGTTGTACTTGTGCCGGAAGTACGGCCGGGCGATGTACCGCATCGGCAGCGCGAGGCGGTACGGCAGGGGCGGCAGGTCGTCGGTGCGCGGCAGGTCCTCGTGCCTGGTGAGTTCTGCCGTCATAGCTCCTGGCTCCGGGGGACGGTCTCGGTGGCGAGCCGGCTGATCACGTCGACGACCTCCTCCAGGGTCAGGTCGGTCGAGTCGATCGTGACGGCACCGTCGGAGGCGACCTGGAACTCCGACACCGTCGAGTCGTCGGCATCGCGGCGGACGATCTGGTCGCGGAGCTCGGCCGCGGTCACGGATCCGGCCGCGAGCTCGGCGCCGCGGCGCGCCATCCGGGCCTCCTGGTCGGCGGTCAGCAGCACCTTCAGCTCGGCGTCGGTCGCGACCACGGTGGCGATGTCGCGGCCCTCGACGACGATCCCGCCGTCGGTCTGGGCTTTGTCGATGATCGCCCGCTGGCGCCGGATCAGCTCCTTACGGACGTCCAGGTTGGTGGCGATCTTCGACACCACCTCGCTGATCCGCGGCTCCCGGATCGCGGCCGTGATGTCGGTCCCGTCGGCGATCACGAACTGGTCGTCCGGGTCGGTGCTGATCTCGAGCACCAGCTCCCGGGCGCGCTGCGCGACCGCCGCGGTGTCGTCCAGGTCCAGCCCGCGTTCGACGGCGGACCAGGTCACCGCACGGTACGTCGCCCCGGTGTCCAGGTACCGCAGTCCGAGCCGGTTGGCCACTCCGCGGGCGGTGCTCGACTTACCGGAGCCGCTCGGCCCGTCCACAGCGATGATCATGCCCCGAAGATTACCTTCGCAGAGGGACAGTCTACGTGTGGACTACCCACCCGCGGTCGGTGAGTACGTCGACCAGCTGGTCGACCGAGCCTGGCTTGACGGCGAGTTCTACCTCGCCGACCGGGCGGCCGGGGCTGTGGTCGATGCGGAGGTCCTCGACGTTGGCGCCGGACTCGGCGGCGTCGGCGAACAGCTTCGCCAGCTGACCGGGGCGGTCCGGGATCGTGACCAGGACCGTGACCAGGTCGATGTGCGGCGTACCGTGCTTGCCCGGCACCCGGACGGCGCCGGACACGCCCTGGCCGAGGATCGCGGTCAGTTCGTCGTTCGCCTCTTCCTTGCCGAGGGCAACGAGTAGCCGGTCGAGCTCGCCGCGGATCTGCTCCAGCAGGCCGGTCAGCGCGGTCGAGTTCGCGGACACGATCTGAGTCCAGAGCCGTGGATCACCGGCCGCGATCCGGGTGACGTCGCGGACACCCTGCCCGGACAGCTCCAGGTGGGAGGCCGGCGCGTCGGCCAGCGTGCCCGCGGCGAGCGCCGACATCAGGTGCGGGAGATGGGAGACCCGCGCGACGCCCAAGTCATGGTCCTCCACCGACAGCTCGACGGTCCGGGCGCCACAGGCCTCCGCGAGTCGCCGTACCAGGTCGACGGCGTCCGGATCGCTGGTCGCGTGCGGGGTGATCGCCCAGGTCGCGCCGTCGAACAGGTCGGCGCGCGCGGCCAGCGGCCCGTTCCGTTCGGAGCCGGCCATCGGGTGACTGCCGACGTACCGGCTGACGTCCGGCACCAGGCTGCGCGCGTCCGCGAGCGGCTTCGACTTCACGCTGGCCGCGTCGGTGACGACCGCATCCGTCTGCTCGAGCTGTTCGGCGACGACCGCGCCGACGTGATCAGGCGGTACGGCGACCACGACCAGCTGCGGCTCGATCTCGACCAGCCGTGAGCCGGCGCCGATCCGCTCGGCCATCAGCGCGTTGTCCGGGTTCCCGTCGACGAGCTCCACCACCACGCCGAGCCGGGCGAGCGCGAGACCGATCGACGTACCGATCAGCCCGGTACCGACGATGCGAACCGGCCCCCGCAACTCGGTCACTGGGCGCCCGTCAGGTCCGGGCGGAGCGCGACGGCGCCGTGCAGGTAGACGTGCTGGATCTTGTCGCGGGAGCGTGGCGACTCGGTGTGCACCATCAGCCGGACGACCCGCGGTAGCGCGTGCGGTACCGGGATCTCCTGCATGCACATCAGCGGTACGTCGGTGAGCCCGATCTGCCGCCCGGCGACGGCCGGGAACTCCGACCGGAGGTCCGACGTGACGGTGAACAGGATGCTGATCAGATCCTCGTTCTCCAGATCGTTCGCCTCCAGGACCGCCTTCACCAGCTCCGCGGACCGCTCGAGCAGGTGCTCGCGCTCGTCCACGTCCAGCTGGGTGGCACCCCGGATCGCCCGTACCGCCACGTCCGCCTCCTTAGGTCTTGTCCCCCAACCCTAGGCCAGGCCAGTCAAAGAGTGGACAGCCGTCTCAGCAGCGTCGACCGTCTGCTCGAGCAGCAGCGCGATCGTCATCGGCCCGACGCCGCCCGGGACCGGCGTGATCAGGCTCGCCACCTCCGACGCCTCGGCGAAGTGCACGTCGCCGACGTTGCCCTCGTTGTAGCCGGCGTCGACGACGACCGCGCCCGGCTTCAGCCAGTCGCCGCGGACGAAGTTCGCCTTGCCGACGGCGGCGATCACCACGTCGGCGGTGCGGACGAGCTCCGGCAGGTCGCGGGTCCGGGAGTGCGCGTAGGTGACGGTCGCATTCGATGCCAGCAGCAACATCCCGGCCGGCTTGCCGAGGATCGGGCTGCGGCCGATCACGACGGCGTGCGCACCTTCCAGCGGTACGTCGTACGCCGCCAGCAGCCGCATGATGCCGCCGGGTGTGGCGGAGCGGAACCCGGGGTCACCGAACGCCATCGCGGCGAAGGACCGCATGGTCACGCCGTCGACGTCCTTGGCCGGGTCGATCGCCTCGAACGCGGCCCGCTCGTCGATCTGCGGCGGCACCGGGTGCTGCAGCAGGATCCCGTGCACGGCGGGGTCCTGGGACAGCTTGGTGATCTCCGCGACCAGTTCCTCGGTGGTCGTCGAGTCCGGGAGTACGACGCTGCGCGACGCGATCCCGGCCTTCTTCGAGCGGTTCTGCTTCATCCGGACGTACGTCGCCGACGCCGGGTCGTCGCCGACCAGTACCGTCGCGAGACACGGCTGGACGCCGTACTGCTCCTGCAGGGCACTCGCCCGCTCCGCCGCCTTGGCCACCATCTCGGCGGCGAGGTCGGTTCCGATCATCAGCTCAGCACTCATGCGCGCACTCCTCAGCATTCGAATCATCGCTCGAAGATGCCCAGGCGCGCGGCGAAGCCAGTCGGCAGGCCGTTCCCCGGTGGTATCCCACCTCAACGCCAGTCGCGGCCCGGTCTCAGAATAGCGAACGCCGCGGCGGGGGTGTACGTGCCGTCGAGCTGGCGGTCAGAGGAGGCCGGCGTGGTCGAGGGCGAGGTAGGCGGCGTCGATGCCGGTCATCGCGCCGGGGTTGCGGAGTTCGGCGCGGAAGGCGTCGACGGTGAGTTCGACCGGGACGCAGTCCTCGGCCTCGTCGAGTTGCTGCTTGCCGTCGGGGCGGCAGCCGCGGGCGATCGCGACGTACTTACGGAACGTCGAGGACGCGCCCGACCACTGCCAGCCGACCACGTCGAGCGTCTCGCAGGTGTACCCGGTCTCCTCCTCGAGCTCCCGCGCCCCCGCCACCGCGACGTCCTCCCCCGGCTCGACGAGACCGCCCGGAAGGTTCGTCACCACCGCGTCCGGCCCGGCCCGGAACATCCGAACCGTCACGATCCGCCCCTCCGGCGTCAGCGGCAGCACGGTTACCCCGGCGTTGATCCCGGCCTCACGGCCGAACACGTCCCACTCGACCTCGCGCCCGTCGGGCATCCGGTACCGCCGCAGACGCACGGACAGGAATCGCTCGAACCCCAGCTCCTCCCCCAGCAACTCCCACGGGGCCGGATCAACCGGCCTGCCGTCGGCAGGCACGGCGTCCGGTTGCTCGGTGCGCCCCGCCGGCTCGCGTGGTGTCGAGGGCCCCGGAGACGACTCAGCCGCCACGTGGTCGGTGACGGCTGAGTACTCGGACTGATCCGTCACAGTGGACGGTCGTCTACGGGGTCTTCCGGTGGGGCCACCGGTGCGTCGTCGGCGTCCGGCTGGGGCGCCGTCGTTTCACCGGCCGGTGAGGTCGTGTCCTCGGGCTTGGCCGCGGTGTCCCCGGAGCCGGGGCCTTCCGAGGTGTCGGGCTGCGACTCGGACAGGATCCGCGCGACCGTCTCCTCGGTGATCCGCTTGAACTTGCGGACCTGGGTGCGGGTGCGGTCCAGGACCGCGACCTCGAGCTGGTCCGGAGTGAGTTCGCGGACCTCGGTGCCGTCGTGGCTGAGCGCGTCCACCGCGAGCCGCAGCGCGCCGGCCAGTGAGATGCCGTCGCGGTAGTGCTCGCCGATGTAGTCCGCGACCTGTTCCGCCGGGCCGCCCATCACGGCGTACCCACGGACGTCGGCGATCGAGCCGTCGTACGTGAGCCGGTAGATCTGGTCGTCGGCCGCGCTGTTGCCGATCTCGGCGACCAGGATCTCCACCTCGAGCGGCTTCTCGCCACCGGAGGAGAAGATCGCGCCGAGGGTCTGCGCGTACGCGTTGGCGAGCGCACGGCCGGTGACATCACGACGGTCGTACGAGTACCCGCGCATGTCGGCGAGCCGGACGCCGGCGATCCGCAGGTTCTCGAACTCGTTGTACCGGCCGACGGCGGCGAAGGCCATCCGGTCGTAGATCTCGGCCACCTTGTGCAGTGCGGGTGACCGGTTCTCCGCGACGAACAGGATGCCGTCGGCATATTGCAGCGCGATCGCGCTGCGGCCCTTGGCGATGCCTTTCCGGGCGAAGTCCGCCCGGTCCCGCATCAGCTGCTCGGGCGAGACGTAGAAGGGAACGCTCATCGAGTCCTCTGTCAGTTCGGGGTGATCAGGTCAGCGAGGGGGCGGCCGGACCGTCGGGACGCCGGTGCCGCTGCTCCCAGGCCGCGTCGACGAGCGCCGCGACCTCGTCCTCGGGCAGCCGCCGGTAACCGTCCGCGGTGACCACGCCGACCACCGGGAAGATCCGCCGCAGCATGTCCGGGCCACCGGTCGCCGAGTCGTCGTCGGCGGCGTCGATCAGGGACTGGATCGCCACCGTCACGCAGTCGGTCTCGGACAGGTCCTCGCGGTAGAGCTTCTTCAGCGCGCCGCGGGCGAACAGCGAGCCCGAACCGACACTGTAGAAGTGGGTCTCCTCGTACCGCCCGCCGGTCGGGTCGTAGGAGAAGATCCGGCCGCCCTTGATGTCCTCGTCGTACCCCGCGAACAGCGGCACCACGGTGAGGCCCTGCATCGCCATCGGCAGGTTGCCCCGGATCAGCGCGCTGAGCCGGTTCGCCTTGCCGTCCAGGCTCAGCGTCGCGCCCTCGAGCTTCTCGTAGTGCTCCAGTTCGACCTGGAACAGCCGGACCATCTCGATCCCGAAACCGGCCGAGCCGGCGAAGGCGACCGCCGAGTACTCGTCGGCCGGGAACACCTTCTCGATGTCACGCTGGGCGATGATGTTGCCCATCGTGGCCCGCCGGTCGCCGGCCATGATCACGCCACCGGGGAAGGTGGCGGCCACGATCGTCGTGCCGTGCGGGACTTCACTGGACAGGTCACCCTGACCGAGCGACCGTCGTCCGGGCAGCAGGTCGGGCGCGTGCCCGGCCAGGAAGTCCATGAACGACGAGCCGCCCGGGGTCAGGAAGGCTTCCGGCAGCCGGCCGGAGGCATCAGATGTCATCGAGCGGTTCACTCCCCACCCTTTTGCACGAATCCGCGGACGAACTCCTCGGCGTTCTCCTCGAGCACCTCGTCGATCTCGTCCAGGATCGAGTCGACGTCCTCGTCGAGCCGTTCTTTGCGTTCCTGGACGTCCTCGGACGCCTCGACCTGCTCGACCTCTTCCTCGGTCGACGAACGCTTCGGCTGCTTGTGCTGCTGACCGCCGTCCTTCGCCATGTGGCCACCTCCTAGAACCGCTGGGAAGACCGCCCAAATCGGCCTTCAGTAGCGACCCTACCCGGCCGCACCCCCAGTAATGGTGCGAACCAGGTCACTGGCGGTGTCGCATTGGTCAAGAAGTGCGCCGACGTGCGCTTTCGTGCCCCGCAACGGATCGAGCGTCGGGATCCGCTGCAGCGACTCCTTGCCCGGCAGATCGAAGATCACCGAGTCCCAGGAGGCGGCCGCGACCTGCGGCGCGTACTGCTGCATGCAGCGGCCGCGGAAGTACGCCCGGGTGTCGGTCGGCGGGTGCGCGACCGCCATCCGGATCTCCTCGTCGGTGACGACCCGCTGCATCCGGCCCGACTTCACCAACTTGTAATACAGGCCCTTGTCCGGACGGAGATCGGCGTACTGCAGGTCGACCAGGTGCAGCTTGGGGTCGTCCCAGTCCAGGCCGTCGCGGTCGCGGTAGGACTGGAGCAGTTTGTACTTCGCCACCCAGTCCAGCTGGTCCGACAGCTTCATCGGGTCCAGCGCGAGCTGGTCGAGGATCTGCTCCCAGCGGTGCAGCACGTCCTTCGTCTGCCGGTCCGCATCGTCGCCGTACTTGTCCTCGACGTACTTCCGGGCCTGCTCGAGGTACTCCGTCTGGAGCTGGACGGCGGTGATCTTGCGCCCGTCCTTGAGCGTCAGCAGATGCGTGCAGGACGGGTCGTGGCTGACCTCGTGCAGCGCGGTCACCGGACGGTCGACGCCCAGGTCGTCGGTCAGCCAGCCGTCCTCGATCATCGCCAGCACCAGCGAGGTCGTCCCGACCTTGAGGTACGTCGAGATCTCGGACAGGTTCGCGTCGCCGATGATCACGTGCAGCCGCCGGTACCGGTCCGGGTTCGCGTGCGGCTCGTCGCGGGTGTTGATGATCGGCCGCTTCAGCGTCGTCTCCAGGCCGACCTCGACCTCGAAGTAGTCCGCGCGCTGGCTGATCTGGAACCCGTGGGTGGCGCCGTCCTGGCCGATCCCGACCCGGCCGGCCCCGGTCACCACCTGGCGGCTGACGAAGAACGGCGTCAGGTGCCGCACGATCGACGCGAACGGCGTGGACCGGCGCATCAGGTAGTTCTCGTGGGCGCCGTACGACGCGCCTTTGTTGTCGACGTTGTTCTTGTAGAGGTTCAGCTGCGGCGCACCCGGGATCACCCGCGCCTGCCGCGCGCCTTCCATGATCACCAGCTCGCCGGCCTTGTCCCAGACCACCGCGTCCCGCGGGTTGGTGGTCTCGGGTGCCGAGTACTCCGGGTGGGCGTGGTCGACGTACAACCGGGCGCCGTTGGTGAGGATCACGTTCGCCAGGCCGGTCTCCTCGTCGGTGAGCTGGCTGGAGTCCGCCACCTCCCGGCTCAGGTCGAACCCGCGGGCGTCCCGCAGTGGATGCTCCTCGTCGAAGTCCCACCGGGTCTTGCGCGCGAGTGGCTGCGTCTGCGCGTAGCCGTTCACCACCTGGCTCGAGGTCAGCATCGGGTTGGCCCCGGGCTGGCCCGGTACCGAGATGCCGAACTCGGTCTCGGTACCCATGATCCGCCGAACACTCATGCGTCCGAGCCTACGCGGTACCGCCGACGAAAGTGGTTGCTGTGTCCACAGGGTTACATGTGAGACTGCCCGGATGGACGAGCTGGTGGCGATTCTGGACGAGCACAACCAGGTCACCGGGTCGGTACCGCGATCTGTCATGCGGCGCGACAACCTGCGGCACTCGGCGACCGGCGTGGTCGTCCGGAATCCGGCCGGTGACATCTACGTGCATCGTCGTACGTCGACCAAGGACGTCTATCCGGGCCGGTACGACTTCGCCGCGGGCGGTGTGGTGGCGGCGGGTGAGGACCCGTTCCACGCCGTCGTACGGGAGCTCGAGGAGGAACTCGGGATCGCCGGTGTGGAGCTGACCCGGTTGCCGGAGGGCGACTACGCGGACGAGAACACGCAGTACCACGCGTATCTCTACACCTGCGTCTGGGACGGCCCGGTCCGGCACCAGCCCGAGGAGGTCGAGTGGGGCGCGTGGATGTCGCCCGCGGACCTGGTGGCGAAGTTCGACGAGTGGTCGTTCATGCCGGACAGCGTGGGGCTGCTCGGCGACTGGGTCCGGAGCCTGGCGATCGACGAGGGATGGGACAGCCGCGCGTGGATCGAAGGCCCGTGGATCCATCGCGCACCGCGTCGGCCAGAGGTCCGTCCGCGGTTGCTCGCCGAGGCCACCCTCCTCCCCTGGCTCGCTCCGCAGCTACCCCTGCCGATCCCGGTGCCCGAGCGGACAGCGGACGGCGTACGTCACCTGAGGCTTCCCGGACAACCGTTCACCGACGGCGACGAGGAAACCGGACGAGCGCTGGGCGGCTTTCTGAAGGCCTTGCACGCCGTCGACTCTGCGGAGGCCGTCAGGTACGGCGCACTCGACGCAGCGACCGCTACGGCCGAGAAGACGGCCACTCTCGCCGAGTTCCGCACCCAGATCGTGCCGCTGCTGCCGGCCGAGCTACACGGCAAGGCCCTGGACCTCCTCGATCGGGTGGCGCTGGTCCGGACCTCCCTGATCCATTGCGACTTCGGCCCGGACCACATCCTGATGCAGGACGGCCGGATCACCGGCATCATCGACTGGACCGACGCGGTCATCGGCGATCCGGCCCTCGACCTCTGCTGGCCGCTCAACGGCGCACCGGAACCCGTCGCCGCCGGCGTGCGCGAGGTCTACCGCCCGAGCCCGGACCTGATCAAGCGCTCGAAGGACTGGGCGCGCCTCTCCCCCTGGTACGGCGTCCACCGCGGCCTGCTCCTCGACCTGCCAGGCGACGTGGAATCCGGACTCGCGCAGATCATCACCGCCCTGTGATGCAACCATCGGGCCTGCGAGCGGTCACTAGCTGATGTGAAGATCACCCTGACTGACGATACGGAGCCGTCGATGGGATCCGCGGGGCGTGGTTCGGATCCGATCGACGGCTCGGACCAGGAGCTGTGGGAGCGATTGCGCACAGGTGACCAATTCGCCCTCGGCGAGCTGTTCGACCGGTACGCCGACGACGTCCGGGCGTTCGCGTTCCGCCGGACCGCCTCCTGGAGCACCGCCGACGACGTGGTCCAGGCGACGTTCCTGAGCACCTGGCGGCGGTTCGAGCGCAACCCTCCGGGTCCACTGACCGCACCGAGCGCCCGCGGCTGGCTGCTCGTGGTGGCCGGCAACGAGTGCCGGACCCTGGCCCGGGCGGCGGGCCGGCTGCGGAACGCGCTCGCCCGGCTGCCCGGCCCGCCGCCCGCAGACGTGCATTCGCCCGGCCATGCACCCGACCATGCATCCGGCCATGCGCCCGACCACGCGTCGGACGTCGCCCGCCGCGTCGACGACGAGTTGCGGATGTCGGCGATCCGTCGCGCCGTCGGGAAACTTCCCCGGCACGAACGCGAGACGCTCGAGCTCGTCGTCTGGTCCGGGCTGACCACAGCCGAGGCGGCGGAAGCCCTCGGCGTACCGATCGGGACGGTCAAGGCCCGGCTGCACCGCACCCGTCAGCGTTTCCCCGACCTGCTCACCCGGGTCGCCCTCACCGAGGAGCTCTCATGACCACCGATCTCGAACCACCGCGTGTCCCACCACTGAGCGCCGCCGAGCGCTCCCGGATGCGCAGCCGGCTGATGGAGCGGACCCGGTCGGTCACCCACCACCCGGCCCGGCACTGGCTCGCCCCGATGGTCGGTGTCGCCACCGTCGGAGCCGTGGTCGCCGGCACGCTGGTCGTCACCCAGAAGTCACCCGACGGCACCGGCGCGCCCGGCGTGGCCGGTACGTCGCTCGCGTCGCCGGAAGCCAAGGTCGGCGTCGATCTCGGCGCAGTGGCGAAGGGCGACCTGACCAAGGTCATCGCGGAATGCCAGTTTCCCGGCGAGGCGGGTCCCGCCGAGCTCGTCTGGAGCCGTCACGTCCGGGGAATCACCAAGGACAGCAGCGCGCTGGTGGGACTGGCGCTCGACACGAAGACGTCGACCGCTCCGCCGCCCTCCGCTCCGCCGCCCACCGCGACCCGTGGCCGCCGCATGCCAGGGCAGGGTGGGGCGCCCTCCACTGCCAAGCTCGGTTACCGCTACTGCCTCACGCGGACGCCACCGAGTGGCAAGCTCGGCGCGATCGGCACGGTCGGACGGATCGAGGACAAGGCCTGGCGGGCCCAGCCCACGGCGCAGCGCGGTTTGGTGGCGCTCGGCAGCGCGGACGGCGACTTCACCGACGACCTCACCACCCTGCAGGCGTGGCGGCTCTACCGGGCCCGTCCGGACGTTGCCAAGGTCGAGGCGCGGTACCTGCTGGACGGCAAATCTGGACCGTGGACGGGCGGCGTCGTGGACGGCGGCTTCGCCTACGTCGAGGTCCAGGCGCACGGGAAGTTCAAGGTCGGCCAGCGTCTGAAGACCGAGGTCCGAGCCTTCGATGCCCAGGGCCGGCAGATCCCGGTCGGCTAGCGGCGGTGGGTCATGGCGCGGGCGTAGTTGATGCCGACCAGGCCGAGCCAGCAGATCAGGACGCCGGTCTTGCCCATCATGTCGCCGGCGATCGCGGTGATCGGGATCGCCGCGATGATCGAGATGATCGCCAGTGCGAGTCCGCCCGGGTCGGTCTCCCGACCCGGATGGCGACGCACCGGCCGACTGGGGACCGGTTCGGGGAGCAGGCCGGCACGGCGTTGGGCGTCGCGCTGGTCGAGCTTGTCGAGGAAGCTGTCGATGAGCTCGGCCTCGTACTCCGGGCCGAGCTCCTGCCGCGCCGCCACCGCGGCCCGCAGGTCCTTGCGCAGATCGTCCGTCGCCACACCAGGAAGGTACGGCCGCGGATCGGCTCCGCCAATCGGGGTAACCCCCGATCCGACCGGGGCTTAGCCCTACCCCGGCGGCTACGCCATCCCGCCGTTCACCCGGATGGTCTGCGCGGTGATCCACTCCTGCTCCGGCAGGCAGAGGAACGCGATCAGCGGGACCACGTCGTGGATCTCGCCGAGGCGGTTGCCGACCGAGCGGGACTTGGCGCCGGCGATCGACTCGTCGGTCTCCACCGGGTAGTAGAAGGAGGTGTTCAGCGGCCCCGGCGCGACACAGTTCGCGGTGATCCCGCGGGCGCCCAGCTCCTTGGCCACCGCCTTGGTCAGATGCTCGACAGCACCCTTGCTGCCGGCGTACACGCCGTAGTACGGGATCGTGAACGCGACGATCGAGGTGATCACGTTGACGATCCGGCCGCCGTCCTCGATCCGCCGCGCGGCCTCGCGCACGGTCAGGAACGGCGCCTTCGCATTCACCGCGAACGCGCGGTCGAAGTCCTCCTCGGTGGTCTCCGCGATCGGCTTCTTCACCACCAGGCCGGCGTTGTTGACGAGGATGTCGACCCGGCCGAACGCCTCCACAGCCCGATCGAAGAGCGCCGCCGCGCCCTCCGCCTGTGTCACGTCGGCCTGGACCGCCAGCACCCGCCGGCCGTGCGTCGCGATCGCCTTCTCCGCCTCGGCTGCCTCGGCCGCACGGTCCGCCGAGTGGTAGTTGATCACCACGTCCGCACCGAGCTCGGCCAGTCGATGAGCGGTGGCCAGGCCGAGGTTGCGCGTCGAGCCGGTGAGCACGGCAACCTTGCCGTCGAGCGGAGCCGTCACAGGGTCCTCCATGGACGTCCAGGGGGATACGGGAGATGGTCGTCCCATCCTCACCAGCGCGGTCCGATGGCGGCAAAGACCTGTTCGGTCCGGCGAATTACCCTGCAGGTATGCCGGTTGACCTTCGCCTCCTGCGGTACGTCGTCGCCATCGCCGACGAGGGCAGCTTCCAGGCCGCGGCCCTCCGGCTGCACATCGCGCAGCCGCCGCTGTCGCGGCAGATCCGCGACCTCGAACGCGAGCTCGGCGTCGCCCTGTTCCACCGCCGCCCGACCCGGCTGACCGAACCCGGCCGGACCTTCGTCGACCTCGCCCGCCGGTTGCTCTCCGACGCCGAGCAACTCCTCGACCGGACCCGCCAGGCCGCAGCAGGCGAGCTCGGTACGGTCCGCGTCGGCTACACGGTCTCGGCGGCGTACGACGACATGCCTGCCGCCCTCAGCGCCATGCGCGAGCACCATCCCGGAGTCGAGGTCGTCGGCACCGAGCTGTGGGGGCGTGACCTCGAGGCAGCTCTCCGAGCAGGCGATCTCGACGTCGGCCTCGGCCGGTTCCTGCCCTGTCCCGACGGATTCCAGCGCGAGGTCCTGCGGTACGAGCCGTACGTCGTGGTGCTCGCGACGGATCACCCGCTCGCGCGCCACCGGCGTACGTCGCTGGCCGACCTCCGCGGCGAGACCTTCCGCTTCATGCCGCGCGCGCTCGCCCCGACGTACTACGACGCCGTCCTGGCCGCCCTGCACAGCACCGGCGAGACCTTCGCGATCTGGGAGAGTCCGACGCCCGGGCTGCGCAGCCTGCGGCTCCGGGAGCCCGACGGCGGCTTCACCCTGCTGCCCAAGCCGGTCGCCGACCGGCTCGCCGACGTACGGCAACTCTCACTCACCGAGGCACTGCCGCCCTGCGAGCTGCAGGCGGTCTGGTCCCCGCCGGATGCCGGCCCGGCGGCCCAGGTCCTGATCAGCACCGTCCGCGAGGCACTGGCCGCGTAACTGGCCGGATAACGCCGCAGCTCCCCGGAACCGGACGGTTCGGGGAGCTGCGCCGAGTGCCTTACAGGTACTGGCCCGTGTTGGTCGCGGTGTCGATCGACCGGCCAGGCTCGGTGCCTTGCTTGCCGGAGATGAGCGTCCGGATGTAGACGATCCGCTCGCCCTTCTTGCCGGAGATCCGGGCCCAGTCGTCCGGGTTGGTGGTGTTCGGCAGGTCCTCGTTCTCCTTGAACTCGTCCACACAGGCCTGCAGCAGGTGCTGCACCCGCAGACCCTTCTGGTTCTCGTCCAGGAACGCCTTGATCGCCATCTTCTTCGCCCGGTCGACGATGTTCTGGATCATCGCGCCGGAGTTGAAGTCCTTGAAGTACAGGACCTCCTTGTCACCGTTCGCGTAGGTGACCTCGAGGAACCGGTTCTCGTCGGCCTCGGTGTACATCCGCTCGACGGTGCGCTGGATCATCCCGTCCACGCAGGCCTGCTTGTCGCCACCGAACTCGTTCACGTCGTCGGTGTGCAGCGGCAGTCCGGCGGTCAGGTACTTCGAGAAGATGTCCCGGGCCGCCTCCGCGTCCGGGCGCTCGATCTTGATCTTCACGTCCAGCCGGCCGGGTCGCAGGATCGCCGGGTCGATCATGTCCTCACGGTTCGAGGCACCGATGACGATGACGTTCTCCAGGCCCTCGACACCGTCGATCTCGCTCAGCAACTGCGGAACGATGGTGTTCTCGACGTCGGAGGAGACACCGGAGCCACGGGTCCGGAACAGCGAGTCCATCTCGTCGAAGAACACGATCACCGGCATGCCCTCGGAGGCCTTCTCCCGAGCGCGCTGGAAGACCAGGCGGATGTGCCGCTCGGTCTCGCCGACGTACTTGTTCAGCAGCTCCGGGCCCTTGATGTTCAGGAAGAACGACTTCTGCCCGGCGGCACCGGTCTTCTCGGCGACCTTCTTGGCCAGCGAGTTCGCCACTGCCTTCGCGATCAGCGTCTTGCCGCAGCCCGGCGGGCCGTAGAGCAGGACGCCCTTCGGCGGCTTGAGCTCGTGCTCGAGGAACAGGTCCTTGTGCAGGTACGGCAGCTCGACCGCGTCGCGGATCTGGTCGATCTGGCCGCTCAGGCCACCGATGTGGGTGTAGTCGATGTCCGGGACCTCTTCGAGGATCAGCTCCTCGACCTCGGACTTCGGGATCTTCTCGTACACGTATCCGGAGCGGGGCTCCAGCAGCAGCGAGTCACCGGCTCGCAGCGGTGTGTCGAGCAGTGGCGACGCGAGCCGCACCACCCGTTCCTCGTCCGCCTGCGCGATCACCAGCGCCCGCTCGCCGTCGGCGAGCAGCTCCTTGAGCATCACCACGTCGCCGACGACCTCGTACGCGCAGGCCTCGACCACGTTGAGTGCTTCGTTCAGCATCAGTTCCTGGCCGAGCTTGAGCTCGTCCAGGTCCACCGACGGGCTCGCCGCGACCCGGAGTTTCCGGCCGCCGGTGAACACGTCGAGCGTGTCGTCTTCGTTCCGTCCGAGGAAGGTGCCGAATCCGGACGGCGGTTGCGCCAGCCGGTCGACCTCCTCCTTCAGGGCGATGATCTTCTCTCGTGCCTCCCGCAGCGTGTCGGCCAGCCGCTCGTTCTGAGCGGTGACACTCGCCAGGGAAGCCTGTGTTTCGGACAGCCTGCTCTCGAGCGACCGGCTGTCTGCCGGGTGCTCGAGCAGCCGACGTCGCAACGCCGCGACCTCGGCCTCCAGGTACCGGACCTGGTTACGCAGTTCTGCCGCGGTAGGACTCTCGTCTCCAGCCACGATCATCACCTCACCATGTGGGGCTCGACCCTATGGACCTTACCCAGAAAACCTCGCCGGGCAAGCTGAATCCCATCACGTGTCGGTTGCGGATGAACCAGTTGCCTTCGGCATGTCGTCAGAAGTTTCGGCACGGCGCGGACCTGAGTAGTCGTCGCCGTACGCACCAGGCGCGGGACGGCGCTTCTTCCGGGGCGCCTGGACCCCGTGCGCCATTCGTCGGGCAGTGACCAGGAAGGCCGTGTGCCCCTGCATCCGGTGCCCCGGACGAACGGCCAGACCCTCTACGTGCCAGTCTCGCACGAGGGACTCCCACGCGCGCGGCTCAGTGAACTCGCCGTGTGCCCTCAGCGTCTCCACAACCCGGCTCAGCTGCGTCGTGGTGGCCACGTAGGCACAGAACACGCCGCCGGGCGACAGTGCCTCCGCGACCACGTCGACGCACTCCCAGGGCGCGAGCATGTCGAGTACGACGCGGTCGACGTCCTGCTCGTTCAACTTCTCGACCAGGTCGCCGACCTCCAGCCGCCACGCCGGGTGCTCACCGCCGAAGAAACCGGTGACGTTCTTGCGCGCAACTTCGGCGAAATCTTCGCGGCGCTCGAACGAGATGACCTGACCGTGGATACCGACCGCGCGCAGCAGCGCGGTCGTCAGCGCACCCGAGCCGGCCCCGGCCTCGACCACCTTCGCGCCCGGGAAGATGTCGGCCATGGTGACGATCTGGGCGGTGTCCTTCGGGTAGATCACCGCCGCGCCGCGCGGCATCGACACCGAGTAGTCGGCCATCAGCGGGCGCAGCGCGAGGTACTCGACGTTGCCCTTGGAACGGATCGTGACCGCGTCCGGGCCGTCGATCAGGTCGTCGTGCGCGATCCCGCCCTTGGTGGTGTGGAAGATCTTCCCGCGCTCCAGCTTCACCGAGTGCCGGCGGCCCTTGGAGTCCTGCAGGGTGATCCACTCGCCCTCCTGCAGCGGTCCGTGATGGACGCCGGAGAACGCCTGGTCGGGGAAGTCGCGCAAGTCAGCCATAAGGCGCTCACCCTAACTTTCGGTCACCGGAAGCGAGTAATCAGCGGCCCCGGAACGCGCGTTCCACGTCCGCGGTGGCGAGTACGCCGTACACGCCGCCGGCCGGGTCGAGGACCAGGTACTCCGACGCGGGGTGTTCGCGCAGGGTGGACAGGATCTCCTCGCCGGTGTCGTTGACGCCGATGATGTGGCCCGCGCCGATCCGGGTGGAAACCTCGCTGACGGTGGTCCACGGCCGCTGGTTCGGGGCGACGGCGGCGACCGCGGACTCCGACACCAGCGCGTGCGGCTTACCGTCGCCGTCGATCACCACGACCGCTCCGGCCTGCGCCGAACCCGCCATCCGGACGGCCTCGGAGATCGGCGTACCGGAATGTACGGCGATGGCGCGGCGGGCCAGCGTCCGCACCTGCAGGGCGGGCAGCTTGCGCCGCAGCTGGGCCTGCATCAGCGACGCGGTCGAGCCCGACCAGAGGAAGAACCCGACGAGCAGCGCGATGACGAAGTCGATGATCGAGGCCTGCCAGTTCCAGAGCTGCTCGGCCAGCACCGGCAGTGCCAGCACCAGGATCGCCAGCAGCCGACCGGCCCAGGCGGCCACCACGGTGCCGGTGTGCATGTTGCCGGTGAGCTTCCAGACGATCGCCCGCAGCACCCAGCCGCCGTCCAGCGGCAGGCCGGGCAGCAGGTTCGTGACACCGACGATCAGGTTCGCGACGCCGAGCTCGAGCAGCGCGACGTACCCGACGCCCTCGCCGATCGGACGGGAGGCGAGGTAGGCCAGCCCGCCGACGACGAGCGAGGCGATCGGGCCGACCACCGAGACCGCGAACTCCTCCAGCGGTGACTTCCGCTCGCCCTCGATGTGCGTACCGGCGGCGAAGAAGCCGAGGTTGATCTCCGAGACGCCGATGCCGAACCGCAGGGCCATCAGCGCGTGCGCCAGCTCGTGGATCAGGATCGAGACCGTGAACGCGACCACGAACGCGAAGGCGGCCGCGTACCGCCAGCCGCCGAGCTCGGGGAACTGCTGCCCGATGATCGTCGCGAACCCGAGCGCCAGCAGCATCGCCACCGGCAGCCAGGTGAACCGCATGGTCAGCCGGATCCCGCGGACACGCCCGAGCACCCACGTGCCGGGCGGGGGTGGACCGGCCGGCGGGGCGGGAGTCTCGGGGTCGCGCGAGTCAGCCATCGGACCAACGCTACTGGGCCGACGGTAACCGGCTGCTACACACCCTCGGTTTTCCACAGGCCGGGGTGGGGTGCGCGCGAACTGTCGGTGGTTGTGCCTAGGGTTTCACCCATGAGCGAGCGGAGCGAGGTCATCATTCAACACAGAGCGCTTCGTGCCTCGTCCGCGCCCGGAGCGAAGCGCGGACGCGGATGAGCATCGCAGTTGTCGAGGTGGATCCACATCCGCGGGGTGCCTTGTCGCCGTCCCGGGCCGCGGACTTCATGAGCTGCCCGCTGAAGTACCGGTTCCGGGTGGTCGACCGGTTGCCGGAGAAGCCCTCACCGGCGGCCGTCCGCGGGACGGTCGTGCATGCCGTGCTGGAGCGCTTGTTCGACCTTCCGCGTGGTCAGCGGACGCTGGAGCAGGCGGCCGGGATGCTCGAGCCGCAATGGCAGCGGCTGCTCGCGGAGGAGCCCGAGATCGGCGAGCTGTTCGCGGAGGACGCGGACGGCGAGGAGCTGGCCAAGTGGCTCGCCGAGGCCCACCAACTGCTCGGCAAGTACTTCACCCTCGAAGATCCCAACGCCCTCGAGCCCGCCGAGCGCGAGCTGTACGTCGAGACCGCGCTCGACTCCGGCCTGGTGCTGCGGGGGTACGTCGACCGCCTCGACGTCGCGCCGACGGGCGAGATCCGGGTGGTCGACTACAAGACCGGCCGTTCGCCGTCGGAGTTCTTCGAGGCGAAGGCGCTGTTCCAGATGAAGTTCTACGCGCTCGTGCTGTGGAAGCTGCGCGGCGTGGTCCCCGCCATGCTCCAGCTGGTCTACCTGGGCAACGGCGAGATCGTGCGGTACATCCCCGACGAGGCCGATCTGCGTGCCTGCGAGCGGAAGGTGTCCGCGCTCTGGGTCGCGATCACCCGGGCGCTCGACTCCGGCGACTGGCGCCCGAGCCCCGGGCCGCTCTGCGACTGGTGCGACCACAAGGCGCTCTGCCCGGCCTGGGGCGGCACCCCGCCGCCGCTGCCGACCCGCTCGGTCGAGGAGGTCGTCGCCGAGTCCGCCGGCATCGACCTGGTCTCCGTCGACGGCTAGAGGGTGTCTGAGAACCCAGCGCCGCGCAGTATGCGCAGGGTTCTCAGACACCCTCTTGGACCGCTTGGGTGGATACGGTTCGTCGCATGAGTTCGGGTGACGTTGCGGTTCGGGCGGTCGAGGTCTGGAAGCGGTACGGCAAGGGCTCGACGCAGGTCGACGCGCTGGCCGGCGTCAGCGCGGACTTCGGCAAGGGACGTTTCACCGCGATCATGGGCCCGTCCGGCTCCGGCAAATCCACGCTGCTGCACTGCCTCGCCGGTCTGGACCGGCCGTCCGACGGCACGGTGCTGCTCGGCGACGTCGACCTGGCCAGGCTGCCCGACAAGCAGCTCACGCAGCTGCGCCGGGACCGGATCGGGTTCGTGTTCCAGGCGTTCAACCTGGTCCCGACGCTGTCCGCGCTGGAGAACATCACGCTCCCCCTCGATCTCGCCGGCCGCAAACCCGACCAGGACTGGCTGGCCACGGTCATCGACGCGATCGGCCTGTCAGACCGCCTCGGTCACCGGCCGTCGCAGCTGTCCGGCGGTCAGCAGCAGCGCGTCGCCTGCGCCCGCGCGTTGACGTCCCGCCCGGAGGTGGTGTTCGCGGACGAGCCGACCGGCAACCTGGACTCCCGCTCCTCCGCCGATGTCCTCGACTTCCTGCATCGCTCGGTCCGCGAGTTCGACCAGACCGTCGTGATGGTCACCCACGACCCGACCGCCGCGTCATATGCGGACCGCGTCCTGTTCCTGGCCGACGGCGAGCTGCAGTCCGAGCTGACCGATCCGACCGCGGAGTCCGTGCTCGATCGGATGAAGCAGCTGGACCCGGGGCCGAACGTCGGCGAGCCGGTTCGCTGATGTTCAAGCTCGGCCTCCGCTCGGTGCTCGCGCACCGGCTGCGTTTCGTCCTGTGCACGGTCGCCGTCACGCTCGGCATTTCGTTCGCGAGCGGCGCGATGGTGTTCACGGACTCGTTGTCCACAGCCCTGAAGAAGAACTTCGAGGTCAGTACGGCGGACATCACGGTCACGCCGACGTCCCCGATCAAGGCCGCCGACGACACGCCCGCGACCTTCCAGAACAGCCTCGCCGACCAGATCCTCGCCGTACCGGGCGTCGCCGACGCCATACCGCAGCTGCTCGTCGGCGACGTACAGGTCCTCGACCCGGCCGGCAAGGAGGTCGAGAACTACGGGCTGACCACGTTCGGCGCCTCCTGGCCGCGCGTCATCGGGGCCGCGCCGTTCCGGGTGATCACCGGCACCGCGCCGTGGGGCGAGCAGCAGCTCGCGCTCGACCAGTCCACCGCGTCGCGGGCCGGGTACAGCGTCGGTGACGCGGTCCGGATCGTCACCCCGGCCAAGGCCGTCACCGCCACCCTCACCGCGATCACGACCTCAGCGGCGGCCGGCCCCGCCGCGGGTGCCCCGCTGGTCAGCTTCGACGGCGCGACCGCACAACGCCTGCTGCTCGGCAAGGCGGGCTGGACCTCGATCACGGTCGCCCTGAAGCCCGGCTCCGATCCGAACACCGTCGGTCAGGCGATCAGCAAGGCGCTCGGGGACCAGGTCAAGGTCCGGACCGCGCAGCAGGTGGCGGCGGACGGCAAGCGCGACCTCGACACCACCTTCGGAAGCTTCAGCCTGGTGCTGGCGCTGTTCGCCGGGCTCGCGCTGTTCGTCGGTACGTTCCTGATCGTCAACACGTTCGCGATGGTGGTCGCGCAACGCGGCAAGGAACTCGCGATGCTGCGGGCGATCGGCGCGTCCCGGAGTCAGGTCACCAGGACGATCCTCACCGAGAGCGTCATCATCGGCTTCCTCGGCTCGACCCTCGGGCTGCTGATCGGGATCGGGGTCGCGGCCGGAGTCCGGCTGATGTACCAGAGGTTCAACCTGCGGATCCCGAGCGCCGGCCTGGAGGTCAGCGCGGGCACGATCATCGCCTGCTACGTGATCGGCATCGGGGTCACGGTCGCGGCGGCCGCGCCGGCAGCCCGCCGGGCCGGGAAGCTCCCGCCGATCGCCGCGATGCGCGACGACGTCCAGGTCCCGGAACGCTCGCTGCTCGTCCGCGGGTCGATCGGCGGCTTCATGCTGCTGATGACCGTGCTGTTCGTCGCGATCGGCGTGGCCGCGGGCGACCTGCCCGGAGCCGTCCTGATCGGGATGGGCGCCGGCCTCGCGGTCCTCGCCGTGGTGATGCTCAGCCCGCTGATCAGCCGGTACGTCGTCAGGGTGCTGATGTTCCCGTTCGGACGCCGCGCCCCGGTCACCCTCGGGCGCCGCAACGCTGAGCGGAACCCGCGGCGTACGGCGGCGACCGCGTCCGCGCTGATGATCTCGGTCTCGCTGATCTGCGGCCTGATGGTGATCAGCGCGTCCGCGAAGGCGTCGATCAACCAGTCCGTGCTCGAGGCGCTCGGTACGTCGGACCTCGTCGTCACGAACAACGGCACGCCGAACTTCAGCGCCCAGGTCGGCGACCGGACCGCCGAGGTGCCGGGGGTGCAGTCCGTACACCGGGTCCGGCAGGAGACCGGCCAAGTCGGCGACACCGACGTCAAGGTCACCGGAGTCAGTGACGGCACCCTGGACGGCCCGATCGTCACCAAGTTCGACAGCGGGTCGGCCGCGGCGCTGGCCGCCGGGCAGGCGGTCCTCCCCCGCAACCTCGCCAAGACACTCAGCCTGACCGTCGGCACGAGCTTCGACCTGAAGACCACGGGCGGTGTTCGCCGACTGACCGTCGGCGGCATCCTTTCGCCGAACCGCCAGCTCAACGCCGTCGTCCTTTCGCTCGCGACGTACGAACAGCTCGGCGGCCCGCCGGCCGACAGCCTGCTGTACGTCGATGTTGCTGACGGCAAGGAGATCGCGACGGTCCGGGCCGCGGTCCTGGACAGGCTGAAGGACTACCCGTCGTTGCAGGTCCGCGACCAGAAGGCGTACGCCGCCGGCGCGATGCAACCGGTGGACGCGGTCCTGGCCGCAGTCGGGTTCCTGCTCACGATGGCGATCCTGATCGCGCTGCTCGGGATCGTGAACACTCTGGCGCTCGGCGTGATCGAGCGGACCCGGGAGATCGGGCTGCTGCGGGCGATCGGGATGGACCGGGTCCAGTTGCGGCGGATGCTGCGGATCGAGTCGGTCGCGATCACGTTGCTCGGGGCGTTGCTGGGGCTGCTGATCGGAGTCGTGTTCGGGGTCGCGATCCAGGCGGCGATGGCCGGCAGTGGGCTCGGCGTCCGGGTGGTTCCGGTCGGGCAGCTCGCGCTGGCGGTCGGGGTCGCGGTCCTGTTCGCCGTACTCGCTGCGGTCTGGCCGTCACGGCGGGCCGCACGGCTCGACGTGTTGCGTGCGATTGCAGCTGAGTGACGTGACCCGTGAGGTGGAGCCAGACCAGTGATTCACAGGTAGCCTGCCGGTGTGCCGGGGACCGTGCAGTCGATCGAGCGGGCCGCGGCGGTGCTGCGACTGCTCGCCGCCGCGCCTGACGGGCTGGGGGTCGCCGACCTCGCGAACGCCCTCGGCCTGGCGAAACCGACCGTGCACGGGATCCTCCGGACGCTGCACCAGGTCGGGTTCGTCGAGCAGGACCACAGCGGCGCGCACTACCACCTGAGCGACGCGTTCGGCCGGCTCGGCGAGAGCTACCTCGATCCGAACGAACTGCGCAGCCAGGCGATCAACTGGGCCGATTCGCTCGCGTCCCGCAGCGGTGAGGTCGTGCGGGTCGGGCGGCTGGTCGAGGGCAAGGTCGAGGTCGTGCACCACGTCTTCCGGCCGGACGACAGCGACCAGGACCTCGACGTCGGTACGACGCTCCCGCCGCACGCGACCGCGCTGGGGAAGGCGGTGCTCGCGTACGACACGAGTGCCGCGTCCCGGCCGCGGCGGCTGGAGGCGTTCACGACGCGGACGATCACCGATCCGGTCAGGTTGAGCGAGGAGCTGGCCACGGTACGGGCGCGGGGCTGGGCCACCGAGTTCGAGGAGCACACGGTCGAGCTCGCCGGTATCGCGGCGCCGATCCGGGGCCTCGGCGGCCTGGTCGTCGGCGCCGTCGGCCTGGCCGGCCGGATCGAGCGGATCTGCGACAGCCGGCTCCGGCACCGCGACGACCTGGTCACGATGGTCCGTGCCACCGCCGACGCCATCGCCCGAGACCTGCGGGACGACGCATGACCCGCCCCACCGCCCGCCATGGCGAGCGGACGGTTGGAGGTTTCCTGCCGGCACCAGGGCAGACAACCACTACCTCGAGCGGACATCTCCGCGGGTGGCGGGCTGGGTCGAGGGCGGTTGGCCGGGGCCGTGGGGCGAGTGGGGGGATCGGGAATGGCTGAGCAGTATGTGGCTGCGGTGGATCAGGGGACGAACTCGACCCGGTGCATCCTGTTCGACCGGCGGGGGCGGTTGGTGTCGGTCGCGCAGCGGGAGCACCGCCAGCTGTTCCCGCGGCCGGGGTGGGTGGAGCACGACGCCGAGGAGATCTGGCGGAACGTCACCCGGGTGGTACCGCTGGCGATCAAGCAGATCGGGGCCGAGCCGTCCCAGGTCGTTGCCATCGGCATCACCAACCAGCGGGAGACCAGCCTGCTCTGGGACCGCCGGACCGGCCGGCCGATCGGGCATGCGGTGGTCTGGCAGGACACCCGTACCGACCGCCTCGTCACCGACCTCGCGGGCGAGGACGGCCCGGACCGGTTCGCGGACCGCTGCGGGCTGCCGCTGACGACGTACTTTTCGGCGCCGCGGATCCGCTGGATGCTCGACCACACGCCTGGATTGCGGGCCCGGGCCGAGCGCGGCGAGATCCTGTTCGGCACGATGGAGACCTGGCTCATCTGGAACTTCACCCGCGGGCTGCATGCCACCGACGTGACGAACGCCAGCCGGACCATGCTGATGAACATCGAGACCCTCGACTGGGACGACGAGCTGCTCGCGGCCTTCGACGTGCCGCGGTCGATCCTGCCCGAGATCCGCCCGTCGTCGGGCGTCTTCGCGACCGCCACCGAAGTACTGCCCGGGGTCCGGATCGGCGCCGCGCTCGGCGATCAGCAGGCCGCGCTGTTCGGGCAGACGTGCTTCAGCCCGGGCGAGGCGAAGTGCACGTACGGCACCGGGTCGTTCCTGCTGATGAACACCGGCCACGAGATCGTCCGGTCCAAGCACGGGATGCTGACCACGGTCGCGTACCGGATCGGCGACCACCCGGCGTCGTACGCGCTCGAAGGCTCGATGGCGGTCACCGGATCGCTGGTGCAATGGTTCCGCGACGGGCTCGGGATGATCCACACCGCGGCCGAGATCGAGACGCTGGCGCGGACCGTCGAGGACAACGGCGGCGCGTACATCGTGCCGGCCTTCTCCGGGCTCTTCGCGCCGCACTGGCGGAGCGAGGCGCGCGGGGTGATCGCCGGGCTGACGGGGTACATCACCAAGGGACACCTGGCCCGCGCGGTGCTCGAGGCGACCGGGTTCCAGACGCTCGAGGTCGTCGACGCGATGAACGCCGACTCCGGGATCGCGTTGACGGCGCTGAAGGTCGACGGCGGGATGACCGCGAACAACTTGCTGATGCAGTTCATCGCGGACCTGCTCGACGTGCGCGTGGTCCGGCCGATGGTGACCGAGACGGTGTCGCTGGGCGCCGCGTACGCCGCCGGTCTCGCGGTCGGGTACTGGCCCGACCTGGAGGGCCTGCGCAGCAACTGGCACCGCGCCGGGCAGTGGATGCCACACATGGATCCGGCCCGCCGCGCCGCGGAGTACGCGAACTGGCAGGCCGCTGTGCAGCGGACCTTCAACTGGATCCGCCCGGAGGACCACGAGGCGTGACCGGGGAGGGCCGTGCGACCCTCCCCGTCGGAGCTAGGCCGGAGAAACGATGTCGGGTGCCTCGAGGCGGACCTTGTCGGCCGACTCGTCGTCGGGCTGGTCCTGCGAGTCGCGTTCGGACTGCACCCGCTGGAGGTAGAACGACACCTCGCGCTCGATCGCCTGCTCGTCCCAACCGAGGACCGGCGCGATCAGCCGGGCGGCCGCCTCGGCGGCACCGACGCCACGGTCCCAGGCCTCGATCGAGATCCGGGTCCGGCGGGCCAGGATGTCGTCGAGATGCCGGGCGCCCTCGGCCTTGGCGCCGTACACGATCTCGGCCTTGAGGTAGTCCTGGGTGCCGGGCAGCTGCTCGCCCAGCGACGGATCCTCGGCGACCAGCTCGAGTACTTCGCTGATCAGCGCGCCGTAGCGGTTGAGCAGGTGCTCGATCCGCGCGACGTGCAGCCCGGACCGCTGGGCGATCAGGTGCCGCTGGTTCCAGAGCGCCTGGTAGCCGTCCGCGCCGACCAGCGGGATGTTCTTCGTGACGCTGCGCGGGACGCGCCCGTCGAGTGCGTCCGCGGCCGCGTCGATCGCGTCCTTGGCCATCACCCGGTACGTCGTGTACTTGCCACCGGCAACCACTACCAGGCCGGGGGCCGCGTGCGCGACGACGTGCTCGCGGGACAGCTTCGACGTACTCTCCGACTCACCGGCGAGCAGCGGCCGCAGACCGGCGTACACGCCCTCGACGTCCTCGCGGGTCAACGGTGTGGTCAGCACGGCGTTGACGTGGTCGAGCAGGTACTCGATGTCCTTGCTGGTCGCGGCCGGGTGCGCCTTGTCCAGGTGCCAGTCGGTGTCGGTCGTGCCGATCAGCCAGTGCCGGCCCCACGGGATGATGAACAGCACCGACTTCTCGGTCCGCAGGATCATCCCGGTGCTGGACTGGATCCGGTCCTTGGGTACGACCAAATGGATGCCCTTCGACGCGCGGACGTGGTACTGGCCGCGCTCCCCCACCATCGCCTGGGTGTCGTCGGTCCACACGCCGGTCGCGTTCACGACCTGCTTCGCCCGAACCTCGAACTCGCGACCGCTCTCCAGGTCCTTCGCCTGGACGCCGGTGACCCGCTCACCCTGGCGGAGGAACCCGGTCACCTTCACCCGGTTCGCGACGAAAGCGCCGTACGACGCTGCCGTCCGCGCGAGCTCCATCGTGTGCCGGGCGTCGTCGACCTGGGCGTCGTAGTACTGCAAGGCGCCGACCAGGGCGGACTTCTTCAGCGACGGAACCAGCCGCATCGCGCCGCGCCGGGTCAGGTGCCGGTGGATCGGCAGCCCGGCACCGAGACCCGAGCTGACCGCCATCGCGTCGTACAAGGCTACGCCGGCACCGGCGTAGAACCGCTCCCACCAGCGGTGCTGGAGCGGGTACAGGAACGGGACCGGCTTGACCAGGTGCGGTGCCAGGCGTTGCAGGAGCAGACCGCGCTCCTGCAACGCCTCGTGCACGAGCCGGAAGTCGAGCATCTCCAGGTAGCGCAGGCCACCGTGGATCAGCTTGCTGGACCTGCTGGAGGTGCCGCTCGCGAAGTCACGCGCCTCCAGCAGTCCGGTGGTCAGGCCGCGGGTGGCGGCGTCGAGCGCCGACCCGGTGCCGACCACCCCGCCACCGATCACCAGGACGTCCAGTTCGCGTCCGTCGGCCATCGCGTCGATCGCGTCGGCCCTTGCTTGCGGTGACAGAGCTACTACAGCCACTTTGTGCCGTCCTTCCGATCCGTGGTTCCTACCGCTGTCCGGTTCAGTCGACGTCGACCCAGTCAAGCGTGCGCTGGACGGCCTTCTGCCATCCGGCGTACCCCTGGGTGCGCTGCTCGTCGTCCCACTGCGGCTCCCACCGCTTGTCCTCGTTCCAGTTCTGCACGAGCTCTTCCTTGTTCTTCCAGAAGCCCACGGCGAGCCCGGCCGCGTACGCCGCTCCGAGAGCGGTGGTCTCCGCGACGACCGGCTTGCTCACCGGTACGCCGAGGATGTCGGCCTGCATCTGCATGGCCAGCTCGTTCGCCGTGACGCCGCCGTCAACCTTCAGCACCTCGAGGTGCACGCCGGAGTCCTTCTCCATCGCGTCGGCGACGTCCTTGCTCTGGTAGCAGATCGCTTCCAGTGTCGCGCGGGCCAGGTGTGCGTTGGTGTTGAACCGGGACAGACCGACGATCGCGCCGCGGGCGTCGGAGCGCCAGTACGGCGCGAACAGGCCGGAGAACGCCGGTACGAAGTACACCCCGCCGTTGTCCTGCACCTGCTTGGCCAACGTCTCGATCTCGGCCGCGCCGGAGATGATGCCGAGCTGGTCGCGCAGCCACTGCACCGCGGAACCGGTGACCGCGATCGAACCCTCCAGCGCGTACACCGGCGCCTCGTCGCCGAACTTGTAGCACATCGTGCTCAGCAGACCCGCCTTGGAGCGGACCAGTTCGGTACCGGTGTTCAGCAGCATGAAGTTGCCGGTGCCGTAGGTGTTCTTCGCTTCACCAGGGTTGAAGCACACCTGCCCGACGGTGGCCGCCTGCTGGTCGCCGAGGTCGCCGGTCAGCGGCACGACGCCGCCGAGCGGGCCGTTGGCCAGCGTCTCGCCGTACTTGTTCGGGTCCGACGACGGCCGGATCTCCGGCAGCATCGACCGTGGGATGTTGAAGAAGCTGATCAGCTCGTCGTCCCAGTCCAGGGTCTCGAGGTTCATCAGCATGGTCCGGCTGGCGTTGGTGACGTCCGTGACGTGCACGCCGCCCTCCGTACCGCCGGTCAGGTTCCACAGCAGCCAGGTGTCGGTGTTGCCGAAGACCGCATCCCCGGCCTCGGCGGCTTCGCGAACCCCGTCCACGTTCTCCAGGATCCACTGCACCTTGCCGGCCGAGAAGTACGTCGCCGGCGGCAGACCGGCCTTCTGCCGGATCACGTCGCCCTTGCCCTCGCGCTCCAGCGCGGAGGCGATCCGGTCGGTCCGGGTGTCCTGCCAGACGATCGCGTTGTAGTACGGCCGGCCGGTCTTGCGGTTCCAGACCACCGCGGTCTCGCGCTGGTTGGTGATGCCGAGTGCGGCCAGGTCGCTCGACTGCAGACCCTGCGCGTTCATCGCGGTCCGGATCACCGAGCTGGTGCGTTCCCAGATCTCCAGCGGGTTGTGCTCGACCCAGCCGGCCTGCGGCAGGATCTGCTCGTGCTCCAACTGGTGGATGCCCACCTCGTTGCCCGAGTGGTCGAAGATCATGAAACGGGTGCTCGTGGTGCCCTGGTCGACGGCACCGACGAAGTCAGCCATGGAAAGTCCTCTCCTCACACAGCACGTCAGTTGTCATGCGGTCGTGTTCTCCTCGGGGATCCGGCCGGGTTCCTCGTCCTCGTCGGCGATCGGCAGGAACCGCCCGACCAACTGGTCGTACAGCAGCCCACCGAGCAGGGCGCCCAGGATCGGTGCCACGATCGGCACCCAGAAATAGAGATCCCCGAACTGGTCCTTGAGGGCCCCGCCGTAGCCTGTGATCAACGATGCCACCCGGGGTCCGAAGTCACGGGCCGGGTTGATCGCGTACCCCGCGTTCGTACCCCATGCCATGCCGATGCCGACCACGACCAGACCGACGATGAACGGCGCCAGGTTCGCCGCCGGCGACGTGTTCCGCAGGTCGGTGATCGCCAGAATCAGGAACATCAGGATCGCGGTACCGATGATCTGGTCGCGGAACCCGCCCCACATGTGGACGCCCAGATCCATGCTGCCGTTGCCCGGAAGCGTGGAGAACACGCCCTGCGTCTTGATCGTCAGGCCCGGGTCCACCTTGTGCAGCGCCTCGGTGTAGTTCCAGCGGACCACCAGTGCCGCCATGAACGCCCCGAGGAACTGCGCCACCGAGTACGGCAGCACCTTCCGCCAGCTGAACCCCCGGAACGCCGCCAGAGCGATCGTGACCGCCGGATTCAGGTGCGCACCCGTCATCCGGCCGGCGGTGTAGACGCCGAGCACCACACCCAGGCCCCAGGCCCAAGCGATCGAGTCGTGGTTCCCGATGCC
The DNA here is from genome assembly GCF_006715085.1 of Kribbella jejuensis. NCBI lineage: Bacteria > Bacillati > Actinomycetota > Actinomycetes > Propionibacteriales > Kribbellaceae > Kribbella > Kribbella jejuensis. The sequence continues at coordinate 365,764 of NZ_VFMM01000003.1, read as the reverse complement.
GCCAGCGACCACCTGGGCCACAACACCGACACCGAACAGGATCAGGATGAACGTGCCGGCGAACTCAGCCGCCATCTCCCCCAGAAGGGTCTTCGCCTTGACCGCTTCGGTCGTAGCCATACCGGTCCTCCCTTCCTCGCCGTGACGACCACGGCTGGCTGGAATGTAAGAGCCAATACCCCGCGGTACAACGGCAGCCGTTCGACATTGTCGAACGCGAACCCCTTTGTCCGCGCCTGCGACACTCGGTGATCGATCGGTCACGCGATCGCACCTGTGTAAACGCTGAGTGGGTCGGAATCTCTCGTGCCAACCATTCGTTGACGTACGGCGTCTGGGGGTTGGGTCTAGTCGAAGTACGGAGGGTCGGATGAATGTGTCGCTGCTGGGGGGATGGTTTCCGGCGATGCTGGACGTCTTGGCCGCCGGCTCCCTGATCGCTGCCATCGGCTGGCGCAACCGGGAGTGGCGGTTGCGGGCGGTGCCGCTGATCGGTGGGCTGGCGTTGGTGCTGACCCTGCTCGCGGCGTACTGGGGCGCCACGGCCGTCGGCGTGACCGATCCACTCCCGTTCTCGGTGTGGTTGTGGTTCGGGTTGGCGGTGGCGGCGCTGATCGTGCTGGCCGCCGGGTGGCGGACCGCGCGGTGGTGGCGGCGCGGGATGGCGGTCGTGGCGGCCGCGCTCGCAGCGCTGGTGTGTGCGAACGGGGTCAACCAGTTCGTCGGCTACTACCCGACCATCGACGCCGCGGTGAACGACTGGGCGAATGCACCGCTTCCGGGTCAGGTATCGATCGCGGGGCTCTCGCGCGAGGCGAACGCGACCAAGGTGCCGGGCGCGGGCAAGCTCGTCGCGGTGGACATCCCCGACACGTACAGTCACTTCGCGCACCGGCAGGAGCTGGTCTACCTGCCGCCGATCTGGTTCGTCCGCAGCCAGCACCGGCACCCACTGCCGGTCGTCGAACTGATCGGCGGTGAGCGCGGGGGCCCGGGTGACTGGGTCCGGCTCGGGAACGCCGTACAGGTCGCAGACAAGTACGCGAGCAAGCACCACGGGTACTCGCCGATCCTGGTGTTCGCCGACGCGACCCGCAAGTTCAACAACGACACCGAGTGCGTCAACGGTCCGCGCGGCAACTCCGCGGACCACCTCGACCAGGACATCCCGGCGTACGTCGAGAAGACCTTCGGCGCCTCCCGCGACCCGCACCAGTGGGCGGTCGCCGGGTTCTCGATGGGCGGCACCTGCTCGCTCGACCTGGTCGTCGAGCACCCGGACGTGTTCACCCACTTCATCGACATCTCCGGCGACCTTGCGCCGTACACGAGTACGCCGGCCGCCAGCCTGCACGACCTGTACGGCGGCAACGTGGCGCTCGAGAAGCAGAACGAGCCGCTGCTGGTGATGAAGGCGCACGGCAAGTACACAGGCGTGAACGGGCTGTTCCTGACCAGCACCGAGGAACGCCGCCATCAGCGCGAGGCGAAGGAGCTGTCCAGCGCGGCGGCCAAGGTCGGGATCTGGTCCCGAGTGGAGATCTCCCCCGGCACGCACGTGTGGCAGTTCGCGGCGCCGGCGTTCGCGTCGGCCTATCCTTGGCTGGTCAACCAACTCGCCCTCGCGGGGCTGAGCCATCACGACACCCAGCTGGCCACCGGCGAGCACCACGAAACGAGGCACACGAAAACCGCGTGATCCAGACACTCCGACGGCTCGCCCTCGGCCTGGTCGTCCTGGCCGTCGTCACCGCGATCAGCGGTGCCGACACGATGAGCTCGGTCTTCCGGCCGCATCCGGCCGGAGACGTCCAGGTCGTGGCACTCGGCGACTCCGTCACCTCCGGCACCAACTGCAACTGCTCGGCGTTTCCCCAGATGTACGGCGACCTGCTCCACGACCGCGACCGCACGCCGGTGACGGTGAACAACCTGGGCGTCGGCGGAATGGACTCGACCGGTCTGCTGCAGGCGCTCGACCAGGACGACACCACGCAGGTGGCCATCTCGGACGCGAACGTCGTACTGCTGACGATCGGGGCGAACGACTTCGGTGACCACCACGACGACGTCACCAGCGGCCAGTGCGTGGCCGACTGTGTGTCCGACGAGTACGAGCAGCTGACCGTGAACCTGGACAAGATCCTGTCCCGGATTCACACGCTACGGAAGAACCAGCCGACCACGATCCTGATGACCGGCTACTGGAACGTGTTCAAGGACGGCGACGTCGCCGAGCGCCAGTACACCGCCAGCGGCCGGGTCGCCAGCAACCAGCTCACGCTCCGCACCAACGCCGCGATCAACGCCGCAGCCGCCGCAGACGACGCGACGTACGTCGACATCTACACCCCCTTCGAACACAGCTCGAACATCACGTCCCTCCTGGCCCCCGACGGCGACCACCCCAACACCGCCGGCCACCAACTAATAGCCAACGTCCTCCTAGCCGCCACCCCCAACCCCCTCCCCAAGCCGCCACACCAGGGAGGCTAGACACCTCAGCGCCCAACCCTTTGCGTGGGTTTTCGCGTCGGGGAGGGTAGGGATAGCGAGGGGGCGGGATGGCCGAGGGGTTTGCCGAGTTTGCGGGTAGTCGGCACGCTGCGTTGTTTCGGTATGCGTACCTGCTTGTCGGTGACCGGGGGCTGGCTGAGGATCTGGTGCAGGAAGCGTTGGTGAAGACGTACGTCGGGTGGCACCGGTTGCGGGATCCGGGCAATGCCGAGGCGTATACGCGGCGGGCGATCACCACGACCGCGATCGGGTGGTGGCGGCGGAAGTCGTGGCACGCCGAGCGGCCGAACGACGACGTACCCGATCGGCCGGTGGACGACGACAGCACCGCGCGGATCTGGTTGTGGCACGAACTGCAGCGCCTGCCGCCGCGGCAACGGGCCGCGCTGGTCCTGCGGTACTACGAGGACCTCACCGAGGTGCAGACCGCCGAGGTGCTCGGCTGCAGCGTCGGCACCGTGAAGAGTCAGGTCTTCGACGCGCTCAAGAAACTCCGGACCCGGCTGGGCTCCGACGTCGTACTGAAGGCGGGACTGACCGAATGAACGACCTGCTCCGCGACACCCTCACCGCTCAGGCCGACAGCGTCGAGCCACCACCGCTCGACCTGACCGCGATCATTGCAGCCGGCAACCACCGCCGCTCCCGCCGGCGCCTGCTCACCGTCGCGAGCGGCACAGCGGTGGCCCTGGCCGGAGGCGGCTTGGCGATCGCCGCCGGACGCAAACATAGGGTGCCGTCACTGCCGTTCACCGAGCGCCGCGTCACCTACGCCGTCGGCTCCGACCTCCACTACGGCAACGAGACCATCTCCGTGGCACCCCATCGGATCACCGCTTTCGTCCAGACCGACGCGGGCTTCGTCTTCCTCAACCAGGAGAACGAGATCCACCTAGCCGACCACACCGGCGTACGCGGCCTCGGCAAAGGTACGTGGCGCCTGACCGCCGACGTCCGCGGCAATCTCGTCGCCTGGGTCGAGGGCTTCAACGACCACTTCGAGTCGGTCGTGTACGACGTCAACGCCCAGCGCGAGCTTGTCCGCACCAGCGCCGGCAACCGGATCCCGCCGAACGTCAGCCTGGTGGCCGACCCGCGCGTCGTAGCCCTCGACGGCAACCTCGCGTATTTCGGCGCTTACGACGGCTTCTACCGCTGGGACGTCATCACGAACAAGGGCGAGCGGATCGCGAAGGTGCCGCTTGGCGCGGTCCGCGCGGTCGCGGCCGGGCAGATCGTGTTCCAGCAGCCGCTCACGCAGCGCCCGCCCGCGGTCGGTCTGGCGATCGCACGCACCGTGTCCACCGCGGCGCCCGCCAAATTCACCGGCCAGCAAGCGTTCCTCTCGCCCAGCGCGAAGTACCTCGTGACAGAGCCGACCGATGCGCTGCCCGTCATCGAGCCAGGCTGGGCAGACCTGGCGCTCTACGAGGTAGCGAGCGCACGAAAGGTCGGCCTGCCGTACGCGTACGACCACGTCTACTTCGGTCAGTGGCTCGGCGACGAGAAGTTCGTTGCCGCTGGCAAGCGCCGGTTCTCGAAGTCGGCCGAGACGGATCTCCTCGTCGTCACCGCCGCATCCGGCGCGGTGCGGGTTGCCGTCCCGGCCTTCTCCACCCTCCGCTTCAGCACCACACCGCCACGCAACGCGCCGTTCGCGCTACCAACGGGCAGCGCGATCACGGATCTCTACTGATCAGCTCTTCGCGGCGGCTTCGGCAGTCGCCTGCTGCTCGGGCGTCGCATTCTCCGGGAAGTGGCACGCGGTCTGATGTCCCGGAGCCAGTTGGACCAGCGGGGGCTCGATCGTCTTGCAGATCTCCTGGGCCTTCCAGCAGCGGGTGTGGAAGCGGCAGGCCGGTGGCGGGTTGATGGGACTGGGCACGTCGCCCTGCAGGCGGATGCGTTCGCGGTTGGTACGGCGCTTCGTGTCGGGGACCGGTACGGCGGACAGCAGCGCGACCGTGTACGGGTGCATCGGGTGTTCGTACAGGCTGACGCGGTCGGCGAGCTCGACGATCTTGCCCAGGTACATGACCGCGACCCGGTCCGAGACGTGCCGGACGACCGACAGGTCGTGCGCGATCATCACGTACGTCAGATCGAACTCGTCCTGCAGGTCCTCGAGCAGGTTCACGACCTGGGCCTGGATCGACACGTCCAGCGCGGACACCGGCTCGTCGGCGACGATCAGCTTCGGCCGGAGTGCCAGCGTGCGGGCGATGCCGATCCGCTGCCGCTGGCCGCCGGAGAACTCGTGCGGGTACCGGTTGTAGTGCTCCGGCGAGAGCCCGACCAGTTCGAGCAACTCCTGCACAGCCCGCTTCACGCCGTGTTCGGTCTTCACGTGCTGCAGCTTGAACGGTGCGCCGACGATCTTGCCGACCGTGTGCCGCGGGTTCAGCGAGCCGTACGGGTCCTGGAAGATCATCTGTACGTCGCGACGCATCGGCCGCATCTTCCCCTCGCCGAGGTGGCTGATGTCGCGGCCCTCGAACACGATCTTGCCGGACGTCGGCGTCTCCAGCCGGGTGAGCAGCCGGCCGGTGGTCGTCTTGCCGCAACCGGACTCCCCCACCAGCGAGAGCGTCTCGCCCTGCTTCACGCTGAAGGACAGGCCGTCAACCGCCTGGACTGCGCCGACCTGGCGCTGCAGCAGCCCCTTGCGGATCGGGAAGTGCTTGACGAGGCCGTCGACCGACAGCAGCTCCCCGCCGTCCTTGACGGGCTTCGGAGTCGACTGAGCATCAGTAGTTGTCACGATGGTCCCGTTCAGAGCTTCGGCTTGATGTCGGTCTCCCACGCCTCGCGGCGGTTCTGCGGGGAGAGGTGGCAGGCGACCATGTGGCCGTCGCCGGTGTCCAGCAGCTCCGGACTCTCGGTCTCGCTGAGCCCGCCGTTCAGGTGCGCGTAGTTGCAGCGCGGGTTGAACGCGCAGCCCTTCGGCACGTTGATCAGGCTGGGCGGCGTGCCCTTGATCGGGATCAGCCGCTCGCTGCGTTCCCGGTCGATCCGCGGCATCGAGCCGAGCAGACCCCAGGTGTACGGGTGCTGCGGCGCGTCGAAGATGTCCTCGGCGGTGCCGTACTCGATCGCGCGGCCGGCGTACATCACCTGGATGTCGTCGGCCAGCTCGGCCACCACGCCCAGGTCGTGCGTGATGATGATGACGGCGGAGTTGAACTCGCGCTGCAGGTCCCGGATCAGGTCCAGGATCTGCGCCTGCACGGTGACGTCGAGGGCCGTGGTCGGCTCGTCGGCGATCAGCAGGTCGGGGTCACAGGACAGCGCCATCGCGATCATCGCGCGCTGCCGCATCCCGCCGGAGAACTGGTGCGGGTACGCGTCCACCCGCCGGTCCGGCTGCGGGATACCGACCCGGTCGAGCATCTCGATCGCGTGCTTCTTCGCGACCTGCTTGCTGACCTGGTTGTGCACCCGGTAGGCCTCGACGATCTGGTGGCCGACCGTGTAGTACGGGTGCATCGCCGACAGCGGGTCCTGGAAGATCATCGCCATCCGCTTGCCGCGGAGCAGCCGGACCTCCTCGCGCGAGGAGGCGACCAGGTCCTGACCGTCGAGGAAGATCTGGCCGCTGATCTTCGCCACCCCGGGCTTGTGCAGACCCATGATCGACAGGCTGGTGACGCTCTTGCCGGAGCCGGACTCGCCGACGATGCCGAGCGTCTTGCCGCGTTCCAGCTTGAACGAGATGCCGTCGACAGACTTCACCACACCGTCGTCGGTCGGGAAGTGCACCTTGAGGTCGCGGACGTCGAGGAACGCCTCGCCGCGCTCAACCCGCTGCTTCGGGGCGTCCTGGACGTCTGAGACGGACACGGTTTCGATCGGCTCGGTCACGAGATGCGCACCCTCGGGTCGACAACGGCGTACAGGAGATCTACGACCAGGTTCGCGAACACGATGAAGAACGCCGCGACCAGCGTCACGCCGAGCACCTTCGGCAGGTCGTTGGCCTGCAGCGCGATGACGGCGTACTGGCCGATGCCCGGCAGCGAGAACGTGGTCTCGGTGAGGATCGCGCCGCCCAGCAGCAGGCCGAGGTCCAGGCCGAAGATGGTCAGGATCGGCGTCAGCGCGGACCGCAGCCCGTGCTTGATGATCACGTCTCGCTCGGTCAGCCCCTTGGCCCGGGCGGTCCGGACGTAGTCCTCGTTCATCGTCTCGAGCATGCCGGCCCTGGTGAGTCGCGCGTACGCCGCCGCGTACAGGAACGCGAGCGTCACCCACGGCAGGATCAGGTCGTACGCCCACCACAGCGGGTTCGTCTCGTCGAGTGGGTTGGTGCCGCCCTGGACTGTCCAGCCGAGTCCGTAACTGAAGATCGACAGCGACAGCAGGCCGGTGAAGAAGATCGGCAGCGAGACGCCGGCCAGTGCCACCGACATGAGTGATCGGTCCAGCACGGATCCACGTCTCAGTGCGGAGATGACGCCGGTACCGACACCGGTGATCAGCCAGATGAACGCCGCACCGCCGGCCAGCGAGGCGGTCACGGGTATTCGCGCGACCAGGTCCGGCCACACCGGCGTCTGGGTCAGGAACGAGTACCCGAAGCACGGCGGCGGGCAGTGCTCGGTGGTCGGGCCGTAGTTGTAGTCCTCGCCGACGACCAGGCCCTTCACGAAGCGGCCGTACTGCACGTAGAGCGGATCGGTGAAGCCGAGCCGTTCCGCGGTCTGGTGGATCTGCTCCTTGCCGACACTGCGGCCGACGTACCGCGAAGCCATGTCGTCCGCGGTGGCGCCGCCGAGCCGCGGGACCAGGAAGAAGATCGAGAACGTGACTGCCGTGACGATGAAGAGCAGGATCACTGCCCCGATCACCCGGCGGACCAGATATGCGAACACCGTACGCGGCGTGGTGACCGGTGATCATCGCTGATCACCGGTCACCGTCAGCCTTCACCTACCTCTGCTGGCGAAATGATGGTTGGTCAGAGCAACTACTTCTGCGCGAGTCCGATCGCCGCGTAGTCGTACATGTTCTGACCGTCGTTGGTGAAGACGTTGGCCAGCGTGTCCGGACGGTACAGCAGGCCCTTGGCCCAGATGCCCGGCAGCGCCGCCGCCTGCTCCATGACCTTCTTGTCGACGTCGACCCAGATCTTGTTCCGGGCGGTCTCGTCGGTGGTGGACATCGCCTTGTCGATCAGCTGGTCCACCTCGGGGATCCGGATACCGAGGTTGGTGTTACCACCGGTGTCGCGGATCACCCGGCTGTCGACGATCTGGCTCAGGAAGCCGAAGCCGTCGTTCCAGTCCGCGCCCCAGCTGTAGACGATCAGGCCGAGGCGGTTCGCCTTCGCGAAGTCCGGCTTGCCGGCGTACAGCTTGGTGTAGTCACCGGTCGGGTACGGCTTGGTGGTCAGGTTGATACCGACCCGCTTCAGCGACTGCTGCAGCGTCTCGGCGACCGCCTTCTCCTTGGCCCGGTCGGTGCGGTAGGTGATGTTGATCGCGAAGCCGTTCGGCTGGCCGCACTGCTGCAGCTCCTGCTTGGCCTTGTCGACGTTGCCGTTCTTGTCGGTCTTGAAGCCGTAGTCGTCGAACTGCTCCGAACCGGTCACGCCCGGCGGCATCAGGTTCGTCGCGATGTCGCCACCGATCGGACCGCCGTAGGCGCGCTGGTAGCCCTCGTGGTCGGCGGCGTACAGCACCGCCTTGCGGCAGTGGATGTTGTCCAGCGGCGGGACCTGGCTGTTCAGCACGGTCCAGTTCAGGCGCGGAGCCGGCACGTTGTCGGCGTGCGCCTTCAGCTTCGGGTCGGCCAGGATCTTCGCCTGGGTCTCCGGCTGCACACCGGTACCGGCGAGGTCGACGTCCAGGTCACCGGCCAGCAGCCGGTTGTCGATGTCGGTGCCCTCGACGTTGTAGGCGATGGTGATCTTGTCCGGCAGCGCCTTGCGGCCCGAGTCCGGGTCGGTCGACGGGTCGTACTGGTCGTTGCGGACCAGGTCGAAGCCGCTGTTCGGGTTGTAGGTGCCGAACTTGTACGGGCCGGTCGCGATCGGGTGTTCCTTGTACTTCGCGCCGGTGTCCTTGGCCTGCGGCACCGGAGCCGTCGACGGCAGCTGCGCGAAGTAGTCGAAGGACGCGAACGGCTTGTTCAGGTGGAACACGATCGTGTTGTCGTCCGGCGTCTCGATCGCCTTGGCCACCCCGGCGAGCGTCTTGTCCTTGTAGACGCTGTAGCCCTTCGGGATGTCCAGCAGGAAGTCGTTGAAGTACGTCGGGCCGTTGGGCAGCGTCGCCTTGTCCAGCGACCGCGCGACGGCGTACTTGACGTCCTTCGAGGTGACCGGCGTGCCGTCCTCGAACTTGATGCCCTTGCGGATCTTGTAGGTCCAGGTCTTGGCGCCGTCGCTCGGCACACCCGGGGCCTCGGCGAGGTCCGGCACCGGCTTCGCACCCTCCGCACCCGGCTTCGCGGCGAACGTCATCAGCGGCCGGACGTAGTTGCGCACCAGGTTCCAGGACAGGCCGTAGTAGGTGTCGCCCGGGTCGGTCGAGTCCCATTGCTGGGTGATCGCCATCCGCAGCGTGCCACCCTTCTTGTCACTCGGGTTGAACACCTTGCCGACCGCGGCGTTGAACTCGGCCGTCGCGCCGCCGTTGCTCGACCCGCCGCCGGGTGTCGCCTTGGGTCCCCCACAAGCCACCAGGCTCAGGGCGACGGCCGCACTGACGGCGGTAGCCGTCGTGATGCGATTCCATCTCATCTCTTCTTGCACCCCTTTAATTGTGAGAGCCCAGGCTCCCTGATTGGAGAGAAGTCCTACCGCGACCGCGGGTCGAGGGCGTCGCGCAGCCCGTCACCGAACAGGTTGAAGGCCAGCACCGTGATGAAGATCGCCAGGCCGGGCGAGATCATGTACCACGGGTCGACCGAGTACCACTTCGCCGCGATCGACAGCATGTCGCCCCAGCTGGCGGTCGGCGGGCGGACGCCGACGCCGAGGTACGACAGACCTGCCTCGAACAGCACGTTGGTCGGGATCAGCAGTGTCGCGTAGACCAGGATCGGCGCGATCAGGTTCGGCAGCAGCTCGGTGAACAGGATGTACGGCCGGCGCGCGCCGAGGCTGCGGGCCGCGTCGACGAACTCGCGTTCGCGCAGCGAGAGCGTCTGGCCGCGGATGATCCGGCCGATGTACGGCCAGCTGAAGAACCCGATGATGAAGACGATCAGCGCGACCCGCAACGCGTCACCGCTGAGGCCGAGGATCGAGTCCGGGATCGCGCCGACCAGCGCCAGCGCGAACAGCACCAGCGGGAACGCCAGGAAGATGTCCATCAACCGGCTGATCAGGGTGTCGACCCAACCGCCGAAG